>NZ_LT607753.1:5846553-6154266 GCF_900090295.1 Micromonospora coxensis | reverse complement strand
CGGCCTGTCACACCGGTGCCCTAACCTTCGGGGCATGACGGCGGAACCGGTGATCGACCAGCAGGGCACTCCCGGGGCGGTCGCGCTGCCGGCCACCGTCCGGGCGTCGCTGTCGCCGTCGCGGGCGGCGGACTTCAAGACCTGCCCGTTGCTCTACCGTTTCCGCAGCATCGACCGGCTGCCCGAGCGCCCCACCGTCGAGCAGGCCCGCGGCACCCTGGTGCACGCCGTGCTGGAGCGGCTGTTCGACCTTCCGTCGACCGGGCGCACCCCGGACGCCGCCGGTGACCTGGTCGCCCCGCAGTGGGACCGGCTGGTCACCGAGCAGCCCGAGCTGGCCGGCCTCTTCGACCCCGGCGACGAGGTGGGCACGGCCGAGTTCCTGCGCTCGGCGGCGGCGCTGTTGCAGGGCTACTTCGCGGTGGAGGACCCGCGCCGGCTGGAGCCGGCCGAGCGGGAGAGCCTGATCTCGGCGGTCGTCGACGACGAGCTGCTCATCCGGGGCTACCTCGACCGGCTCGACGTCGCCCCGGACGGCGCGCTGCGGGTCGTCGACTACAAGACCGGCGGGGCGCCCCGGGAGGCGTTCGAGGCCCGGGCCCTGTTCCAGCTCAAGTTCTACGCCCTGGTGCTGTGGCGCACCCGGGGCGTGGTGCCCCGGGTGCTGCGCCTGCTCTACCTCAAGGACGCCGAGGTCTGCGACTACTCCCCCGACGCCGACGAGCTGCTGCGCTTCGAGCGCACGGTGGTGGCGCTCTGGCGGGCGATCGAGCAGGCCACCGCGCGGCAGGACTTCCGCCCCCGGCCGAGCCGGCTCTGCGACTGGTGCAGCCACCAGGCGCTCTGCCCGAGCTTCGGCGGGACCCCGCCGCCGTTCCCGGACTCCTCGGCGGCGGCGGACCCGCTGCGGGACGCCCGCTCCGGCCCGGTGACCCCCGGCGCCGACGAGTGAGACCGTCCGGTGGAGGGGCCTCCTCCCTGAGGAGGAGCACCGGATCACCGTCGGCGACGACCGGTCGCGCGGGGGCCGGCGGCTAGCGTCGCGGTATGACCGATCCACCCACCCGCCGGTGGCGGGACCGCCCGCTCGTCCGGGACGTCCTCTTCGCCGCCGCCCTGGTGCTGGTGGAGGTCGTGTTCACGCTGCTCACCCCGCGCGAGTTCTGGCCGAGCCGGCTGCCGCTCGGGCTGGCCTGGAGCGTGCTGTGCGCCGCGCCGGTGGCGCTGCGCCGGGTGGCACCCTGGCCGGCGGTGGGCCTCGCGGTGGCCACCCTGGCCATTCCGGCCTTCCTCGACCAGGCCCCGGCCAGCCAGAGCCTGACCTTCGTGGTGCTCACCTACACGATGGCGGCGCACCGGCCGGCCCGGCCGGCGGCGGTCGCGGCGGTGCTGCTCTGGGTGCCGGTGGCGGCGGCGAACGTGCTCGCCCCGGTCGAGAGCGGGTTGCAGGTCGGGCCCGCGTACCTGGTGTTGAACAACCTGCTCACCGGGCTGCTGTCGTACGCGGTGGGGCGGGCGGTGCAGGCGCGCCGGGCCACCACCGAGGCGCTGCGGGAGCGGGCCCGGGTCGCCGAGGAGAACCAGCGTTCCCTGGCCGAGCAGGCGGTCGCCGACGAGCGCCGCCGCATCGCCCGGGAACTGCACGACGTGGTCGCCCACCACGTGAGCGTGATGGGCGTGCTGGCGACCGGGGCGCGCCGGGTGCTGCGGCGCGACCCGGGCACCGCCGACGAGGCCCTGGCCACCATCGAGGACACCAGCCGGGTGACCCTGCGGGAGATGCGCCGGCTGCTGGACGTGCTGCGCACCGACGCCGAACCGGCCGCCGACCTGACCCCGCAGCCCGGCCTGGCCGGGATCGAGGCGCTGGTCGAGCAGGTACGCGAGGCGGGGCTGCCGGTCAGCCTGCACGTCGAGGGCGATCCCGGCCGGGTGGAGGAGGGCGTGTCGTTGACCAGCTACCGGATCGTGCAGGAGGCGCTGACCAACGCCCTCAAGCACGCCGGGGTGGCGACCGCGCAGGTGCGGGTCCGCGTCGACGGCGGGTACCTGACGGTGGAGGTCGAGGACACCGGCCGTGGCCCCTCGCCGGGACCCGACCGGATCGGGCACGGACTTGTCGGCATGCGCGAACGGGTGGCCCTCTACGGTGGGACACTGCGCACCGGCGCCCGCCCGGGCGGCGGTTTCCGGGTGTCGGCCCGGATCCCGGTGGAGCCGGCGGGGACGGTGCCGGCGTGACCGGGACCACCCGCGGGCCGTACGGCAGCACCAGCGACGACGGGGAGAACTCATGAGCGACGGCGCGGCGCCGGCCCGGCCGGTACGGATCCTGCTCGCCGACGACCAGCCGCTGCTGCGCACCGGCTTCCGGATGGTGCTGGGCACCGAGGAGGACCTGGACATCGTGGCCGAGGCGGGCGACGGCCAGGAGGCCGTGGAGTTGTCCCGCCGGCTGCTGCCCGACGTGGTGCTGATGGACATCCGGATGCCACGGATGGACGGGGTGGCGGCCACCCGCGCCATCGTCGACGCCCGGCTGCCGGTGCGGGTGCTCATCCTGACCACCTTCGACCTCGACGAGTACGTGGTGGGCGCGCTGCGCGCCGGGGCCAGCGGCTTCCTGGCCAAGGACGTGCCGGCGGAGGACCTGGTCACCGCGATCCGCACCGTCGCCGCCGGGGAGGCGGTGGTGGCGCCCCGGATCCTCAAGCGGCTGCTGGACCGCTTCGCCGACGTGCTGCCCGATCCGGCGGCGGTCCCGCCGCGCGCGCTGAGCACGCTGACCGAACGGGAGCGGGAGGTGCTGGTCCAGGTGGCCCGGGGCCTGTCCAACGCCGAGATCGCCGCCGAACTGTCGGTCAGCGAGACCACCATCAAGACCCACGTCGGGCACGTGCTGACCAAGCTGGGGCTGCGCGACCGGGTGCAGGCCGTGGTGCTGGCGTACGAGACCGGGCTGGTGCGCCCGAAGGCGTGACCACGCCGTGCCGCGTACGCCGGGGGCGCCGGCGCGACGACGGCGTGGTTGCCGTCGTCACCTACCGTGACGAAAGGCGGCGTGGCGGGGTTGACCATGACGTGGCGTGAGGCCGTAGCGTCGGCCGGCCGGGCCGGCGGGCAGGCGGATCGGGGACAACCCTGAGACGGCATCGGGGCCGACCCGCAGCGGGAAATCCGCCGCGGATCAGTCCCCGGGCGGACGGATCCGCGGCGCGGCGCGGCGAGGATGGAACAGCCCCACCGACCAGCGGGGGCGGTGGGGACATCGCAGGCAGACGGAAGAGGTAGATGACGTGACGGCGACGGTAGGCCGCCAGGCCCAGGCCGCGGCTCGGGCCAACGACGTGTGGAAGGTGTACGGCAGCGGTGAGGCTCAGGTCGTCGCGCTGCGGGGGGTGAGCGCCGAGTTCGAGCGCGGCCGGTTCACCGCGATCATGGGCCCGTCGGGCTCGGGCAAGTCGACGCTGATGCACTGCCTGGCCGGGCTGGACTCGGTCACCCGGGGCACGGTGTCGATCGGCGAGACCACGGTGACCGGGCTCAACGACGCCGGTCTGACCACGCTGCGCCGGGACAAGGTCGGCTTCATCTTCCAGCAGTTCAACCTGCTGCCGACGCTGACCGCGCAGGAGAACATCCTGCTGCCGCTGTCGATCGCCGGCCGCAAGCCCGACCCGGCCTGGTACGACACGGTGATCGACACGGTCGGTCTGCGCGACCGGTTGGGGCACCGCCCGGCGCAGCTCTCCGGCGGCCAGCAGCAGCGGGTGGCGTGCGCGCGGGCGCTGGTCGCCCGCCCCGAGGTGATCTTCGCGGACGAGCCGACCGGCAACCTGGACTCGCGGTCCGGCGCGGAGGTGCTCAACTTCCTGCGCAACTCGGTACGCGAGCACGGCCAGACCATCGTCATGGTCACCCACGACCCGACCGCCGCCGCGTACGCCGACCGGGTCATCTTCCTCGCCGACGGGCAGATCGTCTCGGAGCTGATCGAGCCGACCGCCGACACGGTGCTGGACACCATGAAGAAGCTCGACACGCCCGCCGAGGTGGCGCGCTGATGTTCCGCGCGACGTGGAAGAGCCTGCTGGCGCGCAAGGTGCGCCTCATCCTCTCCGGCCTGGCGGTGGTGCTGGGCGTCATGTTCGTCTCCGGCGCGTTCGTGCTCACCGACACGCTCGGCCGCTCCTTCGACCAGGTCTTCGCCGACGCGTACGAGGGTGTCGACGTCAACGTGGCCGCCGAGCCGAAGGTCGCCCTCAGCGAGATGGAGGGTGAGCAGGTCGGCGCGCCGGTGCCGGCGGCGACGGTGGAGAGGGTGCGCGCGGTGCCCGGGGTGGCCGAGGCCACCGGCGTGGTGGCCGCCGACGGGGCCCGGCTGATCGGCAGCAACGGCAAGGTGGTCACCTCGTTCGGGCCGCCGCAGCTGGGCGAGAACTGGCTCGGCGAGAGCGACCTGGTGAAGCTGCGCGAGGGCCGGGAGCCGCGCGCCGACGACGAGATCGTCGTCAACGCGGCGCTGGCCCAGGCGGCGAAGGTGAAGGTCGGTGACCGGGTCGGGGTGCTGACCCTGGAGCCGAAGAAGGAGTTCACCCTGGTCGGCGTCTTCGGTTACAGCGGTGACCGGGACTCGATCGGCGGGGCGAACGAGATCGCCTTCACCACCCCGGTGGCGCAGCGGCTGATGCTCGGCGAACCGGACGTGTTCAGCAACGTCAACGTCACGGCCGCCGACGGCGTCGACGACGAGACGCTGCGCGACGACGTGGCCCGCGCCCTGGGCGCCGGCTTCGAGGTCAAGACCGGTGAGCAGATGTCGGCCGACGCGGCGGCGGGGCTGAAGGAGGGGCTCTCCTTCTTCAACAAGATCCTGCTCGGCTTCGCGGCGGTGGCGCTGCTGGTCGGCACCTTCCTCATCCTCAACACCTTCTCGATCATCGTGGCGCAGCGGACCCGGGAGCTGGCCCTGATGCGGGCCATCGGGGCCAGCGGCCGGCAGATCATCGGCTCGGTGGTGCTGGAGGCGGTGGCCGTCGGCCTGATCGCCTCGGTGCTGGGGCTGGCCGCCGGCATCGGGGTCGGCGCGCTGCTGGCGTACGTCTTCGGCAACCTGGCCGGTGGGCTCACCCTGGCCGGGCTCGGCGTGCCGGCGGCGGCGGTCATCGGGGCGTTCGCCGTCGGTCTGGTGATCACGGTGGTCGCGGCGCTGCTGCCCGCGCTGCGGGCGTCGCGGATCCCGCCGATCGCCGCCATGCAGGACGTGGCCACCCCGGACCGCCCGTTGACCAAGGTGACCGTGGGCGGGGCGGTCGTCACCGCGATCGGGGCGGCGCTGCTCTTCCTCGGGCTCAGCGGCAACGCCGGCGGCAACACCCTGTCCACCATCCTCGGCGGCGTGCTGTTCGCCTTCATCGGGGTGGCGCTGCTGACCCCGCTGATCAGCCGCCCGGTGGTCTCCCTGCTCGGGGCGATCTTCGCCTGGTCGGTGCCGGGCAAGCTGGGCCGGCTCAACTCCGGGCGCAACCCGCGCCGCACCGCGATCACGGCGGCGGCGTTGATGGTCGGCATCGCGCTGGTCACCGGCGTGACGGTGATCCTGGACTCGGCCAAGGGCAGCCTCAGCGCCCTGGTGGAGGACCGGGTCAAGGCGGAACTGGTGATCTCCGGGGCGCAGTCCGGCCCGCGTCCGCCGAGCTTCGACCCGGCGGTGCTGGAGCAGGCGGCCCGGATCCCCGGCGTGCAGCTGGTCGACGGCGAGTACGGCGACATGGCCAGCATCGACGGGGAGCGCACCTGGGTGGGGGCGTCGAGCGACGTCACGGCGCTGGAGCGGATGTTCGGCGCGAAGGCCGTCGCCGGTGACATCAGCCGGCTCGGGCCGGACCAGATGTTGTTCAGCTCCGACGCCGCGACGTCCCGCAACCTGTCGGTCGGTTCGCAGGTCACCGTCCAGCTGTCCCGGGGCGAGGCGAAGCGGTACACGGTCAGCGGCATCTACGAGAGCTCCCAGCTGACCAACCCGGCCGTGCTGCCGCAGCAGGCGACGAAGGACTTCGCCGTCCCGCAGCCGATCCAGGGCTTCGTGCAGCTCGCGCCGGGGGCCCGGGTCGCCGACGTGCAGCCGCAGCTCGAGCGACTGCTCGCCGACAGCCCCGAGGTGTCGGTGGCCGACCGGGACGCCTTCATCAAGCAGCAGACCAGCCAGGTGGACACCCTGCTCACCATGATCCAGATCCTGCTGGCGTTGGCCATCGTCATCGCGGTGCTGGGCATCATCAACACCCTGGCGCTGTCGGTGCTGGAGCGGACCCGGGAACTGGGCCTGCTGCGGGCGATCGGGCTGCGCCGGGCGCAGACCATGCGGATGATCACCGTCGAGGCCGTGGTGATCTCGATCTTCGGCGCCCTGCTCGGCGTGGTGGTCGGCACCGGCCTGGGCGCGGCGGTCGTCGAGGCGCTCAAGGACGAGGGCATCACCGAGCTGGTCCTGCCCTGGGGCCAGATGGCGGCCTTCCTCGGCCTGGCCGCGATCATCGGGGTGATCGCCGCGGTGCTGCCCGCCGTGCGGGCCGCCCGGATCAACGTGCTCGGCGCGATCGCGCACGACTGACCCGAGCAAAGCGAGGGGCCCCGCCGTCACCGGCGGGGCCCCTCGTCGTTCCGGTCAGGCCGGCGGCTCGCCGAGCAGCGCCGCCAGCAGCTCCAGGTCCGCCCCGGTCAGGCTCTCCAGCAGGTGTACGCCGTCGGTCGGCGCGAGCGGCACCTCCGCCGGCACCGCCAGCACCGCCGCCCCGGCGGCGAGCGCGCTGGCCACCCCGGTCGGCGAGTCCTCGATCGCCACGCACCGGGCGATCGGCACGTCCAACAGCCGGGCGGCGGTCAGGTACGGCTCCGGGTGCGGTTTGGTGGAGTCCACCTCGTCGCCGCAGACCACCGCGTCGAAGCTGTCCCGCCCCAGGGTGTCCAGGGCCACCTCCACCAGCGCGCGTCCGCTGGAGGTGACCAGCGCGGTGGGGATGCCGGCGGCGCGCACCGCCCGCAGCAGGGTCAGCGCGCCGGGCCGCCAGCGCAGGCCGGAGCGGAACAACTCCAGGATCCGCGCGTCGATCCAGGCGGCGCTGACGGCAGGGTCGCGGTGGGGCTGACCGAAGTCGTCGTGCACGATCCGCATCGCCTCGGCCATGCTGGTGCCGATCACCGCGCGGCGGGCGGAGTCGGACAGGACGGCCCCGTACTCCTGCGCCAGCTCGCGCAGCGCGACGTCCCACAGCTTCTCGCTGTCGACCAGGGTGCCGTCCATGTCGAAGAGCACGGCGGCGGGGTGTGTGCTGCTCAGCGGGGCCTCCTCGGACGCGGACGGGTCTGCGCCGGATCCTCTCAGCCGCATCCGCCCCGCCGCCCGCCGTCCCGGCCGGAAGGTGACGCAGCCGACGCTCAGCTCAGGTCACAGGCCTTCAACGAGTTGCGGTAGCCCCGGAAGAACGAGTCGGTGCGCTGCTCGGCGGTGCCGTGCGAGCCCTCGGCGAACCACGGCTGGTCGGGGTCGTCGCCGACGGCGAGCAGCCCGTCGCGGAACTCGTCGAGGTCGCCCTTGTCGAGGGTGAGGGTGCCGTCGCGCACCGAGTCGCCGAGGTACGCCCCCGCCATGCAGTCGGCCTGGAGTTCCTGCTGGATCGTGAAGCTGTAGCGGATGCCCAGGCGCACCTGGACGCCGTGGGCGTACTCGTGGCCCAGCAGGTAGAACACGAATGCGTCGCCGACCTGGCGGAACGCGGCCACCGACCAGTTGACGTCGTAGGCGATGAAGTCGCCCTGGGAGCAGTAGACCGCGTTGTTGCGCGGCAGGGGCTGACCGCCGCAGGAGAGTTCGCCCTCCCGCTGGTAGGGCACGACCCGGCGGACCGGGCTGAACCGCTGGCCGGAGGTCTGGAACTGGGCCGCCCAGTAGCGCTCGGCGATGTCGACGGCGTCCTCGATGTCGCCCTTGAACTCCGCCACGCTGGTGGTGCCGTCGGCCCGGGTCGTCCCCGGGTCGGGTGGGGCCGCCTGCCCGGACTGCTGCGGGCGGGGCGCGGCCGGCTCCTGCGGTCCACCGTCGCCCACCCCGCCGACCGCGCAGCCGACCGCGACCAGGGCGGCCAGCGTGGCGGCCAGCGACCCTCGCGGCCTGCGTCCCGAGCGTGCGGTCACCCGTGCCTCCCCTGGCGTGCCTGCCGATGCGGTCGCAGTACCCGGACCGTATGTCGATCATGCCGGTCGGAGGTCGCCGTCGCCATGGCCCGGACGGCGCGGGTTCAGGTGGTCCACCGGACGGGTAGGGCCGCCCGGTGCCCGGGCCCTGGTGAGGCCGCCGCCGCCCCGCCCGGTGGCGGCGTCGTCGGCCCGATGGCGGTGCCGCTGGCGCACACCGTCCGGCACGCACGGTGACCGCCCCTCGTACATCCCCGGCGTCGGCCGGCGGCCACCTACGCCGTCATCGACCTCGGAGCATCACGGTCGTCACTGGTGCTGGCCCCACTGGACGACGGTGCTCTGCGAGACGTGCCGACCCGCCTCGTACCGCTGCTGGTCGTCCAACGCCGCCGCTACGGCCCGGCCGTCCTCGGCGGACGACGCGCGTTCCCGGTCGCGCCAGGCGACCCAGCCGACGGATCCCGCCACCACCGCGCCGGCGATCCCGAGCACCACCCACAGTGTCATGGGTCCAGAGTAGGCGCGGCAGGCTAGGCTACGCCGCCATGACGACGACCGGCTTCGACGCGTACGAGCGCCAGCGGTGGGCGGGGCGCGCGGCGGCGTACACGCGCAGCTTCGCAGAGTTGTGCGCGTACCCGGTCGGGGCGCTGCTGGACGCGGCGGGCGTCGGGGCCGGCGTGCGGCTGCTCGACGCGGGCACCGGCCCGGGCACGGTGGCGGCGTCGGCGGCCGAGCGGGGCGCGGCGGTGGTGGCGGTGGACGCCGAGGCGTCGATGCTGGCGGTCGCCCGGGAAGCCGTGCCGGCGGCGCGGCTGGTCCGGGCCGCGCTGCCGCACCTGCCGGTGGTCACCGGCGGTGTGGACGCCGCCGTGGCGAACTTCGTGCTCAACCACGTCGGTGACCCGGGCGCCGCGGTGGCCGAGCTGCGCCGCACGGTACGTCCCGGCGGTCGGCTCGCGGTCACCGTCTGGCCGTGGCCGCAGCCGCCCCTGCAACGGCTCTGGGGCGAGGTGTTCGCCGAGGTGTCCGCAGATGTGCCGCTGCCCCGGGTGCCGACCGGCAACGACTTCCCGCGCACCGAGGAGGGGCTGACCGCCCTGCTCGCCGGAGCCGGGCTGACCGGTGTGCGGTGCGTGACGCTGGCGTGGACCCACCGGGCCGACCCGGACGACTGGTGGGCCGGACCGGCCGGCGGGCTGGGGCTGCCGGGTCTGCTGCTGGGACGCCAGTCGCCGCCGGTGCGCGATGCGCTGCGCCGGCGCTACGACGAACTCTGCGCGCGGTACCGGGACCCGGACGGGCTGCTCGCGCTGCCCACCGCCGCGCTGCTCGCCTGCGCCACCGTCGGCTGATCCTGTCCTACCCTCGGCACGTGTCCGGTGTGCCCGGGCGGCTCCGACGTCCCCGGTGAAGGCCCGTCCGGGGCCGGCCGAGAGGAGTGACACGTGAAGTACATGATCATGCTGTACGGGTCGCAGCGCGACTACGACGCGATGGCGGGCCGTCCCGGTGACGACCCGCCGCCGATGACGCCGGAGCAGGTCGCCGCGATGCACGCCCACATGGAGGCCGTGCACGCCGAGATCGCCGAGTCCGGCGAGCTGGTCGAGGGGCACGGCCTCACCGCCCCCGTGCACGCCCGGCGGATCCGGCTGCGTCGGGGCGCGCCCGTGGTCACCGACGGGCCGTACCCGGAGACGCAGGAGGTGCTGGCCGGCTTCACGATCGTCGACTGCGACAGCTTCGACCGGGCCACCGAGATCGCCGCCCGGTTCGTCAACCCCGACGCCGAGGGCGAGTACGTCGACGTGCGGCCGGTCGCCGAGGGCATCGAGGACCTGCACTGAGCCCGCCCGCTGTCGAGGACCTGCTGCGCCGGCACGCGCCGCAGGTCCTCGGCGCGGTGGTCCGCCGCTACGGCAACTTCGCCCTCGCCGAGGACGCCACCCAGGAGGCGCTGCTGGCGGCGGCGACCCGGTGGCCGGTCGACGGTGTGCCGGACGACCCGCGCGCCTGGCTGATCACCGTGGCGGCCCGTCGCCTCACCGACCTGCTGCGCAGCGAGCAGGCCCGGCGGCGGCGCGAGGACGACGCCGCCCGGCGGCTGCCACCCGGACAGTGGCTCGCCGACCCGCCGGACCGGCCGGAACCGGCCGACGACAGCCTGGTGCTGCTCTTCCTCTGCTGCCACCCGCGGCTCCCACCGGCCGGGCAGATCGCGCTGACCCTGCGCGCCGTCGGCGGCCTCAGCACCGCCGAGGTGGCCCGGGCCTTCCTGGTGCCCGAGGGCACCATGACCCGCCGGATCAGCCGCGCCAAGCAGCGCATCCGCGACAGCGGCGTGCCGTTCGCCCTGCCGGCCCGCGCCGAGCGCGAGGCCCGCCTCGACGCCGTCCGGCACGTGCTCTACCTGATCTTCAACGAGGGGTACGCCAGCACCGCCGGCCCCCGGCTGCGCCGGGTGGACCTCAGCAGCGAGGCGATCCGGCTCACCCGGATGCTGCGCCGGGCCCTGCCCGACGACCCCGAGACGACCGGGCTGCTGGCGTTGATGCTGCTCACCGACGCCCGGGGCCCGGCCCGGGTGGGCCCCGGCGGCGAGCTGGTGCCGATGGCCGAGCAGGACCGCCGGCTCTGGCGCGCGGACCAGATCGCCGAGGGCGTCGCCCTGGTCGAGACGGCGCTGCCGCGCGGCGACGTCGGGCCGTACCAGCTCCAGGCGGCGATCGCCGCGCTGCACGACGAGGCCCCCAGCACCGAGCAGACCGACTGGCCGCAGATCGCGGCGCTCTACGGGCTGTTGAACCGGCTCTCCGACAACCCGGTGGTGGCGCTGAACCACGCCGTGGCCGTGGCCATGACCACGGGCGAGGCGGCCGGGCTCGACCTGCTCGACGGGCTGGCTGCCGACCCCCGGATCGCCGACGACCCCCGGCTGCACGCCGCCCGCGCGCACCTGTGGGAGCGGGCCGGCCGGCTCGACGCGGCCCGGGCGGCGTACGAGCGGGCGGCCCGGCGGTCCATGAACCTGCCGCAGCAGCGCTACCTGTACGGCCGCGCCGCCCGCCTCGCCACGCCGGACTGACCCGGCCGTCAGCCCTGCGCGAGGACCTCGCGCAGCCGGACGGCGAACGTGCCCGGGTCCTCGACGAAGCCGATGTGCCCGCCGGGGAACATCGTCGGGGCGACGCCCAGCGACGCGGCCAGCGCCCGGGACGTCCGGTCGCAGATCTCGCCGGTCGAGTCCTCGCCGATGCCGACGACGACCCGGGTCGGGCCGGCGCGCAGCGCCGCCACGTCCGGCCGGAACTGGATCGTGCCCCGGACCATGTGCACGTACTGGAAGTGCTCGTCGGCGGCGGCCTGCGGCTCCGGCTCGCCGCCGAACATGCCCAGCACGACCTCCTCGGGCAGCGCGATGTTGGCGATGGCGAGGAACTTGCGGCCCGCGCCCAGGCGGTCCCCGGAGAGGTACGTGGCGATCATGTCCTCCTCCCGAGCCAGCAGTTCCTCGGCGTCGTCGAGGATCGCCACCAGGGGCGGCTCGTGGGCGATCACCGTGTGCGCCGCCTCCGGGTGGGCCTGGGCCAACGCCAGCACGGTCACCGCGCCGCCGCTGGAACCGAGCACGGCGGCCGGACCGGCGTCGAGGTGGGCGACCAGCCGGGCCAGGTCCTCGGCGCGCAACTGCGGCGTCGAGTCCTGGTGCGGGTCGTGCAGCCGACTGCGGTTGATGCCCCGCGGGTCGGTGGTCAGCACCGTGTGGTCGACGGCCAGCAACTCGGCCAACGGCACGAACGCCCCGGCGTCCATCGGGGCGGCCACCAGCGCCACCAGCGGGCCGTGTCCGCGTACCTCGTAGTGCAGCAGACCGTCGGGAACCGCCAGGGCGCCGACGGTGACGTTATCGGTGGAAGTGGTGCTCATCAGGGTCCTCCCGAGTCGTGACGCGTGTGCGTACGCAGTCGAGACTCCCGTCGTACGGCAGAATCGTCGCTCGTGAGGGTGATTCCGGCGGAACGTGACGGGCGGGCGGCCGACGACGCCGCCGAGCCGGGCCTGGCGCGGGCCCGCGACGGCGACGCGCGGGCGTTCACCGAGCTGGTGGCCCCACTGCGCCGGGAACTGCACGCGCACTGCTACCGGATGCTCGGCTCCACCCACGACGCCGACGACGCCCTGCAGGAGGCGCTGCTGCGCGCCTGGCGGGGCCTGCCCCGCTTCGAGGGGCGCAGCTCGCTGCGGTCCTGGCTGTACACGGTCTCCACCCGCACCTGCCTGGACCTGCTGGCCGGCCGCAACCGGCGGGCGCTGCCGGTCGACCTGAGCCCGGCCAGCGACCGGGCGGTACGCGACGACGCCCCGGCCACCGACGTCGCCTGGCTCGGCCCCTACCCCGACGCCGGCCTGCCCGACTCCCCCGCCGCCCCGCACGCCCGATACGAGCAACGCGAGGCCGTCGAACTGGCGTTCGTCGCCGCCCTGCAACACCTGCCCGGCAACCAGCGGGCCGCGCTGCTGCTCTTCGAGGTGCTGGGCTTCTCCGCCGCCGAGATCGCCACCATGATGGCGACCTCGGTGACCTCGGTGAACTCCGCCCTGGCCCGGGCCCGCCGGGTGGTGGCCGACCGGGTTCCCGCGCCCAGCCAGCACCGCACCCTGCGGCGGCTGGACGACGCCCGCCTGCGCCGGCTCGTCGACGGCTACGCCACCGCCCTGGAGAACGGCGACGCCGAGGCGCTCGTCGCCCTGCTCACCGAGGACGTCACCTGGTCCATGCCGCCGATGCCGCACTGGTACCGGGGCCTCGACGCGGTCGTCGACTTCGCCCGCGAGGTGCCGCTGACCCGGTGCGGGCAGTGGCGGCACCTGCCCACCAGCGCCAACGGTCAACCGGCGCTGGCCTGCTACCTGCGCCGGGGCACGGACGGCCCGTTCCTGGCCTGGTCGGTGAACGTACTGACGGTGCGCGACGACCGGATCAGCGAGGTCACCTCGTTCGTCGGGCCCGACCACGTCATCGCGTTCGGCCTGCCCGCGTCGCTGCCGGCCTGACCGTCTCCGACTGCCCGCGTCCGTCGCGCCGGCCCCGCGCTCGTCGCCGCACCGGATTGAGTACCGCGACTCAGGTGTCCGGGGCGCCGCGCGACGAGGATCGTCACCATGCCCCACCCCGACGACGTCGACCAGCACGAACAGCCGGACGACCCGTGCGGACACGTGCTGTGGCCCTGGCTGCTGCTGGCGCTGGCCCTGCCCGGCGTCGCCTGGTCGGCGTACGACGCCGCCATCGCCGCCGCCCCGTCCTTCGGCGAGCCACCGTCACCGCAGGACCAGGCCACCAGCGCCGCCGCGCTGCTCTCCGGAGCCTCGCTCTGCCTCACCACCGCCCTGCTCACGGCGACCGTGTGCCGCCGCGTCCCGGCCACCGTCGGGTGCCTCGTCGCGGCAGCCGGCTACGCCACCCTCGCGCTGACCGGGCCCGGACGGCAGGCGCCCCTCGGCGCGGCGGACCAGGCGGGCTGGGTCGCGGCGTGGACCCCGCCGACGAGTTGGCTCGTCGGCGCCGGGCTCGTCGCGGTGGCGCTGCGCGCCGCGTCCGTCCGGGCGGTCCGGCGGCCGGTCGCCGGGGCGACGTAGCCGGCCGCCCCGGGATCGTCAAAAGGCCGTTGACGGTGGCCGTTGCGCCCGTGTGCTACCGATCGTGGTGTGGCCGTAGTCGGTCCGTCACAAGGGCGATCGGGTTCGGGGAAGTGCCATTGGCCTGGGGAGGCATTGTTGACTGGTCGTTCGGTGGTACTTCCCGTCTCCGTGGCGGGTGTGGGCCTTGAGGTCGAGGTGGCCCGCCCGGTCGGCTCAGAGGAGACCGGGCGCGGGGAGATGGTACGCGACACGGTGACGGACGCGTTCGATCGCGCCCAGGAGGCGATTGTCGCGGTGGCGGCGTCGACCGTGGGCACCATTGCGCAACTGGGCAAGCAGTCGCTGCGGCCCGACGAAGTTCAGGTCAAGTTCGGGTTGAAGTTCTCGGCGAAGGGCACCGTGATCGTCGCGGGTGTGTCGAGCGAGGCGACCATCGAGGTGGCACTGACCTACCGCGCTGCGGCGGGGCACTTCCCTGATGGCGCCTGACGAACGGGTTCCGGGGTTTCTCGGCCGGGTTCTCGATGCGGCGGGCCGCCCCGAAGGCACATGTTTTCAGGTGGCGCCTGGCGTGTTCGTGACGGCGTGGCACGTGCTGCGGAACGTTGACGCGGGCACCGCACACGCAGGAGACATCGACGGTGTGGTGCGGGTCGATCCGTTGGCCGGTGGGGGCGGTTTCCCCGCGCGGATCATCAACGTTGACCGGGTGCACGACCTCGCGGTGTTGCGCGCAGAGAGCAGCCTTCCCGCGGTCGTGCCGGGCGTGGCGGCCACGGATGGCGTCGGGCTCAGGGCCGAGGTGGTGGTCACAGGTTCGGTGGATCTGCCGGACTTCCAGGAGTATCGCTTCCTGGACGCGCCAGGGCACTGGGCGGGTGGTACGACCCGGGATGGGGTGCGGCTGGGTCGGTTGACGGCGAGCGCGGTGATGCGGGGAATGTCGGGTGCCCCGGTGCGGGGTGCCGACGGCACGGTCGTGGGTGTCGTGTCGGCCAGGTACAACACCAACGACAGCTGGGGCCGGGACACGGTGTGGGTCGCGCGAACAGAGGACCTGGCACCCCTGCTGCGCGACGTCGGTGTCGAGCTGCGGGCGTGGGAGAAGGCCGAGTACGTCGAACCGCCCGTACCAGGCATTTGCCCTTATCCAGGCTTGTCCGCGTTCGCCGCGGGCCAGGCCGAGTGGTTCTTCGGCCGCGAGGAGCTGACCGCGAAACTGGTCGACCGACTGGTCGCGGCCAAGGATCGCGGATTGCCGTTGCTGGTGGTAGGCGTATCCGGCTCCGGCAAGTCGTCCTTGTTGCGGGCCGGTCTCGTGCCCGCGTTGGCGCGTGGTGACCTCCCGATTCCCGGTTCCGCCGACTGGCCGCAGGTCCGGCTGACACCCGGCTCGAGGCCGCTGACCGAGTTGGTCAGCCACCTGGCGGTTCTGGCGGGCAGTTCGGTCGGGACCTCGGTGGACGAGGTACGGGACGATCCGGTTCGGTTCGCAGCGCTTGCCCGCCAGGCGGCGCTCGCGGACGCAGGTAGGAAGGGACTCGACGTTGCCGGGCCGGTGGTGTTGATCGTCGACCAGTTCGAAGAGATCTTCACGCTCTGCAGGGACGCCGCCGAACGGGCAGCGTTCATCGCGGCCCTCCGTGCGGCAGCCGTCAGCGTCGCCGGCGACGAGACCACCCCGAGCGCGCTGGTGCTCGCCAGCCTGCGGACAGATTTCTTCTCCTCCTGCGCCGAGGAACCGGGCCTGGCCGAGATCCTGCAGGACAACCAGTATCTGGTCGGCCCGATGAGAATCTCCGAACTGCGGAGCGTCGTGGAAGGACCCGCAGCCGTCGTCGGTCTCGACGTTGAGCGGGGCTTGGTCGATCGGGTGCTGGAGGACGTCGTCGACGCCGCCGGGCATCAACCGGGCACCCTGCCGCTGCTTGCGTATGCGTTGGCGGCTACCTGGAACAAGCGGCGAGGCAACACCATGGCCCTGGCCAGTTACCAGGAGTCCGGTGGCGTTCGGGGCGCGATCAGCGAGGCGGCGGAGAAGCTGTTCACCTCGATGTCCGAGCCGGAGCAACACATCGTACGGCGGTTGTTGCTGGCGATGGTGGCGGTCGGCGACGGTGTCGATGACACTCGCCGCAGGGTACCGAAGTCGGAACTGACCGGTGGTGACGACGACTCGGTGACCGTGCTGAACCGGTTGGTCGCCACCCGGCTGGTGGCCGTGGACAAGGACACCGTCGAGATCGCCCACGAAGCACTGTTGCGTGCGTGGCCACGGTTGACCTCCTGGCTGAGCGAGGACCGGACCGGCCTCGTCGTACACCGCAGGCTCACCGATGCGACGAACGACTGGCTCAACCTGGATCGGGATGACGGCAGCCTGTATCAGGGCGCTCGGCTGGCCGTCCTCCGGGCGTGGTTGGACGAGCGGAACGACCGCGTGGCCAACCTCACCGACGCGGAACGCGAGTTCGTCGCGGCAAGCGAGGCTGCGGAGGAATCGGCGCACGAGACCGTCCGGCGCAACAACCGGCGACTGCGTCGCGGGGTGGTGGCGCTCGCGTTTCTGCTCGTTGCCGCCGTGGTGGCGGGCGGGCTCGCGGTGTGGCAGCAGCGGGTAGCGGACGGGCAGAGACACCGGGCCGAGCAGCAGCGTGCCGTCGCCGTGTCGCGGCTCTACTCGTCGGAGTCGCTGACCGCACGCGACGCCGATCCACACCGGTCACTGTTGCTGGCGATAGCAGCCTGGCAGGCCGCGCCGACCGAGGAGTCGCGCGGTGCCATCCTGAGTGCGCAGAGCATTCCCTACCGGGGCGTGCTCGGCCCCGTCGAGGCCCGGCTGTTCGATACGGCTCTCAGTCCCGACGGCACGCTCGCCGCGCTGGCGGCCACCGACGGCTCAGTTACGCTGTGGGACACCGAGAGCCATCGTCAGGTAGCCACGTTGACCGGCACGGATGGCGGGCTGCCGATCGTCGAGTTCAGCCCGGACGGAAACATACTCGGCACCGCCCATTCCACTGAACGCGCCGAGCACCGGCTGCGGCTGTGGGACGTACGCACGCGCAAACTCATTCGCAGCTTGCCCGGTGACGCCGTCAGTATGGCATTCAGCCAGGACGGGACCTCCCTCGCCACCGCATCCAGGAACGAGCCCACCATTGTGTTGTGGGAGGTGACGAGCGGACGGCGGGTGCGCTCGTACGACAAGGGCGGCGCAGCGTTCGGAGTCGCGTTGAGCCCGGATGGCTCGCTGCTCGCGGCAGGTGGCGGAAACAACAGCGTGCAGGTCTGGCAGACCGCCACGGGACGCCGGGTGGCGATTCTGGCCGGCCACGAGAAATACGTCATGAGCACGGATTTCAGTCCGAATGGCCGGCTGCTGGCCAGTGGCAGCGCCGACGGGACGGTGCGGTTGTGGGACGTGCGCAACGGCCGAGCTGCGGGCGTTCCGATACTGCGCCCACCCGGCGGAAACGAGTTCATCAAGGAGGCGGAGTTCAGCCCCGACGGGCGACACGTGATCGCCGGTCTGAGCAGGAGCAAGAGCGTCCAGTGGTGGCGGGTTGTCGACGGTGCCACCGTCCGCTCCTTCGTCGGACACACCGAAGGCGTCACGTCAGTCGGATTCAGCCGGGACGGCCATGCCGTGCTCAGCGGCAGCCTCGACCGCTCGGCGATCCTGTGGCGAGCGCAGACAAATGTTCTCGACCAGTCCCACGCACCCACTGTCGTGGCGTTCAGTCCGGACCGGCGTCTGCTGGCCTTCCCGAGAGGCAACGTGGTGACGCTGTGGGACATGACCACACGGTCCGTGGTTCGTGAATTGGCCACCGGGGTGGTCAATTCTCTTTCTTTCAGGCCGGACAGTGGCGAACTGGCGACGGCAGGCGCCGACGGAACTGTGCGTCTGTGGAACATCGCGACCGGGCAAGCGGGCAGGCCCGGAGCCATCGGAGATGGCATGGTGCCCTACTCGGTCCGGTACAGTCCGGACAGCAGGGCTGTGGTTGCGCACGGTGGCCCGTCTCGGGAGGCGATAGACTCGGGCGACGCCAAAGTTATACGTTTTCGGCTGATGCGTTGGGACCTCTCCAATCCGGACTCTCCGCCGGTTCGGGTAACCTATGAACCCGAGGACGTGACGCGCGACCCATATCCAGGAGGCCAGATCGCGTTCTCCCCGGATGGGAGTTTGATCGCCGTCCCGTTGAGCAACGGGACGATCGAGCTTCGCGATCCGCGTACCGGTGATTTGGTTGACACCCTGGACGGCCGCCATGGACTTGCCACCGCGGTGGCGTTCAACCAGGACGGCACAATCCTCGCGAGCGGGGGCAGCGACCGAACCCTGCGACTGTGGGATGTCGCCAGCAGAAAAGAGCTCGGCGGTGCGTTGAGCGGGCATGGTGGCACCATCAGGGGAGTGGGTTTCCTGCCGGACGGCGACACGCTCGCCTCGGTCAGCGACTATGACATGTCGCTGCGACTGTGGGACGTATCGACACAAAAAATCTTGGCGACGGTGCGCACACCCACCTCGCTGGACGGTCTTGCCGTGCAACCCGGTACCGGACTGATCGCCATGGCCGGGGTGCATTCGCAGATCAACATTGTGGATCCCGACCCCGATCGGGTGGTGTCCGACGCCTGCTCCGCGTTGCGTGGCACGCAGACGGTTGCCGAGGCGTGGAAAGCCACCGGCAATGATCCGGACCAGGCCCCACGATGCTGAGTTGTGGTGCGCGGCATCCCTGCCTGCCCACCAGCCGCCCGAGCAGGCGGTGGTGGCGGCCTGATCGGTCCGGTCACCCGCAGATGATCGGTCCGCCACCTGGGCACCGAAGGCCTGCCCGGCCCCGGCCAGCGCGGCGAGCCGCAGTTCCCGCTTCCCGTTGATCCTCTAGGCTTCGACGCGTGACAACCCGGTCCGCGCTCGGCGGCCGAGCGGTCTATCCCGGCACCTTCGACCCGCTCACGCCCGGTCACCTCGACATCATCGATCGGGCACGCCGGCTGTTCGGGCACGTCACTGTGCTCGTCGCCAGCAACCGAGCCAAGACGCCCGCCATGGCACCGGCGGCCAGAGCGGCGGCGATCCGCGAAGCGCTCCCGAATGACTGGGACGACGTCGACGTGACGCCCTGGGAAGGACTCACCGCCACCTACTGCGCCGAGAACGACGTGCGGGTCATCGTGCGAGGCGTACGCAGCGTCGCGGACATCCAGTACGAATACGAACTGGCAGGCATGAACGAGAGCCTGGGGACAACGACCGTGCTTCTGCCGGCCAGGCCACACCTGGCCCCGATCTCCTCGACTGCGGTCCGTCTGCTCGGGCGAGGGTGACTCCTTCCGTGCGGCCAGGACGACAGCACCGAGCGTCGAAGGTGATCCCCTGGCCGAACGACCTACGCGCCCGCCTCCGCGCCGGCGCCCGACCGGGACCGGGTCACCGCCGTGCTGGCGCCGGCTGCGGCTTCCGCAGGCGTGGCGACCAGGCAACCCGATGTCCGGTGACGCGGAGCGAGGACCGAAGGCCGCGTGATCGACACGGCCCTCGGCCACGACCGAATGCTCCTCACTACTGCCTGAACCGGCCGGGCAGGCGCCCGGATGGTGTTCGCGCAGGCCGGAGGTGCTACGGCGTCACTTGGCGTTGCAATGTGGAAGGCTGCCGGCGTACCAACCTCAATCGGACGGAACAGCGTCTGACCTGCGCCGGGCTCTGCCGACGCTTGTCATCTTTGGTGGCCTTTGGTTCACCTCAGACGGCCCACGGACGGCATGATCTTGATGGTGCTCTCCGGGCCGCCCGGCTTGTAGCCGCTTCCCCAATCAGCCATGGAGTCGGCGATCATTCGGCACCGATTCGCAGCTGCCGCCTGAGCAACCAACGCGGTTTCAAGCCCCCATGCCGGTCGATGTGCTCGCACAACTCTCGCTGCTCGTACCCGCCAGCAACCCCCAAGCCCACAGCCGCCCAGAAGGCTCTTGCGTCTCTCATGTGCCCGCTGCCCGTGAACCACGTCAGCCCAGGGTTCTCCTCTCGAAGCGCCCTCAAGGCGGCTGAAGCAAGGCCGTTCCGCTGGTACTCCTCAGCCGTATACGGCTTGTCCACCCATGCCATCCGGCAGTACGGGCACACGACATACTCGACTGCGAAGGCAAACCGGTCCCCCAGGTGCGCCTCTCTACATCGCCATCCGAAGTACCGACCGGAGACGGTGTCCTGCCAGGGCGTCCCGAGCCTCGGAAGCTGGCCTACGGTGTAGCGTGGGCGCTTGTCAATCCGCCCGCGCGTCAAGTGGTACAGGGCGGAACGGATCGGGGTCCGGGCAGATGAACGACCCACGCTCGTCAGCGCCTGGTCCCGAAGACGTCGCACCTCCGACTCGGTCTCCCTCATCACGGAAGCCACGGTAGCCATACCGCCGGCACCAATCCAGAGCAGCGAGCGCTTGCGGCGGTCTGCCCCTCACCCCAGTGCAGCGCGCGGCCGGCACGGAACCCTGATGACCCCCATCGGGGTTCTCGTTCGTGCGGCCGGTCCCCTGGTAGCGGGCAGGGCAGCCTACTTGGAAACGTCAACGATCAGGGACACTAACGCAACTACCAATGCTACAAGGGAAACCAAGACTGCATTGAATTGATGGTCGCTTTGCCTGAACGCCAACCAGCCGCTTTTGAACGCAATCTTTACTTCCGTCCGAAACTCTCTGAGGCGAAGCGGAATAAGCCGGAAAGGAGAGGTGACATTAGCTGGCTGCGGCCACGGGACAGCGGCGAAGAGAGGGGTCACTCGTAAACTGCTGGCGCGGATAAACCGCGCAATCGTTGGAGCGAACACCGCGTATGCGAGCCAGGCGAACCCTCCAAACCAAAGCACTGCGCTTATTCCCATACTTGACAAGCGCCCGGTAGCGATCGCCCACGGTACTGCGATGGGAGGCAAGAAGACAGGCGCCCAAGCCAAACCCAGCAGGTATATCTCGCGCTGGCCAGCGTTGAACAACTTCGCAGAAATCATCCCTCTGACGATGTCGTCAAACCAAGAGGGTACGCCCTCTTCGGCCCCCTCGAAACTCAGCACCAGATCACGACTAAGGTCGCGATCCTTACCCAAGGTGAGGACCGCCGCACCGCCGGGCGACTCGAAGCGAGCCTCCAGAATATAGATCCTTCCTCGCGGTGCTTGCGTCGCAAATTCGGCAACGGAGTTCGCCTTGAAGGTGCGGACGACCTTGACCGAAGGGCTTTGTCCGGAGAAATTCGAAGCCGTCACCGTATACATTTCGCGACTGGACCAGGTTAGCGCTACTCGTCGCACTTCCCCCATGGAACTCGCGATAAATTCGAGGTCCGCCAAACTCAACCGAGCCGACGGCATTTTCGCTACTGCATGAGTTGAGATTGCCTCCGGCTGCTCCTTCACGCTCCACATCGTACGTACTCGTGGGGCGCCTCATGTGGCGCTGCCCCGTCGTCCGCACCGCCCCCGACAGTCCCTCCGGCTCGTCGGACGTCATCCCGCCATCCCGTCGGCCTTCGTCCGCACACTGTGGAGTGGGTGGGGCCTGCCTGGTCAAGGTGGAGCACACTGCCGTCTGAACGACCTTGACCAGGCAGGCCCCACCCACTCGGCTCTGCCCGAACGAAGGTTGTCGGGATGGCGTCACCATCCCGGAGTGCCCGAGGACCCCGCCGGAGGCACTGCTCTTGTCAACACCGAAGCCCCGGATCTGCCAGTACCCATGGCGGCCCGGGGCTCCGTCGTATGTCGCGCCGCCGGCGGGCTAAGACCGACGCGCTGGCGGCCGAAGGCCAGAGGCGCGGCGGCGGGCCATCGGCCCGGCCCAGGTTCGGCGGCGCGAGCGGCCCGCGACGCGGGCCGCCTTGATCCCGTACAGAAATTCCTCACAGGACACGACAGGACTAGTGTCGGACGAGCCAGATGAGACATCCGACGGCCCCGAGAAGGGAGCCCACTCCGTGGGTAAGAAGGTGGCGAAGAGCAAACCCGCTGCCCCTCGTCAGCAACGTCGCCTCCTTACGGACGGCGACGAAGGAGTCAGCAGGCTGATCGAACAAGTCTCCAGGCTGGCAGGCAAGCTGGAGCCCGCGGAGAGCTGGAACGATGTTCGCCACCAGGCGCCGCACATCATTAGGCACCATGTAGCAGAGATGGAGAGGCTCTTTCAAGGGCAGGACGTATTTGACATCATCGAGCTGACGCGGCAGCACGAAGTTCCCTTCACCCTAGAAGGGTATCGGGAGAGCCAATCGGAAGGGTTGGCAGCTGTGGTCGACATCGTCGCGCTTGTCGCGGTGGGGATGGGCGCACGTGTGGTGGAGGCGCTGCCGCAAACCGATGTTCCGTACGCGAATACAGTAATCGAGGAACTTTGCACCCACGCGCGCACGCTTGTTGACCTAGCTGGAGTGCTGAGTTTCACAATCGAAGGATCCCCTGCCGATACCGCTCTTACTCCGCTTGCAGCCCAGCTAAGGCTTGCCGAGATCATGATCAGGAACAAGCACTATCTTTCGGTGGGCCGCGGGCTGAATGAAGGGGTACTGGGTCCGCCCGGCAACGACAAGCTCCTCGCAGCTAAGCTGGGCTTCACCTACGAAGACGTACTGCGGGTTTCCGAGGCGATAACCCTGGGATATCAGCAGGCCAAAATCGTTGACCTTGACGCGCTTGGCCGCACTGCTAAGCGGACGTCCGAGGGATTCGAGCCCCACGCCGGCCAATTAGAAGCGGCACAAGAATCCTTCGACAGGCTATTCGTCCATCCGGGGCCCGCGTCAGCTTTCACTGCTGCCGAAATTGCAGCTAGCTCCGGCCTCGAACCTGCGACTGTTAGCGCAGTGTTAGACACCTTTAGCATCTCCATGCCGTTAGCAAATCCGATTGCGCTGGTTGAGTCTTTCTGCAACGGCAAGAACCCTTTAGCAGGGAAAGACCTAGTCCACGATGGTCGTGGTAACTATCTGCTGCTGCAGAGCGGCATCCCGGATGACCAGATTCGCCGCGTTATCGACTTGCGTGTCAAGTCTCTCGGCGACAGCAAGGCTTGGGATCGGTACAGCAAGCAGCGGGACAGTTTTGCGGAGAAGAAGGCTGCCGAGCTCATGGCCAAGGCCCTCGGCGTACCTTCGCCACAGCACACGGGCTTGAAGTATCTGGCACCTCCGAAGGACGATCCGGGTTACGACCTGAGCCGCAACGCAAGTAACCCGAAACAGCTGGCCCGTGTCGTGGAAGGAGACTCTCTTTTCATAGTCGATGACGTTGCAATTTGCATGGAAGTCAAAGCTGGGTCTATCACCGACAAGGCACGCTCTGGAAACGTTCAGCGCGTAGCCCAGGACCTGCGCAAAACCATTGGCGAGGCGACTACCCAAGCTCAGCGCCTCGAACAACTGATATTGACGCACGGCGGACTCTGGCAGGAGAGCGGCAAGTGGCTGGATCTGGCCGGAGTTCGGGAAGTTCGGACAGTAGTTGCATGCCTCGACGATTTCGGTCCACTAGCGATCGCAGCCGACACCCTTGTGCGAGCAAATATGATCGGCGGAACAACTTTGCCGTGGATCATATCGCTTCACGACCTCGAAATTGCCACCAAACTGCTTGAGACCCCCGAGTCGTTCCTGCTATACCTTCGCCGCCGCACCGAACCGCAGGCCGCAAGAATGTTCGAAGCGGTAGACGAGCTGGATGTGCTGATGTGGTTCGTGCAAGGAGGACTGTACTTCGATCCCGACCCCGACGAGCTGTACCGTCGCTATCCGACCGGGGCGAAGCCGACAGGGGCCTCTCGCGCTCGGTTCAAAAGAGAGTCTTTCACCACCATCGGGACACTAACAGATACTCTCGATGCTTGGATGTACCACGAAGACGGAATAACGCAGACGCCTGCATCGAAGCCCCAGCGGCGTGAGCATCCTCTCCTTCAGTCGATTGTCGACAAGCTGCGAACGGAAAACGCATCAGGTTGGCTCAGGGTGGGCGCGGACCTCTTCAACCTCTCGGAGGCAGGTCAGGTAGAGCTCGCCAACAAGATCACACGCATAATTGAACTAACGAGGCTGGACAAAAGCTTCCACAGTTTGGCGGAGGCGCTTGTGACACCTTGGGGCTATTCGGCCTTCTTCGTCGGCACCCAGCCATTCGGCAATCTGGGCGCAAGAGGGCGGCTGGAAATTTACGCCGCTGCGAAGAAGCACCAACTAAGGGCCGACCGAGCCCTAGCCGTTCTCCTCAACGAGGATGGCGATATTGCATGGTCTGGTTACAACAACGATCCCTGGGAACCTAACGAGGAACTCGATCAACTCGGGTTGGAGATGGGCCTCGTACCGGTGCAGGAGATGGACCGGAACCCTCCACCGTCCGCACGTCGCCCCACCCGCCGGCTGAACCCTGGAAAGAAGCGGAGGCGCCGGAGGTAGGCCCCACTGCTGCTGCCAGGTCCTGCTGACGGTCGCACACGATGCCTAACCGCCGCGATCTGGCGGGATAGACGCGTCGAGCCTAGGCTCTCGGTCATGGTGAGTACGGTCGATCATGCAGCGGAGGTAGCAGAGCGGCACCTTGCCGCTGCTCTGCCACGACGCTGGCGCCATGTGCAAGCAGTCGCGGCTAAGGCACGGATGCTGGGCGGCCTGGCAGCTGTCGATGCCGAGGCACTCCTGTCCACCGCATGGCTCCATGACATCGGTTACGCGCCCGGCATTGTGGAAACGGGTTTTCACTCTCTGGACGGCGCGCGGTGGATGCTGCGCCACGGGTTCAGTCTCCGACTAGCCGCGCTCGTTGCCCACCACTCTTGCGCTTCATATGAGGCTGCCGAACGCGGTCTTGGCGATTTCCTCGCTGCGGAGTTCCCGCAGGAGCAATCTCCGACCTCTGATGCACTCTGGTTCGCGGATATGACCACTGGTCCAGATGGCCAAGACCTGACAGTCACAGAACGGCTAGCCGAAATTCGGGAGCGGTACGGGCCCGAGGATCTGGTGACGCGGTTCTGGCGAAAGGCCGAGGCACCACTCCTGGAAGCCGTGCGACGGACGGAGATTCGCATGGCCGCTCAACCGATGTAGGGATCCCCTCGGTGCTCGAATCCGTGGCGTCAGCCCGGACGACGTCGACCCGGCCCGGCCCGTCCTGCACGTCACCCGTCAGGTCAAGCTCGTCCGGGGGCGCCTGATCTTCGCGCCACCCAAGGGCGGCAAGGTCCGGGATGTTCCGTTGCCTGAGTCGGTGTCGCGCAGGCTCGCCGAGCACGCCAAGCGGTACCCGCCGGTCGACATCACCCTTCCGTGGGGCACCTCGACCGGCGAGCCGCGGACCGTGCCGCTCTACCTCACCACCCCGGCCGGAACGGCGCTGAGCCGGACGGCCTTCAACTCGGGCGTCTGGAAGCGCGCCATCCGCGCGACCGGCGTCCCCGACAACCGGCACAACGGCATGCACGTGCTCCGGCACACCTACGCCTCGGTCCTGCTGGACGCCGGCGAAAGCGTCAAAGCCCTGTCGGCGTACCTGGGGCACTCCGACCCCGGCTTCACCCTCCGGATCTACACCCACCTGCTACCGGCCAGCGAGGACCGCACCCGCCGCGCGATCGACCACGCCTTCGCCGACGACCCGCAGACCCCCGACGGCCTGGAAACGGCATGATCATGGAAATCAGGACCGTTCCGGGCGCTCCGCCGCAGGTCAGAGCGGGTGCCGCGATCACTTGGCGTTGAAGTAGTTCGCCTCCGGGTGGTGCACCACGATCGCGTCGGTGGCCTGCTCCGGCACCAGCTGGAACTCCTCCGACAGCTGCACCCCGATCCGCTCGGCGCCCAGCAGCTCCACGATCTTCGCCCGGTCCTCCAGCTCCGGGCAGGCCGGGTAGCCGAACGCGTACCGGCAGCCCCGGTAGTCGTTACGCAGCAGGCCGGCCAGGTCCGCCGGGTCGTCGCTGGCGACCGTACGACCGCCGGGCAGGGTCAGCTCGCTACGGATGCGCCGGTGCCAGTACTCGGCGAGCGCCTCGGTGAGCTGCACGGACAGGCCGTGCACCTCCAGGTAGTCGCGGTACTCGTTGGCGGCGAACATCTTCGCGGTGTACTCGCTGATCGGCTGCCCGACGGTGACCAGCTGCAACGCCACCACGTCGAGCTGGTCGCCCTTGGGCCGGAAGAAGTCGGCCAGGCAGAGCCGGCGCTCCTGCCGCTGCCGGGGGAAGGAGAACCGGGCCCGCTCGGTGCTGGCGTTCTCGTCCAACACCACCAGGTCGTTGCCCTCGGCGTACGCGGGGAAGTAGCCGTAGACGACGGCCGCCTCCAGGACCTGGTCGGCGATCAGCCGGTCCAGCCAGTACCGCAGCCGGGGGCGACCCTCGGTCTCCACCAGCTCCTCGTACGACGGGCCCTGGCCGCCGCGCGAACCCCGCAGCCCCCACTGCCCGAGGAAGGTGGCCCGCTCGTCGAGCAGCGCCGAGTAGTCGGCCAGCGGCACACCCTTGACCACCCGGGTGCCGAAGAACGGCGGGGTGGGCACCTCCACGTCGGTGGCCACGTCGGAGCGGACCGAGGCGTCGTCCAGCTCGGGCAGCGCCTCGCTGACCATCGCCTTCTGCCGCTCCCGGCGGGCCCGCCGCGCGGCCAGGGCCGCCTCCCGCTCGGGGTCGACCACCGGCGCGCCGCCCCGCTTGGCGGTCATCACCCGGTCCATCAGGGACAGCCCCTCGAAGGCGTCCCGGGCGTAGTGCACCTGGCCGGGGAACATGCTGCGCAGGTCGTCCTCGACGTACGCGCGGGTCAGCGCCGCCCCGCCGAGCAGCACGGGCCAGCGCTCGGCGACCCCGCGCGAGGCCATCTCGGCGAGGTTCTCCTTCATGATCACGGTGCTCTTGACCAGCAGCCCGGACATGCCGATCGCGTCGGCCCGGTGCTCCTCGGCGGCGTCGAGGATCGCGTTGATCGGCTGCTTGATGCCGATGTTGACGACCTCGTAGCCGTTGTTGGACAGGATGATGTCGACCAGGTTCTTGCCGATGTCGTGCACGTCGCCCTTGACCGTGGCGAGCACGATGCGGCCCTTGCCGCCGTCGTCGGCCTTGTCCATGTGCGGTTCCAGGTACGCCACCGCGGTCTTCATCACCTCGGCGGACTGGAGCACGAACGGCAGCTGCATCTGCCCGGAGCCGAACAGCTCACCGACGACCTTCATCCCGTCGAGCAGGATGTCGTTGATGATGGACAGCGGCGTACGGCCCTCGGCCATCGCGGTGTCCAGGTCGGCCTCCAGGCCGTTGCGCTCGCCGTCGATGATCCGCCGCTTCAGCCGCTCGTCCAGCGGCAGCGCGGCCAACTCCTCGGCCCGGCCGGCCCGCGCCGAGGCGGCGTCGACGCCCTCGAAGACCTCGATGAACCGCTGCACCGGGTCGTACCCCTCGCGGCGCCGGTCGTAGATCAGGTCCAGCGCGATCTCGCGCTGCTCGTCGGGGATCTTCGACATCGGCAGGATCTTGCTGGCGTGCACGATCGCCGAGGTGAGCCCCGCCTGCACGCACTCGTGCAGGAAGACCGAGTTGAGCACCTGCCGGGCGGCCGGGTTGAGCCCGAACGAGACGTTGGAGATGCCGAGGGTGAAGTTGACCCCCGGGTACCGGGCGGCGATCTCCCGGATCGCCTCGATGGTCTCGATGCCGTCCCGGCGGGTCTCCTCCTGCCCGGTGGCGATGGGGAAGGTCAGCGCGTCGATGAGGATGTCGGAGCGGCGCATCCCCCACCGGCCGGTCAGGTCGTCGATCAGCCGGGCGGCGACACGGACCTTCCACTCCCGGGTGCGGGCCTGGCCCTCCTCGTCGATGAGCAGCGCCACCACGGCCGCGCCGTGCTCCTTGACCACCGGCATCACCCGCGCGTAGCGGGACTCCGGGCCGTCACCGTCCTCGAAGTTGACCGAGTTGACCACGCACCGGCCGCCGAGCATCTCCAGCCCGGCCTCGACCACGGCCGGCTCGGTGGAGTCCAGCATGATCGGCAGGGTGGACGCCGTGGCGAACCGGCCGGCCAGCTCGCGCATGTCGGTGGTGCCGTCCCGGCCGACGTAGTCGACGCAGAGATCGAGCAGGTGCGAGCCGTCGCGGGCCTGACTGCGGGCGATCTCCACGCACGCCTGCCAGTCGGCGGCGAGCATCGCCTCCCGGAACGCCTTCGAGCCGTTGGCGTTGGTCCGCTCCCCCACCATCAGCACGCTGGCGTCCTGCGCGAACGGCACGTGGTGGTAGATCGAGGAGACGCCCGGCTCGGGCCGCGGCTCGCGGGCCACCGGCCTCGCGCCGCGCAGCCGCTCGACGAGCACCCGGATGTGCTCCGGGGTGCTGCCGCAGCAGCCACCCACCAGCGAGACGCCGTACTCGGTGACGAAGCGCTCCAGGGCGTCGGCCATCTCGACCGGGGTGAGCGGGAAGTACGCCCCGTCGGCGGTCAGCACGGGCAGGCCGGCGTTCGGCATCACCGACACCGGGATGCGGGAGTTCTGCGACAGGTAGCGCAGGTGCTCGCCCATCTCGGCCGGGCCGGTGGAGCAGTTGAGCCCGATCAGGTCCACCCCGAGCGGCTCGATGGCGGTCAGCGCCGCGCCGATCTCGCTGCCCAGCAGCATGGTGCCGGTGGTCTCGACGGCGACGTGGCAGATGATCGGCACCCGCTGGCCCAGCTCGGCCATCGCCCGCTTGGACCCGACCACGGCGGCCTTGACCTGGAGCAGATCCTGGCAGGTTTCGACGATCAGGGCGTCCGCGCCGCCGGCGATCAGACCGGCGGCGTTCTCCTGGTACGCGTCGCGCAGCGTCGCGTACGCGGCGTGGCCCAGGGTGGGCAGCTTGGTGCCCGGGCCGATCGAGCCGAGCACGAAGCGGGGCTGCTCGGGCGTGGCGTACGCGTCGGCGGCCTCCCGGGCCAGCCGGGCGCCCGCCTCGGACAGCTCCCGGATCCGCCCCTCGATGCCGTACTCGGCCAGGTTGGCCAGGTTGGCGCCGAAGGTGTTCGTCTCGACGCAGTCCGCCCCGACGGCCAGGTACGCCTCGTGCACCCCGCGCACCACGTCGGGACGGGTGACGTTGAGGATCTCGTTGCATCCTTCGAGGCCGTCGTAGTCGTCGAGGGTCAGGTCAGCGGCGTGCAGCATCGTCCCCATCGCGCCGTCGGCGATGAGGATCCGGTCGGCCAGCACATCGAGCATCGAGGTCCGCACCCCCACAGGTTAATCCGATCATCCGGGTGACCGCTGCGACCCGCTGGCGGTCCCACATGCTGCCGCCGGAGCACCGCTTCCGATTCGTACTGGTTCGCCCGGCCGGCCGATCGGCGGACCGGCGCGGCCGACGGGCCGTGTCCAGCGTCGGCACGTAGGCTGGCGGACGTGAAGGACATCAGCGACGCGACCGTGCGACAGCTCCAGGTCGCGGCGCGGCGTCAGACGCGCCGGGTCGGAGTTGTCGTAGGCGGGCGGACGAGCGGGCGGACGCCCGGCGCCGTCGGCCACGAGCAGGGTGAGGTGACGGCGTGACCGAGTTCGACGGGCTGCCGGTGCTGCGGTCCCCGGTGGCGATCGCCGCCTTCGAGGGCTGGAACGACGCCGCGGACGCCTCGACCGCCGCCGTGGAGCACCTGGAGCAGGTCTGGCAGGCCCGACCGGTCACCGAGCTGGACCCGGAGGACTTCTACGACTTCCAGGTCAGCCGGCCGACGATCAGCATGGCCGACGGCGAGACCCGGCGGGTCGAGTGGCCCACCACCCGGTTCATGGTGGCCAGCCCGGAGGGCACCGAGCGCGACGTGGTGCTGATCCGGGGCATCGAGCCGAGCATGCGCTGGCGCACCTTCTGCGAGCAGGTGCTGGAGATCTGCCACAGCCTGGAGGTGGAACGGGTGGTGCTGCTCGGCGCGTTGCTGGCCGACGTGCCGTACACCCGGCCGTTGCCGATCAGCGGCAGCGCCTCCGACGCGGCCGCCGCCGAGCGCTACCAGCTCACCCCCACCCGCTACGACGGGCCGACCGGCATCGTCGGCGTGCTGCACGACGCGTGCATCCGCGCCGAGGTGGACGCCGTCTCGTTCTGGGTGCACGTGCCGCACTACGCCAACAACCCGCCCTGCCCGAAGGCCACCCTCGCCCTGCTGCACCGGGTGGAGGACGTGCTCGACCTGCCGGTACCGATGGCCGACCTGGCCGAGGAGGCCGCCGAGTGGGAGCAGCGGGTGCGGGGCGCGGCCGAGCAGGACGCCGAGCTGGGCGAGTACGTCCGTGAGCTGGAGGAGCGTGTCGGCGACGCCGGCATCACGCCGCTGACCGGCGACGAGATCGCCCAGGAGTTCGAAAAGTACCTGCGCCGCCGGGGCGGCTCGGCCGGCCCGACCGCCGGCTCCTGGTAGCTCCTCCCCCGCGCCGACCCGGCCCCCGGACGCCTCGCCGTCCGGGGGCCGCTCCCTTCGCTGCCCCCGCGTCGCTGCCCGCGCACGCCGACCTCGTCGGCGGGGCGGGCGCGTGTCCGGGGTGGCGGCGTCGCCACCTCTAGGGCATCCTAGGAACCTAGCTGTCAAGAGGAGGCGGGCGTGCAGATCAACCCGGGGGCCGCCGAGTTCCCGCACCGGCAGATCGCCGCGCAGCTCAAGGCCCAGGTGCGCCGCGGCGACTGGGCGCCGGGCGAGCGGCTGCCGTCCATCCCGGCCATCGCCGAGATGTTCGGCGTGGCGAAGCAGACCGTGCAGCGCGCGGTCGACCAGCTGCGGGTCGAGGGCATCCTGATCACCAAGCCCGGCTCCGGGACGTACGTGCGGGGCACCCGGCGCCGGCTCAACCGGCTCTCCCGTGGCCGGTACGGCGGCTTCCGCGGCTACCACACCGACCTGGCGGCCCGGTACCGGCAGCAGCTGGTCCAGGTCGGCCGCGCGCCGGCCCCGCCGGAGGTGGCCGACGCGTTCGGCGTACCCGACGGCACCGAGCTGCTCTGCCGCCGGCACCTGGTACGCACCGACGACTCACCGGTGGAGGTGGGCGCCTCCTGGTTCCTGCCCAAGGACACCGCCGGCACCTCGCTGGAGCGCGCCGAGGCGTTCGGCCGGCCGCTCTACCAGGAGGCCGAGGAGGCCACCGGCCGGCGGTACGTCTCGGCGACCGACACCATCAGCGCCCGGCAGCCCAGCCGGGAGGAGGCCGAGACCCTCCAGATCCGCCCGGACACCCCGGTGCTGCACCTGCTGCACGTCGCCTACGACGGCGACCGCAAGCCGATCGAGGTCGCCCAGGCCACCTGGCCCGGGCCGATGACCACCCTCACCGAGGAGTACCGGATCCCCGCCCCCGCCCCGGAGCAGGACCCCGACCCCGGCCTCGTCCTCGGCTGACCGCCTGCCCCGGCGATCGTGCACGGTCGGCGCCGACGACGCGTGCGAACGCCTCGACTCCACGGTGACGGGGCGGGCCGTCAGAGTCGGATGCCGAGCAGGGCGTCCACGGTGGTGGCGAAGAGTCCCGGCGCCTGCGGATCGTCGCCCGCGCCGGCGAGGGTCCGCTCGGCCCAGTCGTCGGCCAGCGCCAGCGCTCCCGGGGTGTCCAGATCGTCGGCGAGCCGGGCGCGTACGCCCGCCAGGAACGCCTCCCCGGACGGCCCGCTCGGCGCGGCGGCGGCCCGCCGCCAGCGGGCCAGCCGCGCCTGCGCGGCGTCGAGCAGGTCGTCGGTCCAGGTGCGGTCGGCGCGGTAGTGGCCGGACATCAGCCCGAGTCGCACAGCCATCGGGTCGACCCGGTCGGCCCGCAGCCGGGAGACGAAGACCAGGTTGCCCTTGGACTTCGACATCTTCTCGCCGTCCAGGCCGATCATGCCGGCGTGCACGTAGTGGTCGGCGAAGGGCGCCGCGCCGGTGAGCCGCTCGGCGTGCGCGGCGGAGCACTCGTGGTGCGGGAAGAGCAGGTCGTTGCCGCCGCCCTGCACGTCGATCCGGTCGCCGAGCAGGTTCAGCGCGATCACCGCGCACTCGATGTGCCAGCCGGGTCGGCCGGCGCCCAGCTCACCGCCGGGCCAGGACGGCTCGCCCTCGCGGGCCCCGCGCCACAGCAGCGGGTCCAGCGGGTCGCGCTTGCCGGTCCGGTCCGGGTCGCCCCCGCGCTCCGGGAAGATCTCCAGCATCTGCGCACGGGTCAGGTTGGACTCGTAGCCGAACGCCGGCGCCGCGCCGATGTCGAAGTAGACGTCGCCGGTGCCGTCGTCGAGCCGGTACGCCGCGCCGTCCTTGAGCAGCACCTGCACCTTCTCGGCGATGTCCGGGATCGACTCCACCGCGCCCACGTAGTGCGCTGGCGGGATGATCCGCAGCGCCTCCATGTCCTCACGGAACAGCGCGGTCTCCCGCATGGCCAGGACCTTCCAGTCCTCGCCGTCGCGCTCGGCCCGCTCCAGCAGCGGGTCGTCGATGTCGGTGACGTTCTGCACGTACCGCACGGTCAGCCCGGCGTCGCGCCACATCCGCTGCACCAGATCGAAGGTGATCATCGTGGCGGCGTGCCCCAGGTGGGTGGCGTCGTACGGGGTGATGCCGCAGACGTACATGCTCGCCGTGCCGTCGGGCCGGCTGGGATGGACACCGCGCCGCGCCGAGTCGTACAAGCTCAGGGGCCCGCCGTTCCCCGGCAGCCGTGGCACCTCGTGTCCCGCCCAAGACTCCATGCCCGTCAGCCTAACGAGCCGTCAGTCCGCCGGGAGCCACCCTCCGGGTGATCAACACGACAACGGCTCACATGGGCGGCCAGGGCATCGCCGGCCAGTCCCGCGGCGGCTGCGGGTAGCGACCGGTCTCGCGCAGCCGGTCGACGCGCGCGGCCAGCTCCGCGACCTCGCCGAGGGTCAGGTGCTCGGCCAGCTCCTCGCCCAGCTCACCGGCGACCAGACCGGCGAGGGTGCCGAGCATCGCCACCGCGTCCGGCGGCAACTGCCGGCCCGCCCAACCCCACAGGACCGTGCGCAGCTTCTCCTCGACGTGGAAACAGACGCCGTGGTCGACGCCGTAGAGCCGGTCGTCCGGGCCGACCAGCACGTGCCCGCCCTTGCGGTCGGCGTTGTTGAGCACCGCGTCGAGCACCGCGAGGCGGGCCAGCCGGGGGTCGTCGGCGTGGGCGAGCGCGTACGCGGCCCCGTCGTCGTCGCGGGCGGCCGCGACCGGGAACCAGCGCGGCGGCACCTCCGTGGCGGGGACGAAGCCGACCAGCGGCTCGGCGTCGGACGGCTCGTCGATCCAGAGCTGGCAGGAGCCGGGGCCGAACGGCCCGTCCCGCAGCACCGTCGGCGGCACCAGGTCCCACCCGGAGGCCCGGGAGACCAGGTACGCCGCGACCTCCCGCCCGGCCAGGGTGCCGTCGGGGAAGTCCCAGAGCGGGCGCTCGCCGCGCACCGGCTTGTAGACGCAGCGGGCGGTCCGCCCGTCCAGGGTCAGGATCCCGCGCAGGGTGGTGTTGGAGGCGTCGACCAGCCGCCCCTCGATGTCGAGTTCACCGTCGCGCAGCAGCCGGAGCGCCGCGTCGCCGTCGTGGCGGGGCTGCAACTCCGACGAGGTCACCGGTGGTAACCGTTGTGCCGTGGGCAGAGGTGGCCGGCGGGGTCGAGCGGCTGGCCGCAGAGCGGGCAGGGCGGCCGGCCGGCGTTGACCACCCGACGGGCCCGCTCGATGAACTCGCGGGTCGCCTCGGGGGTCAGCCGCACCCGCAGCCGGTCGAGGTCCTCGTCCGGCTCCTCGTCCTCGTCGGCCTCGTCGTCCTCGTCGCCGCCGAGCTCGACCTCGACCTCCGTCTCACCGGCGGCGATCGCCTCGATCACCACGGTCGCGCTGTCGACGTCGAAGGCCAGGCCGAGGGTGCCGACCCGGAACTCCTCGTCGACCGGGGTGTCCAGCGGGTCGTTGTCGCCGAGCGCGGCCGGCGCCTCGGGCAGCTCCACACCGAAGCGGCGCTGGGCCTCGGCGAGCAACTCCTCCAGCTTCTCGGCGAGCAGGGAGACCTGCACCTTCTCCAGCGCGACGCTGACCAGCCGGCCGCCACCGCGCGCCTGCAGGAAGAACGTGCGCTCCCCCGGCGGCCCGACGGTCCCGGCGACGAACCGCTCCGGCGGCTCGAAGGCGTGCACCTGGTGGGTCATGCCCACGACCCTATCCGGCGGGCGGAAGCGCCGCGTACCGCACCGAGGGTGGTTCAGCCGAGGGCGAAACGCCGCGGGCGGCGCGCGGGCGGCCCCGGCGTGGCGGCGCCGCTCACCCGGCGGCCCCCGCGCCGCCGCCCACGGCCGCGTCGGAGTCGACCCGCCGGCTCGCCCGCTGGCGCCGCTTCGGCGGCGGCGGCACCAGCGCGGCCAGGTCACCGCCGGTGTCGTTGAGCCGGACCAGGAAGGGGCGCAGCGGGGTGTAGCGGATCGCGGTGACCGACGCCGGATCGGCGACGATGCGCTGGAACAGGTCCAGGTGCACGCCGAGCGCGTCCGCCACGATGGCCTTGATCACATCGCCGTGGCTGCACGCCAGCCAGACCGCCTCCGGCCCGTGCTCGGCGGTCACCCGGGCGTCCCAGGAGCGCACCGCGGCGACCGCCCGGGCGGCCATCGCCGCCATCGACTCGCCCTCGGGGAAGACCACGGCGCTGGGGTGCTGCTGCACGACCGGCCAGAGCGGCTCCTTGGCCAGCTTCTTCAGCGGCTGTCCCTCCCAGCTGCCGTAGCCGCACTCGATCAGCCCCTCCTCGACCACCGGCGCGACCCGCGGCAGCGCCAGCTCCAGGGTCTGCCGGCAGCGGATCAGCGGACTGGTGACCACCGCCGCCAGCGGCAACCCGCGCAGCCGCTCGCCGACGGCGGCGGCCTGGGCGCGGCCGGTGTCGTCGAGTTCGACCGGTTGGCGGCCGGCCAGCCCACCGTCGGCGTTCGCCGTCGTCCGGCCGTGTCGCAGAAGCAGAAGGGTCGCCACGCCGTCCACCCTACGGGCGGGCCGCACCGGCGGCGGCCCCCGGGCACTCAGCTGGTGTCGGGGGCCGCCGGCGCGCTCGCCCCGGCCCGGCGCGGGGACGCCGGGCGGGTGGCTCAGGTGGCGCTGATCGTGCCGGTGAGCAGCAGCGCGAGCACCAGCGTGCCGAGCGCCACCCGGTAGAGCACGAAGACGTACAGGGTGTGGTGGGCGACGTAGCGCAGCAGCCAGGCGATGGCCGCGTAGCCGATCGCGAAGGCGATCACGGTGGCCACCACCATCTGCGCCACGCTCGGCACCGAGGTGCCCGGCGCGGCCGGTTCGAACACGTCGCCGATGCTGAAGATCCCGGACATCACCACCGCCGGGATGGCCAGCAGGAACGAGTACCGTGCCGCCGCCTCCCGGGTCAGGTTGAGCAACAGGCCGGCGGTGAGCGTGCCGCCGGAGCGGGACACCCCCGGGATCAGCGCCATCGCCTGGGCGAAGCCCATCACCACGCCGTCGCGCATCCGGAAGTTCTCCAGCGTGCGGGTCTGCCGGCCCCAGTACTCGGCGAAGGCCAGCACGAAGGCGAAGACGATCAGCGTGGTGGCGACCACCCACAGGTTGCGGGCGGTCTCCCGGATCTGGTCCTTGAAGAGGAAGCCGAACAGCCCGATCGGGATCGAGCCGACGATGACGTACCAGCCCATCCGGTAGTCGAGGCTGGCGCGCACCGACCGGTCCCGAATGCCGACCAGCCAGGTCCGGGTGATCCGCCAGATGTCCTTGGCGAAGTAGATCAGCACCGCCGCCTCGGTGCCCAGCTGGGTCACCGCGGTGAAGGAGGCGCCGGCGTCCCGGTCGAAGAAGATCGCGGAGGTGATCCGCAGGTGTCCCGACGAGCTGACGGGCAGGAACTCGGTGAGCCCCTGGACGATGCCCAGGACGATGGCTTCGACCCAGGTCACTCGCCGACCCCGGAGAGGTCGAGGGCCTCGGCCACGGTACGCAGGGTCTGCACGCCGCTGTCCCGGTCGGCGACGAAGAGGGTCACCGACAGGGTGGTCACGCCGGCCGCCGCGTACTCCCGCATCCGCTCGGCGATGCGCTCCTTCGGCCCGAGCAGCGAGGTGCGGTCGATGAACTCCATCGGCACCGCGGCGGCGGCGTCGCGCTGCCGCTTGGCCAGGTAGAGGTCCTGCACCTCGCGGGCCGCGTCGCCGTAGCCCATCCGGGTGGCGAGCTGGTTGTAGAAGTTCTGCTGCCGGCTGCCCATGCCGCCGACGTAGAGGGCGGCGTACCAACGGACCAGCTCGGCGCAGGAGGCGACATCGTCGCCGACCACCACCGGCACCGAGGGGACGACGTCGAAGCCGGCCAGCTCCTTGCCGGCCTTCGCCCGGCCGGCGCGCACCGAGGCGAGCTGCTCCTCGGCGAACTCGGGGGCGTAGAAGACGGCGAGCCAGCCGTCGGCGATCTCGCCGGCCAGTTCGAGGTTCTTCGGGCCGACGGCGGCCAGGTAGATCGGGATGTGCTCGCGCGGCGGGTGGAAGCCCAGCCGCAGCGCCTTGCCCGGCCCGTCGGGCAGCGGCAGGGTGTAGTGCTCGCCGTCGTAGGCGACCTCCTTGCGGGCCACCGCGAGCTTCACGATGTCGACGTACTCCCGGGTGCGCGCCAGCGGCTTGGCGAACCGGACGCCGTGCCAGCCCTCGGAGACCTGGGGGCCGGAGACGCCCAGACCGAGCCGGAACCGGCCGCCGGAGAGCGCGTCGATGGTGGCCGCGGTCATCGCCGTCATCGCCGGGGTACGGGCGGGAATCTGCATCACCGCGCTGCCCACGTCGATCCGCTCGGTCTGCCCGGCCATCCAGGCCAGCATGCTCGGCGAGTCGGAGCCGTAGGCCTCGGCGGCCCACACCACCGAGTAGCCCAGCCGGTCCGCCTCCTGGGCGAGCGCGAGGTGGTCGGCGGGTGTGCTCCACGCCGTCTGATATCCGAGGCTGAGCCCGAGTCGCACTGGTCCTCCCCCATCCGCAGCACAGGTCGCACCAGGGTACGCAATGGCGGGGGTGGCCCCGATCACCGGCTCACCCCACCCGGCCGGGCGGTCGACGACCGGCGCGGTCGCCGCCGACGGTCGGATCGGCGACGCGGAGGGCAGAGATGACGGGAGCGAGGATATCCGTGACGCCGGGTTCGAAATAAGGTTCACCCATGCAACAGCGACCGCTCGGCCGAAGCGGGCTGGCGGTTTCCCGGCTCGCGCTCGGCACCATGACCTGGGGTCGGGACACCGACGCCGACGACGCGGCCGCCCAGCTGAAGAGTTTCCTCGACGCGGGCGGCAACCTGGTCGACACCGCCGACGTCTTCGGCGACGGCGACGCCGAGTCGGTGCTCGGCTCGCTGCTGGGCGCTCTCGTCCCCCGTGACGAGGTGCTCATCGCCACCAAGGCGGGCCTGCGGCCGGGCAGTGGACGACGGCGCGACGGCTCCCGGGGCCACCTGCTGCGCACCCTCGACGCGTCGCTGCGCCGGCTGGGCACCGACCACGTCGACCTGTGGCAGGTGCACGGGTACGACCCGGACACCCCGCTGGAGGAGACCCTGGCCGCGCTGGACCACGCGGTGGCCAGCGGCCGGGTCCGCTACGTCGGCGTGTCGAACTTCTCCGGCTGGCAGACCGCCCGCGCCGCCGCCTGGCAGGCCGCCTGGCCGGGGCGGGCCCCGGTGGTCGCCGCGCAGGTGGAGTACTCGCTGCTGGAGCGGGGCGTGGAGCGGGAGGTGCTGCCGGCCTGCGCGGCGCTCGGGCTGGGCGTGCTGCCCTGGTCGCCGCTGGGCCGGGGGGTGCTCACCGGCAAGTACCGCAACGGCCGGCCTGCCGACTCCCGGGCCGCCTCGGCGCACTTCGAGCGCTTCGTCACCACCTACCTCGAACCGCGCTGCTCCAGCATCGTGGAGGCGGTCGCCATCGCGGCCGGCGGGCTCGGCGTGTCACCGCTGGAGGTGGCGCTGGCCTGGATCCGGGACCGGCCCGGGGTGACCGCGCCGATCCTGGGCGCGCGCACGGTGGGTCAACTGCTCGGCGCGCTCCAGGTGGAGCGGATGACCCTGCCGGAGGAGATCACCACCGCGCTGGACGACGTCTCCGCCGTGCCGGTCGGCTACCCCGAGCGGGACGGCTGAGCGCTCACCGGTCCCCGGGCCGCTTGCCGGGGACGCCCTCCAGCGCCTGCAGGAAGCGGTTCTGGTCGTCCCGGGTGGTCGGGTTCACCACGTGGATCCAGGAGCCGTCGTCGAAGACGATCGTCGCCGGGAACTGCAACAGGCGGGTGGGGCCGTAGTCGAAGTCGACGCGGGCCAGGCGACGCCGCTCGACGCTCCACAGCAGCCGGGGCCGGCGCTCGTCCGGCTGGCCCGGGGCGGGACGCTCCGGCAGCTCCAGCACGTGCAGGTGGGTGTCGGTGACCGCGACCGGGGTGTCGGTGAACCGGGCCAGGAACAGCAGCATGCCGCCGGCGAGGCTGGTCAGGTCGCCGCTGAACGCGTACCGGTAGTGGAAGGTGAACTCGGCGAGCTGGTCGGCGAGCGGCTGGTAGGCGTCGAAGCCGAACAGGGCCCGGAACGCCTCCTGCTCCGGGGTGAGCGGCAGCGGCCGCCTCGGCGGCACGAGCTGCCCGTCCCGCGCCTGCCCGGCGTCCGCGCCGCCCGCCACCACCGCCTTGGCGGGCAGGGTGAGCACACCGGCGGCGATCCGCACCGGGGTGATCACCGCGTCCACCCAGGCGACCGGGTTGACGATGTTCAGCAGCCCGTACAGCACCCGGGGGTCGAACGAGTCGGCCAGGGCGTCGCCCACCTGGTCGGCGAACTGCGCGCCCATCTTGTGGTACTCGTCGCCGTAGAAGCCGAACTGGCTGACGTAGCGGACCTGCTGGCCGGGCACCAGGGGCGCCACCAGCAGCCGCTCGGGCTCGTCGGTGCCACGGAACTCCTCGCGCAGCTCCCGGGCCTTGTCGCGGACGCTGCGCGCCTGGCCCACCACCGAGCCGGTCAGCCGGGTGATCCGGTTCCACGCTCCGGTCATGTCGTCCCCTCCGTCATGACGACCGCCTGCGCACCGGCGGCCGGACCCGGTCGGCGGTCCGAGGACATTGTGGCCGACCCGGTCGAGCCGGACCCACCGCCCGGCGCGCCGTGCTCGGGTCAGCGCCCGCCGCGCCCTTGTCCGCCCGCTGCGGTGGAGCGGCCCGTCGCCGACCCACCGATCGACCACTCGGCTGGTCCGGCGGCCGTCCCGTGGTCGAGATGGCAGTGGGTCGCCTGTACGGCCGGGCCGCCGGGACGGCCCGGGCGGCTACCGGCCCGCCGGTTGCTCCGCGGGCGGCTGCCCGAAGACGTTCTGGTCGATCCAGTCGGCCCCGTCCTGCACGGCCTCCTGCACCTGGTCGCCGACCTGTTCGGAGCCGGGCACGGACAGCCCGGTGGCGATCGCGACGGTGCCCCAGGTGACGCCGTGGATGACGGTGTTGGGGATGTTCCACGACAGGTTCGCCGCCCAGTCCCGGGCGATGATCTTGCCGCCGTCGACGAGGCCGTTGTTGCGCAGCGCGCCCATCCGGTCGAACATGCCCATGTCGAACGGCGAGCCGGACTTGCCGAGCTTGAAGGTGCCCTGCGCCGGGTCGGTGATCTTGTGGTACCACTTGTCCGCCTTGCCGGCGGCGGCCCGCTTGTCGGCGTACTTCTGGCCCTTCATCAGGGCCTTCTGCTTGTCGGCGAGCTTGTTCAGGTGCCGGCCCAGCTTCTGCAGCTGGGTGATGATCTTCTCCAGCTTGAGGATGATCCGCTCCAGCAGCCGGACCACCTTCGGCAGGTGGGTCGCCAGCGGCCGGATGGCCTTCACCGCCCGGGCCAGGGTGATCATGAAGCGGGTGGCGGTGACCGCCATGCCGGTGGCCCAGGACGCGCCGGCCGTGAACGGCGCCATCAGCAGCGCGGTGATCAGGGTGACCAGCAGGAAGTTGACGAACTCGACGCAGATGTCGACCAGCACGTCGTGGGTGACCTGCAACCCGTCGGCGACACCCCGGAGGTACTCCGCGGTGGCGGTGAACTGGTCGGCCACGTCCAGCAGCTGCTGCTCGGTCTCGGCGAGGCGCTGCCCGTAGGCGTCGCCCGCCGGTGAGCGCCAGCCGGAGCGCTCGGCCTCACGGACGCTGCGGTGGTCGAGCGCGATCTCGCGTACCCGGGCGGCGACCGCGTCCCACTGCGTCGCGTGCGCCCGCAGCACCTCGGGGTCGCCGTCGACCATGTCGACCAGCTGGATCAGCGGCCAGGCGAGGGTACGGCAGACACTGTCGACCGCCTTGTCCACCGTGGACAACGCACCGTCGATGTTGTTCCACAGCTCGACGGCGCTGCCCGCGGGCCCGCTCACCGGCCCAGCCCCGAGCGGATCGCCGTGAAGCCGGCGTCGATCTGCTGCTCGTTGCGCTCGTACGAGTCGGCCGTGGCCCCCAGCGAGGTCGCCACCCGGCCGAAGGCGTCCTGCCCGGCACGGAACATCTCCATGCCGCCGCGCACCTGCTCGGCGTACTTGTCGCGCAGCATGTCGCTGGCGAAGGGCAGGTGGCCGAAGGCGCCGGGGGGCACCTCCGCGGCGCCCGCGATGGCGGTGTGCAGCCCGCCCAGTCCCGCGGCCGCGTCGGCCGCGGCGCCCTGCAGGCGACGGACCGTCGCCACGTCCACTTCGATGTCCGGCATCGCCGCTTCCCCCTGTCAGTCGGCGCAGTGACGATACGATCCACCGGCCGTCGGCCGCCACCCCGGTCGACGCCAGGAACGGGGAGGACCGAGGGATGACCGATCCAGCATCCGCTTTCGACGCGCTCGCCGGCCGGCTGGCCGCCATCGAGCAGCAGTTCGCCGGCCTGCAGGACGATCTGGCCGCCTTCCGTGCCACCGGGACCGACGACAGCGGCCTGGTCACGGTGACGGTCGACGTGTCCGGCGAGCTGACCGACGTGACGTTCGAGCCGGTCGCCCTGCGCGCCGGCAGCCAGGGACTGTCCGAGATGGTCCTGGAGGCGTACCGCAGGGCGCGGACCGCGGCGACGGAGCAGATCCGGGAACGCACCGAAGGGCTCGGCGTGAAGCTGGGGTCGAGCCTGGGCGACCTGTTCGGCGCGCCCGGCGACTTCTCCGCGCTCGGCCGTCTCGACGAGACGATGGGCCGGCTGGAGCGGTTGGAGCGCCGCCTGCCGGGGCAGTCGGCATGACCTCGCCGGGCTGGCCGGAGATCGTGGCGCGGCTGCACGACACCCTGGTCCGCTGCGACCGCGACACCGACCTCGAACTCGCCGCCGGGGCCCGCCGCCTGCACCTGACGGTGCGGCGGGCGACCGTCCGGGGGACCTGCCCGCCGCACGACGCGCGGCAGTTGGCCGACCTCGGCTGGCAGGCCGCGCCGGACGGCGGCGCCTTCTGGTACGAGACGCCGCGCACGCCCGAGGCGCTGCACTGGTGGAGCGGCTTCGCCTGCCGTACCGCCGCCGCCGTGCTGACCGCCGACACCGCCGCGCTGACCTGCCGGGTCCTGCCGGCGGGCGCGACGGCCACCGACCCCGGCGCGGCCACCTCGGTCGCGGGGCACCACGCGAGCGACGCCACGCCGGACGGCGGCGACACCGTGCTGGACAGCGGAGACACCGTGCCGGACGGCGGCGGGGTGGACCGGACGGCCGGCGGGGCGGATCGGACAGCCGGCGGGGCGGATCGGACAGCCGGCGGACGGCACCGGGCGGACGACGAGCCGGGGCCGGATCCCGGCCCCCCGGCGGGCCGGACGGCCACCGTCGACGCCACCGGCCTGCTCGCCGACGCGGCGGCCCGGCACGACCTGCGCGGCTACCTGGGCGTGCTGCTCACCGGCGGGGTCTGCGTGCCGCTGGCCGACGAGCCGACGCCCGAGCGGGAGTTCCCGTGGACCGTCGTCCTGGGCGCGGGCGGAGAGCCGCTGCTGCCGGTCTTCACCTCGCCGGAGACGCTCGTCGCGTTCGTCGGCCCCGGGGTGCCGTTCGTCGCGACACCCGCCACCGACCTGCTGGCCGACTGGCCGGACCGGAGCTGGGGGCTGACCGTCGACCCGGGTGCCCCACACGGGCTGACGCTCAGCGCGCCGGCGCTGGGCGCGCTGCTGGCCGCCAACGACGTCGCCGGCCTCGCCGCATCGGACGGCGCGCCGGTGCCGGCCGGGACCGCGTCCGGCTCCGGCGCCGCTGCTCACCCGCCGGAGCCGTCCGGACAGGGGCGCTAGCCGGGTCCCGGTCCCGGTCCCGGTCGCAATTTCCCCCGGCCGCGCCGGTCGGCGGGGCGGCCCCGAGGGGCGACAGGACCTCGCCGACCGACGGCCGGATGCACGGCGTGCGGCAGGGCGGCGGGCGTCGCCCTGCCTCGGCGGGGCGCGGCGCTCACGCCCGATCGGCGGACGCGACGCCAGGTCCCGCCGACCGCCTCGCCCATGGCCGTGCCGATGCCGGGCACGGCCATGGGGCGAGGTGATTCCCCGCCGAGCCGTGCACGCCTGAGAGGCGACGCCTCCGCCACGCCGTACGCCCTCGGACGAGGCGTCTTCCGGCGGAGCCCTGCGCCGGCCGTGCGCCGACGCGTGCCCGCCGGAGCCGTACCCGCCCGGGCCGAGGCGCTCTGCCGGAGCCGTACCCACGCCCGGGCCGAGGCGTGCCCGCCGGAGCGGGCCGCGCGAATCTGCGTCGGATCGGCGCAAAGACGCGCGCAGCGGGCCCATGTCGACCCATCCCCCTTTACTGACCGTCGGGCACCCATAATTCGATCAACCCGGCAGGCTTTGATCTGCCCCGAAAGCCGACGGTGAGCCACACAGCGGCACTCGCGGGGCATTTATCTCTTCCTTTTCCGGGCAGCCGTCACCGATATCGGAATACGGACCAGCCGCACGTCAGGGTTATGACAGAAATGAATATTGAGAGCCATTGTTCGCGGTGCTCTACTGAGTGCGGCGCGAGCAAGCTCGCCGCGTCGTCCCTCTCAATTCGGTGGAGGAAACCGTGGACCGTAAGACCGACGTCAAGCGCAAGCCGGCCAAGGTCGTCGTGCGCAAGCTGGAGAAGCTCGAGACCACCGCGGCGATCATCGACCCGGGCTGCCGCAACGACCTCTGCGGCTGATCACGTTCCCCGACCGGGGCGCGGCGCGCCGCGCCCCGGTCACCCATCGCGGAGGAGGTCACCGATGCTGCGCCCCCGGATCAAGGGCATCCACAAACCCGTACGGCTGAGCCCGACGCTGATCAGCATCGGCGGTCGGCAGATGGGCATCGGGGCGGAGATCGACGACGAGGACGGCTCGCTCTGGGCGCTGCTGGGCCTGATGGACGGCACCCGCACCCGCGCGGAGATCGTCGCCGCGATGCTCGCCCGACACCCCGGGATGGAGCCGGAGGAGGCGGACGACGCGCTGCGCACGATCGTCGACGCCGGGTACGTGGAGGACGCCGCCGCCCCCGTGCCACCCGCGCTGAGCCCGGCCGAGGTCGAGCGCTACGACCGGGCGCTGACCTACTACGCCTGGGTCGACCTGACCCCCCGCCCGTCCCGGTACGAGGTGCAGGCCCGGCTGAAGGCCAGCGACGTCGTGGTCGTCGGGCTGGGCGGCACCGGCTCGGCCGTCGCCTCGTCCCTGGTCGCCGCCGGTGTCGGCACGGTGCACTGCGTCGACTTCGACCGTGTCGAGCCGGGCAACCTGACCCGGCAGCTGCTCTACACCGAGGACGACGTGGGCCGGCCGAAGCTCGACGTGGCCGTGCGGCGGTTGGCCCGGATGAACGCGCACGTGACGGTCACCGGCGCGGAGACCCGGGTCGACTCCGTCGAGTCGGTGGCCGCGCTGATGGCCGGGCGGGACCTGCTGGTGCTCTGCGCCGACCAGCCGCTGCACGCCATCCGGGACTGGACGAACCGGGCCGCGCTGGCGACCGGCACCCCCTGGATGATCGCCCAGTACGCCGGGCCGATGGCGGTGGTCGGGCTCTTCGTGCCCGGGCAGACCTGCTGCCAGGCCTGCCTGCCCAGCGTCAACGACCGGCTGCGGGAGCACTACGGCGCCGAGCCGGAGGAGCTGTTCCCGTTCACCGGCCACGCGGTGATCGCCCCGACGGCCAACCTGACCGGTCACCTGGCCGCGCTGGACGCGGTCTACCACCTCGGCGGCATCCCCACCACGAGCCGGGGGCGGATGTTCCACCTGAGCCTGACCGACCTGACCTACCACTACGTGGTGAACCCGCGCCCGGGGCACACCTGCGGCACCTGCGGCTGGACCGAGGAGGAGGCGTGAGCGGGCTCGGGCTCGACAGCCGGCCCCGGGTCGGCAACCTGGTCGTGCGGCAGGAGGACGAGGACGAGTACGTGGTGGGCGACCCCGCCACCGGCACCTTCGTCGTCGTACCCGAGGTGGGGGCCCGGCTGGTCGCGCTCTTCGCCGCCGGCCGCTCGGTGGCCGAGGCCGCCGACGAGGTGGAACGCCAGACCGGCGAGCCGGTCGACGCCCTGGACTTCGTCGAGGTGCTCGTCGAGGCGGGCGTCATCGACGGCCGTCCGGAGGACGCCGCCGCAGCGGCCGCGCCGGCCCGGTACTGGTCGGTGTCGCGGATCCCCGCCCGCCTGGTCCGCCCGCTGTTCGGCCGGGTGGCCTGGACCGGGTACGTCGCCGCCCTGCTGGCCACGCTGGTGATGTTCGCCGCCGAGCCGTCCCTGCTGCCCCACTACGAGGACACCTTCATCTTCCCGGACGTGGTGCTGAGCCTGCTGATCACCAACGTGGTGGTGGTCGTCCTGACGATCGTGCACGAGGTGTGGCACGCCCTGGCCGGGGCGGCCGTCGGGGTGCCGTCGCGGCTGCGGGTGGAGCGGCGGGGCATCTTCCCGGTGCTGGAGACCGACCTGACCGGGTTGTGGGCGCTGCCGCCGGAGCGGCGGTACGGGCCGTTCCTGGCCGGCATGGCCATCGACTCGGTGCTGCTCTTCGCCGCCGTCGCACCCCGTTTCGCCTGGTCGCGCGGCTGGATCGATCTGCCGCCGGAGCTGGTCCGGTTCCTCGCCATGGTGGTGTTCAGCCAGGCGGTCAAGCTGGCCTTCCAGACGCTGGCGTACCTGCGCACCGACATGTACCTGGTGATGGCGACCGCCACCGGCTGCCGGAACCTGCACCAGGTGACCCGACTGTCCCTCAAACGTCGGATACGGCGGCTCAGCGCCGAGGAGAACACCATTCTGCGGCACGCGCACGACACCGATCTACGGGTGTCGCGCTGGTACCGGTTGCTCTACCTCGCCGGCCTGATCTGGATGATCTGGTTCGCGATCCACTTTCTGTGGCCGAGCGCGAAAGTCACATTCGGCTGGGCGGCCGGAGTACTCATCGGCGCACCCCTCGCCAGCGCGTACTGGTGGGAGGGCATAGCGCTACTCGTATTCGCCTCCTTCAACGTCCTGCTGCCGCTCGGCGTGATCGTGCGCAATCGTCGCCGGACGAGAAAGGCGTTGGCATGAAACGCCGATGGCTCGGCACGGTGGTCAGCGCCGTCGTCACCGTGCTCAGCGTCGCCACCATGTCGAGTCTCGGCGTGGGGGTGCTCCTCGGTCTGACCGACGACACCGCCGCGCTCCCCTGCGACCGGGTGCCCGGCACCGCGCAGCCGTTCGAGGGCGAGCGGCACATCCCGTACGAGGGCGCGCCGCACGAGCCGTACCGGACGGTGCCGCCCACCTCGGGGCCGCACTCCCCCCGGGTGGTCGTCCCGGGGATCTACCGGGACCCGGTGCCGGCGGAGTTGCAGGTGCACGTGCTGGAGCACGGGCACGTGCTGGTGCAGTACGCCCCGGACGTCCCGGCCGCCGACGTGGAGGCGCTGGAGCGTCTCGGCCGGCGCCACCCCCGGGACGTGGTGGTCGCGCCGTACCCGCCCCTCGGGCGGGGCATCGGGCTCACCGGCTGGCAGCGGCTGCACCGGCTCGACCGGCTCGACGAGCGGGCGGTCGAGGAGTTCGTCACGGCGGTGGCGGGGCGCTACGACCACGGCTGGCAGGACGGGGCCACCGACTGCGTGTCGTCGTGAGCCCGGCGCGCCTCACAGCCGCTTGCGCATCTGCACCGAGGTGACCTGGTAGCCCTCCTGCTCGTAGAGGGCGCGGGCGCCGGTGTTGTGGCCGAACACGTTCAACGCGATCGAGACCACCCCCCGGTCCCGGCAGAACCGCTCGGCGGCCCGCATCACCGCCCGCCCGTAGCCGCGCCGGCGTGCCTGCTCGTGGACCTCGATGTCGTAGACGAAGGCGTGCGGGCCGTCGGAGCGCTGCGCGACGTGTAGCCAGAGCAGGCCCACGTCGGCGCCGTCGTCACCGTCGAGGACCCGCCAGAGGTGGTGCCCGGGCGTGGCCGGCCCGTCGGGCAGCAGCCGGGCGTGGTCCTCGCGCGCCTTGCGGCGGGCCTCGGGCCGGGGCAGCGTGCCGCTGGCGGCGATGCTGTCGGCGTAGTCGTCCTCGGCCCGCTCGCGGTAGTCGAGGTACTGCGCGTCGGTCATCGACTCCAACCGGACGGTCACCATGCCCGTACCCTAGGCGACGGTCCGGACGGCGGGCCGCCTGCGGGGACGAACCGGACACGCCGCCGGGGTCCGGCCCCCGAACAGCGGCGCGGGTCACTCACCGGGGGTGGCGAAGCGCCGCCGGGCTGGGCAGCATGGGTCACATGGACTACGAGTACGCGCCGCTGCGGTTGCCGCCGAACGTCGACCGGTTGACCGCCGCGGCGCAGCTGGCGATCCAGGCGGAGTTCTCCGGATGGGAACTGGCCCGGGTGCGGCTGTTCCGGGACGGTACGCGGCAGGTCGTGCTGCGCCGTCGCCGGGTCGCCCAGCCGCAGCCGGGCCTCTCCTACTGAGCGGGTCACGCCGACCGGCGTCACCCGCCCCGCGTCCCCGGACCCGGACCGGACGGCCGGGCCCCGGGGACGGCGTGGGCTAGTGCCGGTGCCCGGCGTGGTCGTGCCCGGCGTGATCGTGCTCGTCCTCTTCCTCGTCGAGGAAGGGGTGCTCGTCGAGCCGCCCCACCAGGCGGTCGTCGGCGGCCGGCTGGAACGGGCCCACCGGGTCGTCGTCGTCGAAGGACTCCAGGTCGACCGGGGTGCCCACCTCGCTGACCATCACCACGCCGTCGAGCGGCTCCAGCTCCGGCACGTCCAGCGCGCTCAGCGAGCCGTCGCCGCTCTGCAACAGCTCCAGCACCGCCTCGCCGACCCCCTCGACCGGCGCCGGCTCGTCCTGCTCGGGCGTGCCCTCGCGGCGGGCCGCCTCGGCGACCCGGATCAGCGCGGAGACGCTCGGCACCCGGTAGTCGCGGCGCTGGCGCACCGAGATCACCTGTGGGTGCGGGTCGGTGGCCGGGGCCCCCTCGCCGCCGCCGAACCGCTCGTCGGCCTCGTCCGGGTCGATCGACTCGACGTCCCAGGGGGTGACCTCGCCGAACGCGTCGAGCAGCTGCTCGTCGTAGGCGTAGGAGGCGTTGTTCAACGCCACGTACGCCTGCCAGACGTCGTCGTCGTCGATCCGGCCCTGGGCCGCGCGCACGGCCGCCAGGTGGGCCCGGGCGGCGTCGATCACGCGCTCGAGGGCGGCGTCGAGCTCACCGTGCTGGTCGGTCATGAGGCGATCCCTTCGGAAAATGGGGCAGGTCGTGACACCGGACGAGGTCAGCAGGCGCGCAGGAACCGGTCCAGGACCCGCACGCCGAACTGTAGCCCGTCCACCGGTACCCGCTCGTCGATGCCGTGGAACAGGGCGGAGAAGTTGAGGTCGGCCGGCAGCCGCAGCGGGGAGAAGCCGAAGCAGCGGATGCCGAGCTGGGAGAAGGCCTTCGCGTCGGTGCCGCCGGAGAGCATGTAGGGCACCGGCCGGGCCCCCGGGTCCTCCGCGCGCAGCGCCGCGGACATCGCCTCGACCAGGTCACCGTCGAAGGTGGTCTCCAGGGCCGGCTGGCGCTGGATGTACTCGATCTCGATGTCCGGGCCGACCAGCTCGCGCAACTGGCGCTCCAGCATCTCCGACTGCCCGGGCAGGCTGCGGCAGTCGATGGTGGCGGTGGCCCGCCCGGGGATGACGTTGTCCTTGTACCCGGCGGCGAGCCGGGTCGGGTTGGCGGTGCTGCGGATGGTCGCGCCGATGATGTTGGCGATCGGGCCGAGCTTGGCGATCGCGGTCTCCGGGTCGTCCGGGTCCAACTCCACGCCGAGCACGTCGGAGACCTCCTGGAGGAAGGCCCGCACGGTCGGGGTGACGGTGACCGGGAACTTGTGCCGCCCCACCCGGGCGACCGCCTCGGCCAGCGCGGTGACCGCGTTGTCGTCGTGGACGAACGAGCCGTGCCCGGGGCGGCCCTTGGCGTGCAGGCGCAGCCAGTCCAGCCCCTTCTCGGCCGTCTCGATCAGGTAGAGCCGCTGCGACTCGTTGATCGAGTAGGAGAAGCCGCCGACCTCGCCGATCGCCTCGGTGCAGCCGTCGAAGAGCTCCCGGTGCCGCTGCACCAGGAAGTGCGCGCCGTAGTCGCTGCCCGCCTCCTCGTCGGCGGTGTAGGCCAGCACGATGTCGCGCGGCGGGCGGACCCCGGTGCGCTGCCAGTGCCGCACCACGGCCAGCACCATCGCGTCGAAGTCCTTCATGTCGATCGCGCCCCGGCCCCACAGGTAGCCGTCGCGGACCTCGCCGGAGAACGGGTGCACCGACCACTCGTCGGCGTCGGCCGGCACCACGTCGAGGTGGCCGTGCACCAGCAGGGCGTCACGGCCCGGGTCGGCGCCGGCGATCCGGGCGACCACGTTGGCCCGTCCCGGCGCAGACTCGTGGATCCGGGCGTCGAGGCCGACCTCGGCCAGCTTCTCCGCGACGTACTCGGCCGCGCGGCGCTCCCCGGCGCTGGTGGCGTTGTCACCGGTGTTGGTGGTGTCGATGCGCAGCAGGTCACGGCAGAGTTCCACGACCTCGTCGGTGGGGTCGGGTCGGGTGGAGGCGGCGTCGGCAGTCACCGCCTCTTTCTACCAGCCGGCCGGCCCGCCTCGGCGGCCCGGACGCCGTCGCCCGCCGCGTCGCCGGGCCGGGACCGCGCGCCCGGCCCGGCGCGTTTCGCGATCACGGGGTACGGGTACCGCGTCGGCGTCCCCGCACCGCCCGTCGCGCCGGCCGTCCCCCAACGCCCCGGCCGCCCGCCGAGGAGGGCACCATGTCCGTTCCCCTGCCCCCGCTGCCGCCCGCCGCCGACGACGCCTACCGGCCCGGCGGCCGCAGCGTGGCCGACCTCGCCGACACCGAGCACCGGCAACTGCTCGGCCTCGCCGGCCGCCTCGACGACCCGGAGCTGGACGGCGAGCGGCGCCGGGAGGTCGTCGAGGTGCTGACCGCCGCGGTCTCGCGTCACCTCTCCGCCGAGGAGCAGTACCTGCTGCCGGCCGTACGGTCGGCGCTGCCCGAGGCCGCCGACCGGGTCGAGGAGGTGCTCGCGGCGGACGCCGCGCTGCTGACCGCGCTGAAGGCGCTCACCGGCCCGCAGGACGACACGCTGGCCGAGGTGGTCCAGCGGGTACGCCGCCACGTCGACGAGGTGCGGACGCTGACCGCGCGGCTGCGCGAGGTGACCTCCGACGCCGAGCTGATCCGGCTGGGCAACCGCTGGGAGATCGCCGAGGAGGCCGCCCCGACCCGTCCGCACCCCGGCACCCCGGCGAGCCCGCCCTGGAACCGGGTGGTCGAACCGGCGTTGGGCGTGGTGGACAAGGTGCGCGACGCGGTCACCGGGCGGCGCACGTACCTGGCCGATCTCCGGCGCGACTTGAGGGAATGACGTACGCCGATCCGTTCGGGGCCTTCCCCCGGCCGGTGCGTGGTCCTACCGTCACCTTATGAACCTGGAGCTGCGGCACCTGCGGGTGGTCTGCGCGATCGCCGAGACGGGGAGCGTGACCAAGGCGGCATCCACCCTCGGCCTGGCACAACCGGCCCTGACCGCGCAGCTCCAGCGCATCGAACGCACACTCGGTGGGCCGCTGTTCGAACGGGACCGGCGCGGGGCGCGTCCCACCGCGCTCGGCGAGCTGGTGCTGGCCCGGGCGCGGGTGCTGCTGCCGGCGATGAAAGGGCTGCAGGACGAGGCGGCCCGGCTGGCCGGGCAGGACGGCACCCTCGGGCGGTACCGCTTCGGCGGGGTGAACAGTCCGATCCTCGGGCGGCTGGTGCACCGGCTCACCGCCGAGCAGCCCCAGGCGCAGCTCACCACGTACGCCTCCTGGTCCGCCGACGAGCTGGCCTCGCTGGTGGCCGGCGGGCGGCTGGACTTCGCGTTGACCGGCGTCTGCGGCGACGCCGCCCCGCCGACCGAGTTCGGCCTCAGCTGGCGGGAGGTGGCGGTCGACCCGGTGCTGGTGCTGCTGCCCGAGTCCCATCCGATGGCCGACCGGGACGAGGTCGGCCTGGCCGACCTGCGCCGCGAGCAGTGGGTGGCCGCGCCCGGCGACGGCTGCTTCGGCGACTGCTTCGCCGCCGCCTGCGCCCGCGCCGGGTTCACCCCGCGCAAGGTGTACGAGACCGACGTGCGCGGCTGCATGGACCTGGTGGACGCCGGGGAGGCGGTGGCGCTCTGCCAGGCCACCTTCCGCCCGGTGGCCGGCCTGGTGACCCGCCGGCTGGCGGGCACGCCGCTGCGCTGGCGGCTGCTGCTCGGCTGGCACCCCGACTCCCCCGCCGCCCGGGTCGCCGAGTCGGTGCTGGAGCACGCGGTCGCCGCGTACACCGACTCCCTGGCCGCACACCCCGACTACCTGGCCTGGCTGCTGCGACACCCGGACTTCGGCGCCCGGACGACCCCCGCCCACCCGGGGGTGCGAACGGCGTGACGACGGGTATCAGGCCGGTATGACCGATCTCGACCCCGTCGCCGACCAGCGGGAGCTGCTGCGTCAGGCCGCCGCCGCCCACACCGCCGCCGCTCGTGACGTGGAGGCGTTCCTGCGCCGGCTGCCGGACGTGCCCGACCCGGCCGACGTCACCGAGTACGCCACCCTGCTCAGCCGGGAGGAGCGCACCCTGGCCGACCGGCAGAGCGCCGCCGACGCCGCCGGCCTGCAACTGCCCAGCCTGGAGCCCTGAGCGCTGCGCGCCCGACGCCGGGCGCGCACGGACGGCGCCCGCGGACCGCACCGGTCCGCGGGCGCCGCGTGGTACCCGGGTCAGCGTTCGACGAGGACGTCGTGGCCCAGGTCGAGCAGGGAGTGCCGCCACTGGTCGTCGGCGTTGCCGCCGCGCGGCTTCTCCGCGGTCAGCGCCCGGATGCGCTCGATCGCCTCCCGCATTACCTCGATGTCCTCCGGGGTCAGGTCGACCTTGCGCTTGCTGAGCACCCGCAGGATCTGCCGGCCGGGCTCGGGCAGGTCGAGATCCGGGTTCGGCCCGAACGACTCCTCCCCGGAGCCCCGGGTCAGCAGCCACTGCCGCAACTGCTCGGAGGGGACGTTCACCTCGGCGTGGAAGTCGTCCCAGATCACCTCGACCTCGGGGTCGAGTCGCTTCTCGCGTACCATCACGCCTCCTCTTCCGGGCGCCCGGACGGCACCGGGTCCCCGTCGTCGGTCTGCTGCTTGAGGCCCTCCGGCGGCACCTGGACCCGGGCCGGGTTCGCCGTCGGAGGCGCGAGGATCGGTTCGGTGCGCTCGGTGCTCTCCCTGGTCTCCTCCGGTTCGGTCATCTCGTCCGCCCTCCGGGTCATCGTGGGTGGGACGTGGTGGCCGCGGTGTAGCCACGGTCACCGGCGGCCACCTCGAAGGCGAGCTGGCCGTCACGCGCGTCGACGGTGACCTTCTGGCCGGGTGAGATCTCGTTCTCCAGCAGCATCCGGGAGAGCCGGTTGTCCACCTCGCGCTGGATCACCCGGCGCAGCGGGCGGGCCCCGAACTCCGGCTGGTAGCCGTGCTCGGCGAGCCAGTCGACACCGGCCGTGGTGAAGTCGACCTCGACGTCCTGGGCGTGCAGCCGGCGGCGGGTCTCCTCCAGCAGCAGCCCGGTGATCTGACGCAGCTGCTCGGCCTCCAGCCGGCGGAAGATGATCGTCTCGTCGATCCGGTTGAGGAACTCGGGGCGGAAGGTCTCCTGGAGTCGGCGCATCAGCCGCTCACGCAGCTCGTCGGTCTCCGCCGTCCCGCCGGGCTCGCCCGCGCCGAAGCCCACCGCGCGCTGGGTGCCGGTGATCAGCTCCGCGCCCAGGTTGCTCGTCATGATGAGCACGGTGTTCTTGAAGTTGACCGTGCGCCCCTGCCCGTCGGTGAGCCGGCCGTCGTCGAGCACCTGGAGCAGGATGTTGAACACGTCCGGGTGGGCCTTCTCGATCTCGTCGAGCAGCACCACCGCGTACGGGCGGCGGCGCACCGCCTCGGTGAGCTGACCGGCCTCCTCGTACCCGACGTAGCCGGGAGGCGCACCGACCAGCCGGGCCACCGTGTGCCGCTCCTGGAACTCGCTCATGTCCACCCGGACCATCCGGTCGGCCTCGCCGAAGAGCGCCTCGGCCAGCGCCCGGGCCAGCTCCGTCTTGCCGACGCCGGTGGGGCCGAGGAAGAGGAAGCTGCCCATCGGCCGCTCCGGGTCGGCCAACCCGGTGCGGGACCGGCGCACCGCCTCGGCGACCGCGGTGACCGCGTCGTCCTGCCCGACGACCTTCGCGTGCAGCTGGCCCTCCAGGCGCAGCAGCCGGTCCCGCTCCTCCTCGGTGAGCTGGCTGACCGGGATGCCGGTGGCCCGCGACACCACCTCGGCGATCTCCTGTGTGCCGACCGACGGGACGTGGTTGCCGCCCTCCCCGTCGCCCTGGGCCCGGCGGATCTGCGCCTCGATCTCGGCGATCCGGTCGCGCAGCGCGGACGCCTTCTCGTACTGCTCGTCGGCGACGGCCTGCTCCTTGTCCCGGCGCACCTCGTCGAGCTGCTGCTCCAGCTCCCGCACGTCCGAGGCGGGGGTGCGGGTCCGCAGCCGCACCCGCGCGCCGGCCTGGTCGATCAGGTCGATCGCCTTGTCCGGCAGGAACCGGTCGGTGACGTACCGGTCGGAGAGCTCGGCGGCGGCGACCAGCGCCTCGTCGGTGAAGCGGACCTGGTGGTGCGCCTCGTACCGGTCGCGCAGGCCGCGCAGGATGGCCACGGTGTCCTCGACGGTGGGCTCGGGCACCAGCACCGGCTGGAAGCGCCGGGCCAGCGCCGCGTCCTTCTCGATGCTGCGCCGGTACTCGTCCAACGTGGTCGCGCCGATCACCCGCAGCTCGCCACGGGCCAGGGCCGGCTTGAGCATGTTCGAGGCGTCCATGCCGCCCTCGCTGCCGGCGCCGCCCGCGCCGACCAGGGTGTGGATCTCGTCCAGGAAGATGATCAGCTCGTCCCGGTGGGCCCGGATCTCGTCGATCACCTTCTTCAGGCGTTCCTCGAAGTCGCCCCGGTACCGAGTGCCGGCGACCAGCCCGGCCAGGTCGAGCTGCACCACCCGCTTGCCGAGCAGCGTCTGCGGCACGTCGCCGTCGCAGATCCGCTCGGCCAGCCCTTCGACGATGGCGGTCTTGCCGACACCCGCCTCACCGATGAGCACCGGGTTGTTCTTGGTGCGCCGGGACAGGATCTCCACCGCCTGCTCGATCTCGTCGGCCCGGCCGATCACCGGGTCGATCTGGTCGTTGCGGGCCAGGTCGGTGAGGTCCTGGCCGTACTGGTCGAGGGTGGGCGTGCCCCGGTCCGGCTTCGGGCCGGGCATCGGGCCGCGCTCGGCGCTGGCCGCCTGCAACGACTCGGGCTGGATCCGGCCGGCGGCGAGCATCCGGCCGGCCGGTGACTCCGGGTTGAGCGGCAGCGCCATCAGGATGTGTTCGGGGCCGATGTAGTTCGCCCCCATCGCGCGGGAGAGCTGGTGGGCGTCGAGCAGCGCCCGCTTCGCCGCCGGGGTGAGCGAGAGGTTCGGCGGCACCTCGCCCCGGGGCGCGCCCTCACCCCGGCCGCCGAGGGCGTTGACCAGGGCGTCCGGGTCGGCGCCGGCCCGGCGTACCAGGTCGCGCAGCGGCTCGCGCTGCAACGCCGCCCAGAGCAGGTGGTCGGTGTCCAGGTCGTTGCTGTGCTTCTCGGCGGCTCGGCGGGCCGCGTCGGCCAGCATCTCCCGGGCGTCGGCGGTCATCAGCCGGGTGATGTCGACCCGGTGGGCCGGTCGGCGTCCGCCCTCTCCCCGGCCGAAGTACCGGGCCAGGAACTCGTCCCACGGGTCGGAGCCGAAGTCACCGGGTCCCATCATCTCTGTCCTCCGCAGTCGGGCGCGGCACGGTCGCCGGAGCGACACCGCGGGCGCGGCACGGTCGCCGGTGGCTACCCGACGGCCGACGCGGCAAACGCCACCGGGTGGCAGGCTGGGGCCATGGAGAACCGCCCCCTGCTGATCGTCGACGGCGCCAACGTGGTCGGTTCCCGGCCCGACGGATGGTGGCGGGACCGGGCCGGCGCGGCGGCCCGGCTACGCGACGCGCTGGCCCCGCTGGCCGCGGCGGGCCTGCCGCCCGAGCTGCCGCCACCGGTGGAGGTGGTGCTGGTGGTGGAGGGGGCGGCCCGGGAGGTCCCCGGGACCGCCGAGGTACGCACCGTCGCCGCGCCCGCCTCCGGCGACGACACGATCGTCGCGCTGGTCCGCGACGCCCCGGACCGCCGCCGCCTGGTGGTCACCGCCGACCGCGAGCTGCGTACCCGGGTCACCGCCCTCGGCGCGGAGGTGCACGGCCCGCGCTGGCTCCCCCGCCCCTGAACCTGTGCCCGTCCGCGCCGGCTCCCGCCGCCGAAGCCTTGGTCCCGTCGGCGGGACCGGGTGGGGCCCGGGCGGGACCGGCGATTGCGGCAGGTGGCGGGTTCGCGCACGTCGGGGCGGGAAACGGGCAGCCGGGCAGGGACACCCACCGGGCGGATGTTCTCCACCGCCCGGGTATACGTTGTAATGGACGTCTCCCCGCCCCCAGGAGGTCATCGTGGCGAGCGTCGCCGAGCTGAAGGCAGCCATCGAGGTCGCCCTCCAACAGATCGGGGACGGTCAGACAGCGGTGCAGGCGGCCGGCGAGAAGCTCTCCGAGGCGCAGCAGACCCTGGCCGGGGCCCTGGAGGGCAGCGGGCACGAGACCGTGGAGGCCGCCCAGGCCTCGCTGACCCAGGCCGGGCAGGAGCTGGAGGAATGCCTCGCCGCGACCCTGGTCGCGGTGGAGCAGGCGCAGCTCTACGTCTCGACGCTCTGAGCGGCCGCCGTGTCCATCGTGGAGGACGTCGGGGCGCAGGTGCGCGCCGCCGCGGAGGAGTTCCCCCTCGCCCAGCTCGCCCTGGCGCTGGAGAAGTTCGGCCAGGCCACCGAGCGGCTGCGCTGGGTCCGGCAGGAGTCGGCCAACCCGATGGGGGTGCCGGAGCTGTCCGCCGCCGTCGAGCACGCCGAGGCCGCCGGGCACGCGCTGCGGGTGGCCCAGGAGCAGCTCACCGCGTACCTGGCGGCGATCGGGCTCGCCCCCGACGGGGCGCCCCCGCCACCGGCCACCGGCCGGGCTCCGAAGCACGACGCGCCGCGCGAGGACGGGCCGCCGGCGGCCGCGCCGGCCGACGAGCCGGCCGCCGACCCGACGGTCGAGCGCTGGTGGTCGGTCCGGGTGGCCGAGCTGACCGGCGGGACGGAGGGCCCACCGGACGAGCCGGACGAGCGGGTCGCCGACTCCCGGGAGCTGCTGCGCCGGGTGGCGGGCGGCGTCCGCTCCGGCGACCGGGACCGGCTGCACCGGGAGCTGCGCCGCGCGCACGCCGACGTCGGCCTCGGCATGGCCGCCCTCGCCCCGCCCCTGCTGCGCGACCTGGCCGGGGAGCTGCTGGGACATCCGCCCCGCGCCGACGACCTGGGCCGGCTGCGCGGCGAACTCGACGGCCGGGTGCGTGACCTGCTGCCCGGTCTGCCGCCGCCGGTGCTGGACACCCTGCTCACCCGGATCTGCCGGATGCCCCCGCCGCGCCGGGGCGCGGGCGAGGAGCAGCCGCACGCCGCCGACCCCGCCGTGACGGCCGGGGTGGCGACCGCCGTGCTGCTGGCCCGGCTGGGCCGGGACCTGCCTCCCGCCGACGGGCCCGACCCGCGCCGGCAGCCGGCGCCCGACGGCGGACGCCGTGGCTGACCTGCGCGGGCAGCTCGTCTCCCGGGTACGCGGGATGCTCTCCGAGGCACTCGGCGCCACCCGTGCCCGGGTGGCCGCCGCCGAGACGGAGCTGACCGGCGCCCGGGAGCGGCTGGCCCGGACGCGACGGGCCGCCGCCGCCGTGCCGCAGCGGGTCGCCGCGGAGCGGGACCGGCGGTTGGCCGAGATCGACGACCGGCACGCCGCGCGGATCGGCGAGCTGGCCCGCCGCACGGCCGCCGCCGCGCTGCGGGAGGCCCCGGGCGCGGCGTCCGCGCCCTGGCCGCAGTGGCACGCGACGCCGGCCGCGCGGGGCGAGCCGATCGGCCCGGTACGGGTGGGCACGCTGCGCGTCCCCGGCGCGGAACCGGTGCCGGCGCTGGTGCCGCTGCTGGACGCCGGGCACGTGCACCTGGCCGGGGCCGACCGGCACGGTGGTGACGCCGTGGTGTCCGCGCTGCTGCTGCGCGGCGTCGGCCGGGCCGACCCCGGCGCGGTGCGGCTCTACGGGTACGACCCGGAGCACCTGGGCGGCGGGCTGGCCGGGTTCGCCCCGCTCGGCACCGCCGGACTGCTCACCTTCGTCGGCCCGGGCGGCCTGGGCCGGCTCCTGGACGACCTGGTCGAGCAGATCCGCCGGATCAACGAGACCGTGCTCGCCGGCGAGTACGCCTCGCTGCGCGAGCTGGCCGCGGCGACCGGCCGCCGGCCGGAGCCGTGGCGGGTGGCGGTGCTGCTCGGCGGGGACGAGCCGTCCCGGCACGAGCGCGGCCAACTCGACCGGGTGCTGCGCACCGGGGCGGCCTGCGGGGTGCACCTGGTGGTCCGGGGCATCGACCTGCCGGACGACGCGACGCTGACCCGGATCACCGCCGAGAAGGGCGAGGCCCGGGTGGGCGGCCCGAGCGGCCTGCCGGTACGCCTCGACCCGCCGCCGCCGGCCACCCTGGTCACCGAGACCTGCCGGGAGATCGCCTCCCGGGTCAACGCCGGTCCCCCGCCGACCCCCTTCACCGACCTGCTGCCCCCGCCCGAGCAGATGTGGAAGGAGGACTCGGCGCACGGGCTCACCGCCCCGATCGGTGAGGGCCCGCACGGCCGGCCGGTCCTGCTGACCCTGGGCGACTACCCGCCGCACGCGCTGATCGGCGGCCCGTCCGGCACCGGCAAGACCAATCTGATCTTCGCCTGGATCGGCGCGCTGGCCGCCCGGTACTCCCCCGCCGAGCTGGAGTTCTACCTGCTCGACTTCAAGGAGGGGGTGTCCTTCGCCCGGTTCGCGCAGGGCCGGCGCGACCCGAGCTGGCTGCCGCACATGCGGCTGGTCGGCATCAACGTCAACACCGACCGGGAGTTCGGGCTGGCGCTGCTGCGCTTCCTCGCCGAGGAGCTGCGCCGCCGCGCCGACGCGGCGAAGAAGCACGAGGTCACCAAGCTCGCCGAGCTGCGGGCGGTGGACCCGACCGGGCACTGGCCCCGGATCGTGGCGGTGGTGGACGAGTTCCAGGCCCTGCTGGCCGGCCGGGACGTGGTGGCCCGGGAGGCCGCCGACCTGTTGGAGGACCTGGCCCGGCGGGGCCGCTCGCAGGGCATCCACCTGGTGCTCGCCTCGCAGGACGTACGCGGCATCGAGGCGCTGTGGGGGCGCCCGGCGCTGGTCGCCCAGTTCACCCTGCGGATCGCGCTGCCGAAGGCGCTGCGGATCCTGGCCGAGCGCAACGACGCCGCGCAGGCGCTGCCGAAGTACCACGCGGTGGTCAACGCCGAGTCCGGGATGACCGAGGGCAACCAGGTGGCGCGGATCCCGTCGGCCGGCGACTGGGAGACGTGGAGCGAGTTGCAGCACCGGCTGTGGCGGATGCGCCCGGCCGACGCCGCCCCGGCCCGGCTCTTCGACGGCGACGCGGTCCCCCGGCTGGCCGACGCGCCGGACTTCCGCGCGCTGGCCCCGCCGGCCGGGGACGCCGCGCCCCGCAACCCGGTGGCGCTGCTCGGGGAGATCATCGACGTGCAGGCCCGCTCGGCGGCGCTGCGGCTGCCCCGGGCGCCCGGACGCAACCTGGCGGTGCTCGGCACCCGGGTCGACGAGGCGTGCGCGGTGCTCGACGCCGCGGCCCGCTCGCTGGCCCGGCAGCACCGGCCCGGCGCCGCCCGGTTCTCCATCGCCTGCCTCGACCCGGACGCCGACCCGGCGGCCCGCGCCCTGTACGAGGACCTGGCCGACGACGCCGCCTGGTACGACGAGGAGACGGTGCCGGAGCTGATGGCCGAGACGGTCGAGGCGCTGGCCCGGCCGGGCACCCCGGCCACCCCGCACTACCTGCTGCTGTTCGCCGTCGACGCGGCGGCCGGTGCGCTGTCGACGTCGGTCGGCGGGCGTAGCGGGCTGGACCGGCTGCGCCGCATCCTGCACGACGGTCCGGAGCGGCGTACCCACGTGCTGGCCTGGTGGCGCGGGGTGGCCCGGATGCGGGCCGACCTGGGCGGTCCGGCGGCACGCACCGACCAGATCGGGGCGTGGGTGGCGCTGGACGTGCAGGGCGGTGAGCTGGGCTCGGCGCTGTACCCGGGCACCGGGGGGCCGGACTGGTACCCCCGGCCGTGGCGCGGGCTCTTCTTCGACCGCGCGGTGCACCGCACCGGACAGGTGATCATCCCTTATGGTCCGTCCCGATGAACGAACCGGTCGCCAGTGACACGTACGCCGCCCACGTCCGCCGCCTCGCCGAGCTGACCGGCCGGGTCCGGGCCCAGCGCGCCGAGGCGCAGGCGTGGCACGACCAGCAGTGCGCCGCCGCCGACCGGGCGGTGGCCGAGGCCGCCGAGCAGCTGCGCCGGGCCGAGGCGGAGGTGGCGGAGGCGCGGGCCATGGTGGACCGGGTGGACGCCGAGGTGGGCCACCTCTGGGCGGAGCTGCGCGGCCGGGTGGGGCTGGGCGCCCGCCGGCTGGGGCCGCCGCCGGGGCCGGCGCGGGACGCCGGCGGGGACCCGGTGGCGTCGCTGCGCGGGGTACGGGACCTGTTGGACCGGGCCGGGCAGCCGGGTGAGCTGCCGGGCTCGGCGAACCCGCTGCTGGCGCTCTGCGGGGTGGCCGGCGCGCTGCTCGCGTACGCGCTGGGGGCCGGCGCCCGCGCGCTGGGGGTGCGCTACGGCGGCGACCTGGCGGCGGGGATGCCGGTGCTGGCGCTGGTGGTGACGCTGCTCGGCCCGCTGGTGGGCCTGGCCCCGGCGAAGCGGCTGGCGGACCGGCGACACGCGCTGCTCGGCCCGCGGCCGGCGGCGATCGTGCTGATCGCCGGGTTGGCGACCACCGTGGCGCTGCTGGTCGCGACCCGCTGACCCCCGCCCCCTTCGGTCGCACCGGTCGGCGGCGTGCCCGGCCCGGTCCCCCTGCCCGGTCCGCCCGGTAGGAGCGGGCCGAGCAGGAGCGGGCCGCGGGTGACGTCACTCGGCCGGTACGGCGACCGCCTCGCGCAGCAGCCGGCGGGCCAGCACCAGCCGGTCGGCGTCGTCGTCCAGCCCGGGCAGGTCCCCGACCCGGATCACGTCGGCGGTGAGCAGCGCGCGCAGCGCCGCCTCGCACTGCCCGGGCAGGGTGACGGTCCGGTCGACCAGCCGCAGCGCGACCTTGCCGTCGTCGGTCGGGGTGAGTTGCCAGCGCAGTCCCCCACGCGGGGCGATGCGGTGGTCCGGATCGAGCGCCGCGAGCGCGGCGGCCTGCGCGAGGGGCCGGATCGGCGCCGGCCGGGCCGCCGGCCAGGCCCGCCGCCGCAGCCCGGCGGCCACCGCAGCCGGGTCGGCGCGCAGCAGCCAGTCGCGCAGCGCCTCGACGGTCTCGGTGAGTTCGGGCTCGATCGCGTCCGGGTCGGCGACGTCGGTGCCGAAGGGCAGGCCGGCCCGCAGCCGGGGGTCCTCGGCGGCGAGCGCCAACAGCTCCTCGACCAGGGCGTACCGGGTCAGCGCCCGGATGCCGACGGTCAGGTGCAGGGAGCTGGACTCCTGCGCCTGGGCGCTGTGCAGCCAGCCACGCGGCAGGTAGAGCGCGTCCCCCGGTTCGAGGACCACGTCGAGGGCGGCGGGTCCGGAGGCGGTGGCGGAGACCTCGTCGGCCCGGCCGCCCCACGGCTGCCTCTCCAGCGGGTCGGGCAGCACCGGCGGGTGGATCCGCCAGTGCTTGCGACCGTCGACCTGCAGGACGAACACGTCGTGGGTGTCGTAGTGGGTGGCGAAGCCCTGGCTGCCGGCCGGGGTCAGGTAGGCGTTGACCTGGAGCGGCTGGGCGAGCGCGGCGCCGAGGTCGCGGGCGAAGTCGACGAGCGCGGGCCAGGTGCGGTGCAGGCCCTGCAGCACCAGGGTCGCGCCGGAGGCGTACAGCTCCAGCACCTTCTCGTCGAGGACCTGGTCACCGATCTCGGCGCCCGCGCCACCACCGCCGGTGTAGCGGGCCGCGGGCACGAGCTGGCCGTCCTTGGCCACCCGCAGGAACGGGGTACGCAGGCCGCGCCGGCTGAGCAGCTCGTCGGCGTCGGCGGGGCTGAGCAGGTCGGTGAAGCCGTGCGGGTGGGGTAGCTCGTCGGCACGGGAGAGCAGCGGCTCGCGGCCCCAGTACGCGGCGGCGAACTTGGCCGGCTCGACGCCGACGCAGCGCGTGAGGGCCGCCAGGGCGCGGGACGGAACCGCCGGGCGGCCGTGGCCGCCCGGCGGGTCGACGATCGTCACGACGATCCGTCAGGACGCGCTGCCGTCGGCGCCACCGTCCTGGTGACCCGGGGTCGCACCACCGTCGGCCGGACCCTCGGCACCACCATCGGCGCCACCGTCCTGCTGGCCCGGGGTCGCACCACCATCGGCCGGACCCTCGGCACCACCATCGGCGCCACCGTCCTGCTGGCCCGGGGTCGCACCGCCATCGGCCGGACCCTCGGCACCACCATCGGCGCCACCGTCCTGGTGACCCGGGGTCGCGCCGCCGTCGGCCGGGCCCTCGAGGCCGCCGCCGCTGGTGGTCTGCATGTCATCGTCGTTGAGTGCCATGGATGCTCCCTCGGGTGTGCCGCCCCGCCGTCGGTCGGGGTTCGTCGTGCAGCGGGTGGTACCCCACGCGCGATCTTCTCTAACCACACCGTAGACGGCGGGGCCCGACGTTCGGGACGGTTCGCCCGGCCCCGCCGCCGGTCAGCCGTTACGGCAGGTGGCCCCGTTCAGGGTGAAGGCGGCGGGGTTCGGGTTGGACCCGCCGTGGGTGCCCTGGAAGCCGAAGCTCACCGTGCCGCCGGTCGGCACCGTGCCGTTCCAGGCGGCGTTGCGGGCGAGCACCTGCGCGCCGGACTGGGCGAGGGTGGTGTTCCACGCGTTGGTCACCTGCTGGCCGGCGGTGAAGGCGAACCCGACGGTCCAGCCGGTGAGCGCCGGGCCGTCGTTGCGGACCCGGACCTCGGCGGTGAACCCGTTGTTCCAGGAGTTCGGGACGTAGCTGACCACGCACCCGCCCGGGACCGGGGTGCCGGGGCCGGGGGTGGGCGTGGTCGGCGACGGTGAGGTGTTGGGCGTGCTGGGCGGGGCGGTCACTCCCCCGCCGAGCGCCTCGGCCACCGCCTGGTACGCCGGCTTCGGCGCGTAGTTGTCGTCCCAGATCAGCGCCGCGCCCTGGCCGGGGAAGACCTGCGGGATCCAGGAGTACCGGTCGGTGATGCCCCAGGTGGTGACGCCGGCGCAGCGGCTCACCGCCAGGCAGGCGGTGACCACCTTGCGGTAGTCGGCGGCCTGGGTGGCGAGGTTGGCCGCGGTGGGCGGGGTGGGCATCCGGATGTCCAGTTCGGTGATCCGCACGTCGACGCCGAGGTCGGCGAAGCGCTGGAGGTTGGCCTGCAGGTCGCCGGGGACCTGGCCGACGATCAGGTGCGCCTGGAAGCCGACGCAGTCGATCGGCACACCCCGGGCCTTGAAGTCACGGACCAGGTTGTAGATCGCGGTGCTCTTGGCGTTGACGCCGTCGGTGCTGTAGTCGTTGATGCACAGGTCGGCGGCCGGGTCGGCGGCGCGGGCCGCGCGGAACGCCTCCTCGATCCAGCCGTCGCCGATCCGCTGCTGGAAGACGCTGTCGCGGCGTCCGCCGGAGCCGCCGTCGGCGAACGCCTCGTTCACCACGTCCCAGGCGACGACCTTGCCCCGGTAGTGGCCGGCCACCCCGGCGATGTGGGCCTTCATCGCCTGCAGCAGCTCCGGCCCGGACAGCCCGGACGCCCAGTCGGGCAGCTGCGAGTGCCAGACCAGGGTGTGGCCGTACAACTTCTTGCCGCCGGCCGCGGCGTAGTCGGCGACGGCGTCGCCCTGGGCGAAGGTGAACTGGCCGCGGGTGGGTTCGGTGGCGTCCCACTTCATCGCGTTCTCGGCGACGACGAGGTTGAACTCGCTGTCGGCGATCTGCTTGTACGCGCTCTCGGCGAGCCGGTCGGGGGCCAGCGCGAAGCCGATGTCGCGGCCCTTGGCGTCGGCCAGGCTCTTCAGGCTGGTGGCGGCCTCGGCGGCGCCCGGCCGGCTGACCGTGACGCCGACGGCGAGCGCGGTGGCGGCGGCGAGCACGGTGGCCAGCACGGCCGACCGGGCCCGTCGGGAGGTGTGGTGGATGCGCATGCGGTCCCTGTCCTTCGTGGAGGTCGGCACGACGGTGACGACCAGTGACGAACGACGATGGGAGCGCTTCCGCGATCCTCGCACCGGCCCTGTCGGCCGTCAAGGCGGTCGCCGGGCGGCGGGGCGGCGACGGCGGTGCCAGGATGGCGGGAGGAGCCGAGGGAGAGGGGACCGCGATGGGGCAGCCGCAGCCGGAGCCGTTGACGCCGCTGGCGGAGGACTGGCAGCGCGCGCTCGCCGTGGTCGCCCACCCGGACGACCTGGAGTTCGGCGCCGCCGCCGCGGTCGCCCGCTGGACCGGGCAGGGCAAGGAGGTCGTCTACTGCCTGGTGACCAGCGGCGAGGCCGGGATCGACGCGATCACCCCGGAGCGGGCCCGAGTGATCCGCGAGGAGGAGCAGCGGCTCTCCGCCCGGCTGGTCGGGGTGGACACGGTGGACTTCCTCGGTCTCCCCGACGGCCTGCTGGAGTACGGCGTGCCGCTGCGCCGGGCGATCACCGAGGTGATCCGCCGGCACCGGCCGGACGTGGTGATCACCAACAACTTCCGGGAGACCTGGGACGGGGCGTACACGCTCAACCAGGCCGACCACATCGCCACCGGGCGGGCGGTGCTCGACGCCGCGCGGGACGCGGGCAACCGCTGGATCTTCCCGGAGCAGCTGACCGACGGCGTGCAGCCCTGGAACCGGGTACGCGAGGTGTGGGCCGCGGCCTCACCGCTGGCCCGGCACGGGGTGGACGTGACCGACACCTTCGACGCGGGACTGGCGTCGCTGCGGGCGCACGACGCGTACCTGCGCGGGCTGGGTGACGGCAGCTTCGACCCGGAGGAGTTCCTGGAGGGGATCAGCCGGCCGGCGGGCACCCGGCTCGGCGTGCGCCACGGGGCCGCCTTCGAGGTCTTCCCGCTGGGCCTGCACTAGGCGGGCGCGGTGTTCCTGGTCGGCACGTCGGGGTGGCAGTACCGCGACTGGCGGGAGCGGTTCTACCCGGCGAGGCTGCCGCAGCGGCTCTGGCTGGAACACTTCGCCACCCGGTTCGCCACCGTGGAGGTCAACAACGCCTTCTACCGGCTGCCCGAGCGGGAGACCTTCGCCGCCTGGCGGGCGCGTACCCCGGCGGACTTCTGCGTGGCGGTCAAGATGAGCCGCTACCTGACCCACGTCAAACGGCTGCGGGACCCGGCGGAGCCGGTCGCCCGCTTCCTGGGCCGGGCCACCGCGCTCGGCGACCGGCTCGGGCCGGTGCTGGTGCAGCTCCCGCCGAACCTGCCGGCCGACGCCGACGCGCTCGACGCGACCCTGCGGCTGTTCCCCGCCGAGGTGCGGGTGGCGGTGGAGCCGCGCCACCCGTCCTGGTGGACCGACGAGGTGCGCCGGGTGCTGGAGCGCCGCCGCGCGGCGTTGGTCTGGGCCGACCGGCTCGGCCGGCCGGTCACCCCGCTGTGGCGGACCACCGACTTCGGGTACCTGCGGCTGCACGAGGGGCGGGCCCGGCCGTGGCCGCGCTACGGGCGCACGGCGCTCGCCACCTGGGTACGCCGCCTCGGCGCGGCCTTCGACGACGCGCAGCCGGCGTACGTGTACTTCAACAACGACCCGGGAGGTGCCGCGGTGGTCGACGCGGTCGCCTTCGCCGGGCTGGCCGGCCGGGCCGGGCACCCGGTCAGCCGCGTCACGGCCTGACCGGGTCACGGTCCGGGCGTCACCCCTGCATCACCGACTGGCGGGCGAGACGGCCTGACGGACGTGACGAGGCCCGCCCCACCGGCGCGGCGGGACGGGCCGGGTGTCACCCGGTCACGGGATCAGCTGCTGCATGTCCTTGGGCATGGTGGACCGCACATCGTCCCACTCGCCCTGGGTGATGTGCCGGCGCAGGGTGTCGAGCACCACCTGCGTCACCCGCTCGGGGCCGCCCTCCACGTCGTACGGGAAGCCCTGGCGGACCTCGTAGAGGAAGTCGTCCCGGTTGAGCTTGATCGGGACGTTGTCCGGCTGCCACCCGTCGAAGTAGATCCCGCGCACCAGCACCGGCAACTGCGCGGCGAACTCGGCGCTCTCCTGCACCGTCATCCGGTCGCGCAGCAGGTGCAGGACGGTCCGCAGCGCCGCGTAGGACTGGTTGCGCTGCTCCTTGGGCCAGCCGTACGCCTGCTCGATGTCCTTGAGAATCAGGTTGGTCTTGTCCATCGACGTCTCGAACGCCGAATGCAGCTGCTCAGCCATCACGCCACCCCCGCGTCTCGCTCTCCCAGCGTCGGTCGTCGTCGCGTCGCGGCGGCCCGGACGGCCCCCGCTCCTGGCGGACCGGACTGGTCCGGTCGGCCCGCGCCGGCCGCCGGGGGCTGCTGCCACCACCCGAGCCGACGACGTGCAGCACGGCGCCACGCCGTGGGTCCGTCACCACCCGCACTCCCATACCGGTCACCTCCGTACCTGGTCGGTGTCGGCCGGTCGCTCGGTGACCGGCACCGCCCATGCTGCGCGGGGACCGGGTGAGTCCGCCTCACCCGCAGCGGGTGAAGCGGGCGGACGCCGGCCGGACCCCGCGCGGTGTCACGCGCCGAGCAGGTCCTGCAACTGCTGGCCGTTGGTCTGGGCGTAGTCGCGGTAGCAGTTGTTCATCAGCACGTGGGTCCGGTCGGCGGCGTCCGCCAGCTCCCGCAGCTTCGGCGCCCAGTCCCGCAACTCACGGGCCGAGTAGCGGTAGCCGAACTTCTCGTGGATGTCGGTGCTGGTCCACTTGTCGCTGTGCCCGTGGAAGCGCACCACGGCCAGGTCGGCGGTGGCGGCCAGCACCGGCGGCACCGAGTTGCGGTGCCCCTGGGGCATGTCGACGCAGACGTACGCCAGCTCGTGCCGGCGCAGGAAGTCCAGGGTCTCGTCGGCGTTGTCGCCGTCGAACCAGGAGGCGTGCCGGAACTCGAAGACCGGCCGCAGCGGGCGGCAGCGCCGCTGGACCTCCAGCAGGTACTCCTTGTTGGCCCGCTTGATGGTGAACCAGGGCGGGAACTGGAACAGCACCGCGCCCAGCTTGCCGGCCTCGACCAGCGGGTCGAGCGCGGTCAGGAACCGCGTCCAGACCTCCTCGTACGCCTGCGCGGGCAGGTCGTCCGGGTAGAGGTTGCGCTTGTCGGTGTCCGGCCGCAGGTCCTTGTAGAGCGCGGAGACCCGGGTGGGGTGCCCGGTCAGCAGGCTGAACGCCTTGATGTTGAAGGTGAACCCGGGCGGGGTCCGCTCCACCCACAGCCGCGCGGTCCGCTCGGCCGGCGGCGAGTAGTAGGTGGCGTCCACCTCGACCAGCGGGAACTGCCGGGCGTAGTACGCCAGGCGCTTCTCCGGCGTGTCCGCGGTCTGCGGATACCACCCGGAGTCCAGCAGGGTCCGGTCGGTCCAGGACGCGGTGCCCACCTTGATCTCACCCATGGAGAACGTCCACCGCGTCCCCGACCCGGTCCGCCGTCACGACGCCGCTCAGGCGGCTCGCCGCTCCCGCGTCTGCTTGCAGGCCACACAGGAGGTGGCCGACGGGAAGATCTCCAGCCGCTCGACCGGGATCGGCGCGGAGCAGCCCTCGCAGAAGCCGTACGTCCCCTCGTCGAGCCGGGCCAGCGCGTGCTCGAACTGGGCGCGGCGCTCCAGGATGGTCCGCAGCAGGGACTGCGCGGTGTCCCGCTCGGCGGTCTTGGTGCCGCTGTCGGCCTGGTCGTCGCCGGCGGTGTCGCCGACCTCCACCAGCCGCAGCACCTGGCTCTGCGCCACCGCCTGCTCGTACTCCGCGGACAGCTCGTCGTGGCGGGCCTGCAGGGAGAGTCGGATCTGGTCGATCTCCGCCTGGGATCGGCCCGTACCGACCGTGTCGTGGACGAGCATCGCTGCCTGCCTTTCGTGGGCCTGTGGCTGTCCGGGGCGGTTCGTCCCGGACCCGGTGCGCACGGGCGAGATCACCCGTGCCTGTTGAGCCGGGCGATTACCCACCCGCACAGTCGATCAAACCGACGAATTTCCCGGACGTGCGGCAGCGCTCAGGACGGCTCGACGAGCGCGGGGCGCCGGGGGTCGTCGACGCGTACCACGACGTCGGCGAAGGAGGCGGGGTCGACCTCCTCGGCGTACCGCTGGAAGGCCGGCAGCGTCCAGCGCAGTCGCGGGTCGGTCCGCCGGGCCAGGGCGGCCGGGGAGAGCGCCAGGTGCACCGCCAGGTCGAAGGGGAGCCCACCGCCGAGCAGCAACGCCCCGCTGACCAGCAGCACCGCGCCGGCCGGCAGGTCGAGGTACGGCGCACGGCTGGCCCGGTCGGTCGCGGCGTCCCATAGCGACGGCAGGACCCGCCCGGAACCGCCCGGCCCGGCCGGGTCGAGCACCTCCCGGCGCAGCCCGGCCTCGTCCGTCCAGCCCTCGTAGTAGGCGTCCGGGTTGGTCCGGCCCAGCTCGTACCGGACCGAGGCGGGCCGCAGGAAGTCCTCGGCCCGGATGCGCAGCACCGGACGGCCGGCGGCGCGCAGCGGGTCGACCAGGGCGTCGGCGAGCCGGTCCGGGTCGGCGGCGGGTGGGCCGTCGACCGCCACCCGCAGCCGCGACGGCGACCGGTCGGCGGCCGGGCCCGGGCCGGACGGCGGCCGGTCGGCGGCCAGGTCGGCGGCGGCGAGGACGCGGTCGGTCAGCTCGGTGACGAGCCGCTCGGGCGAGATGGGTCGGACGCGCATCCGACCATGGTGCCCCGGCCGGGTCGGCGCGGTCGGGGCGTCGTCGGGGGTACGCCGACGCGAGGCGGTGGTGGCCGCTCCGGTGACGTGCCGGTGGTTCAGCCGGTGCGGTCGATGGTGACCCGGGCGTCGTCGGCGAGCCGGTAGCCGACGCCGTAGACGGTGGTGACCAGCGGGACGTCCACGCCCACCTTGCCGCGCAGCCGCCGCACGTGCACGTCGACCGTGCGGACCCCGGCGTGCTCGTACCCCCAGACGGCGTTGAGCAGCTGCAACCGGGTGAAGACCCGGCGCGGGTGGGCCACCAGGTGCAGCAGCAGGTCGAACTCCAGCCGGGTCAGCGGCAACGGCTCACCGTCGCGCAGCACCGAGCGGGAGGCGGCCAGGATGTGCAGGGCCGGGATGGTCGGCGCCAGCGACCGGCCCGCCGAGCGGCCGGCGGGCAGTGGCTCGGGCCGCCGTTCGGCCGGTACGCCGGTGGTGGTGATGGTGCCCTCACCCCGCTCCAGCATCTCCCGGGCGGCCTCGAGCAGCCGCCGGGCCGGTGGGGTCAGCGACTCCTCGTTGGCCAGTGGGATGGACAGGGTCACGGTGAGCACGGGCGCGGCGGTGTTGGCCGGGCGGCGCTGGCCGCCGGGGGGACGACCGGGGACAGCAGGTTGGGACGTATGCCATCCGGCGCGCGACGAGGCGGGGCTGACCGACATGGTCCTCCTTGGCTGGTCCGGGTAATCCCACGGCCCGGGACGCCGCTTCATCGATGCTTCCGGGCCCCTGAGCGAGGGTCAAGGGGCGGCCGCGTTGCATGAATGTGACAATTGACGAACACATCGCAGCCGAACCCTCGCTCTGCGTACGAGCCTGATGATTACAGCAGAGTCACGGGGTGGACGTGGACGGGGGGGTACCCCCGCGCCGTTCACACTGGCCGGTGCCGGACCGGCGCACCAGGGCGGAAGGTCCTCGGTACGCCGGGCCGGCGGCGGGTCAGCGGCACCGGTCGACGCGGACCCGGGCGTCGTCGGCGAGGCGGTAGCCGACGCCGTACACGGTGGTCACCACCGGTGTGCCGGCGGCGAGCTTGGCGCGCAGCCGGCGCACGTGCACGTCCACGGTACGGGCCACGGCGTGCTCGTAGCCCCAGACGCCGGCGAGCAGTTGCCGCCGGGTGAAGACCCGGTACGGGTACTCGGCGAGGAACAGCAGCAGGTCGAACTCGATGCGGGTGAGCGGGATCTCCTGCCCGCCCCGGCGGACCACCCGGGTGCCGGCCAGGACGTGCAGCGTGTCGGGGTGCTCGTCGTCCGCCGCCGGACGCGGGGCGGGCACGACGGCCACCGGTCGCGGCACGGCGGGCTCGGCCGGTCGGACGATCCCCTCCCCCGACTCGACCAGCTCTCCGAGCAGGTCGACCAGGCGCGCCAGCCGGGGCGTCATCGCCGCGGCGGCGAGGTCGAGGGTGATGGTCAGGGTTCCGGTGGCGCGGGGCCGGGTCGGCGTCACCCGGTCGGGTCGGCCCGGCGGGTGCGGACGCGAGGTGATGGCGACGACGGACATCGGGGCCTCCTGTAGTGGCGGGGTCGTCCGCCACGCCCGGTGGAGCGTGGCGGTCAGTGCGGCGGCCGGCCGGCGATCACCGGGGGCATGACGGGCGGGACGCGGGACGGTGGGGTGGGGCCGAGGGCGGGCAGCCCGGCCCTGCGCCAGGCGACGAAGCCGCCGATCACGTCGGTGGCCCGGCGCAGGCCGAGGTCCTGCAGGGCGGCACCGGCCAGGTGGCCGGGTCGGCGTGGCCGGCGGCGACGGCGAGCAGGTCGGTCATGGCCGCCACTCTAGCCGTTAAGTCCTATAGGTTTAGTAGGCATTGCCGGATGGTGGGACGACGTTCCGGCCGGGCCGGGATCAGCGCAGCACGGGCGGGTCCACCCGGTAGCCGGGCACCGAGGGCCAGCGCACGGTGAGCACCACCGACTCCTGCTCGGCGTACCAGCTGTGGTCGACCCCGCGCCCCCAGACGACGTAGTCGCCCGGACTGCCGAGCACCACCGTGCGGTCCGGGAACTCCATCCGGAACCGGCCGCTCACCAGCACCAGCAACGCCGTACGGCACTCACCGGTCGCCCACCGGGACCGGGCCTGCCCGGGCGGGTGCACGCCCCACTTCACCTCGACGTCGGTGCTGTGCCGGGGGTCGCCGGCGGGCATGAAGTGCCCGAGCAGCCAGCCGGCGTTGGTGGCCCCGTCCACACCGGCGTTGCCCACGTACACGTCGTCCATGACCCTCCCCGGGCTCGCAAGCTACCAGCCCGCCGGGCGGCCGGGACCACTAACCTGGACAGGTGACCGACGACCTCGACGCCGAGACGCTCGCCTGCGCCCATCGGATGTGCGACCGGCCGCAGGGGCCCACCCTGCTCACCACCCGCTGAGGCGCCACCGTGGACGATCCCGTACCCGAGCGGATGCGCACGGCCGCCACCGCGCTGCTGGACGCCCTCGACGAGCCGGCCCGGGCCGCCGCCGGCCACCACTTCGACGACGAGGGCCGGCGGTGGCTGGAGTACCGGCCCCGGCCGCGTCCCGGCGTCTGCCTGGCGGACCTGGACGTCGCCGGCCGCAAGGCCGCCCACCGGCTGCTCGCCACCGCGCTCAGCCCGGCCGCGTACGCCCAGGCGATGGCGGTCGTGGCGCTGGAGGAGGTGCTGGACCGGGCGGAGGGGTGGCGACGCGGGCGGCACAGCGGCGACTACTGGGTGGCCGTCTTCGGCGACCCGGCCGTCGACGACCGGTGGGCCTGGCGCTTCGAGGGGCACCACCTGTCGGTGAGCATGACCGTGGTCGACGACGAGGTCTCCCCCGCCCCGGTGTTCCTCGGCGCCAACCCGGCCACCGTCCTGCACGCCGGCCGCCCCGTGTCACGCCCGCTCGGCGTCGAGGAGGACCTGGCCCGGGAGCTGCTGACCGCGATCGGCCCGGCCGGGCGCGCGGCGGCCGTCATCGCCGACGAGGCGCCGGCGGACATCGTCAGCGCCACCCGGGCCTCGGTGGGCGCACCGCTCGTCCCGCTGGGTGTGCCGCGCGGGCGGCTCGGCGTCACCGGCCGGGCGCTGCTGGACCAGCTCGTCGCGCTCTACCTGGACCGGCTGCCCGCCGAACTCGCGGCCCGGGAGGCCGACCGGGTCGCCGGCGGCGAGACGCACTTCGCCTGGGCCGGCCCGATGCGGCCGGGCGGGCGGCACTACTACCGGATCCAGGGCGAGGACCTGCTCGTCGAGTACGACAACACCGCCGACGACGGCAACCACGCGCACACCGTGCTGCGCCGCCCGGCCGGCGACTTCGGCGCCGACGTCCTCGCCGCCCACCACGCCCACTCCCACTGACCCCCCACCCCGCCCCGCCCCACCCCGCCCCGCCCCGGCCCGCCCCGGCCCCCGGTGATCATGAAGTTGTTGTCGTCCACATCGGCGTGTCGTGACGACAACTTCATGATCGACCGAGGGGCGGGGGTCAGCGGGCGGGTCTGTGTGCTTCGACGAGGAAGCGGCGGGCGTGGGCGACGAAGGGGCCCTCGGCGCGGATCCGCTCGTGCAGCGCGGCGAGCTGCGGCCGGTACCGGTCGACGTCGAAGTCCGGCACGGTCCACACCACCTTGCGCAGGAACCAGACCACCGCGCCGACGTCGTGGAAGGTCGCCCGGAGGGTGGCCTCCTCCAGCCGTACCACCGTCAGCCCGGCCGCCTCGGCGGCGGCGACGGCGAGCGCGGGGTGCCGGCCGGTCGCGGGAGGCAGCGGGCCGAGGATCGCCTCGCTCAGCTCGCGCATGGTGCCCGGGCCGATCTGCTGGGACAGGTACGTCCCGCCGGGGCGCAGCACCCGGGCGATCTCGTCCCACCAGGTCTCGACCGGGTGCCGGCTGGTGACCAGGTCGAAGGATCCGTCGCGGAACGGCAGGACGGCCGCCGCGCCGACCTGCACCACACCGGCGCCGAGCCGGCGCAGCGTACGCCGGGCGAGCGCGACGTTCGGCGGCCACGCCTCGGTGGCGACCAGCAGCGGCGGCGGGGTCGGCACCTCGGCGAGCACCTCCGCGCCGCCGGTGTCGACGTCCAGCGCGGCACGCGCCCGCGCCATCCGGGCCGCCAGCAGGCCGGCGTAGCCCCACGTGGGTCGTTCCTCGGTGGCCCGGCCGTCGAGCCAGGAGAAGCCCCACCCGGTCACGGGCGCCGCGGTCGCCTCGGCGACCAGTTCGGCGAAGCTGCGCTCGGTCACCGGACGACCGTCGCCGACCCCGGCCACCACCGACAACCGATTTCCGCCCAACTCGTCCAGCCGACACCCCGCCCGCGTGCGCCCCGCAGTTTGCGGCGTGTCGCGGTGTCCGACGCCCGGGACACCGCGACACGCCGCACATCGCGCATCGCGAGGCGCGGGGTCGCTCAGGCGCGCGGGCGGACGATCTCGACGGTCGAGCCGCCGGCCGGCACCCCGTCAAGGGCGTCGAAGCCGCTGGGCTCGCGGCGGCCGGGGTCGAACTGGCGCATCAGCCGGGCGCCGAGCCGGACCCCGACCGTGCCGACCGCCAGGGCGACCAGTTCGGTCAGCAGCAGCACACCGGTCGCGCCGCGCTGCGGCGCGTCCGCCCGGACCAGGCAGGTGAGCAGGAACAGCGCGGCCATGCCGGCGTTGACCAGGTTGAAGGTGACCATGGTCCGGCGGGTCCGGGAGGCGCGGACGTCCCACAGGTCGACCATGCCGGCCACGGCGGCGAGCGCGGCGGCGACCAGCGCGGCCACCGACGTCCAGTAGCCGACCTCGCCGAGGAACGCCGGCCCGCCGGCCACGTCGGCGAGGTCGAAGACGGTGGCGCTGACGAAGAGCCCGAACGGGAACGTCACCAGCATCGGTTGGATGGGGTGCCCCTGCACCCGCAGACGGCTCTCCATCGCGTCCTCCCCAGGATCGTCACGTGCCCACGAATCCAGGGTGCTACCCGTACGCCGACCGGACGAAACGACGCGCGGGTTCCGGACGGACCGAAACCCGACCCTCAGCCCTCGCGGGGACGCGAGACGGTGGTGACCAACCGCTCGGCGACCTCCCGCAGCGGGATGTCCAGCGAGGACGCCGCGCTGCGCAGCACCTCCAGCGCCTCCGGGGCGGGACAGCCGCGCTGCGTCATGATCACCCCGATCGCCTGGCTCACCACACCCTCGCCGAGCAGCGCGCCGTCGATCTCACCGGCCCGCTCGGCCTGCCTGGCCCGGTCCCGCACGGCGGCCAGCAGCAGCCCGGCGTGCTCGGCGAGGAGCATCGCGGTGAGCTGGTGCCGGGTGGAGAGGATGCCGCCGGCGTCGGCGTACAGGTTGATCGCCCCGATCGCCTGTTCGTCGACGTCCACCGGCGCGGAGATCACCCCGCGTACGCCGAGCCCGCGCGCCCGGGCCGTCCAGGCCGGCCAGCGCTGCTCGCCGTCGAGGTCCGGCGCGATGGTCATCTCGCGACGGCGGATCGCGGTCATCGGCGGCGAGTCCGGGCCGTGACGCAGGTCGTCCAGCTCCGCCAGGGCCGGGTCGGAGGCCGCCGCCCCGGCCGGCTCACCGGCGCGCAGCGCCGTGAAGCCGCACCAGGCGACCTCCGGCACGGCGTCGCGGGCGATGCGGACCAGCTGGCCCAGCGCGTCGTCGAAGTCGTCGACCGCGATCAGCCCCGCGGTCAGCTCCCGCAGCAGGGCGGCCGTCTCCAGCACGCCGAGGGTGTCGATGGTCGGCTCCCGTGTGTCCAGGTTCACCGGGTCCCGACCCCCGTGCACCGTGAGGTGTCCCGCGCGACCGGCGCCATTGCCTGTGTCATCGTCTTCCCGATCTCCCCCAGCGTCATGAGCCCCGGGCTACTACCCTCGCAAACCGGGATCGAAACCGCGCAAGGGGTCCCTTCCGGCGCGGTGTCGCCGGAAGGGACCCGGGGCAGCTCAGCGCGAGCCGGCGAGCCGGCGGCCCACCGAGGCGATCAACCGGTCCAGCTCCGAGCCGAACGGGTTGTCGTGGACCAGGTACGTCCAGGTGGCGCTGGGCCGGACCAGCTTCGCGGCGTCCGGCTCCCAGTCGTCGGCGAACTCGGTCTCCTCGAAGGTGGCGATGGTCCGCGTCTCGATCTCGGGGACGAGGTCGTTGAACGCGGGCACCGCGGCCCGGTGGAACTCGTCGAGCGGGTCGAGACGGCCCAGCGCGCGCAGGTGCACGCCCTCGCGGACCTCCGACAGCTCGGCCAGGTGCTCGGCCCAGAGCCGGTCGAGGTGGTACAGGGCGATCGAGCGGGCGACCCGGGCCAGCAGGTCCTCGTCCATCTCGCCGGCCTTCTCCGGCACCCGGTCGAGCAGCATCAGCGCCGCCACGTCGGTGGTGAGCAGCCGCTCGCGCCGCTCGGCCAGGGCCTTGCGCTGCTGCTCGATCACCACGCTGTAGCGCCAGGTGTTGCGGTGGATCTCGTGGTTGACGCCCTCGGCCACCCGCTGGGCGTGCTCCACGGCGTAGTCGACCTGCTCGTCGGTGACCAGACCGTCGGCGTTCATCCGCGGCGAGGCCGGGACGGTGTCGCCGGCGTGCCGGACGACCAGGTCGTCCTCCAGGCTGACGAAGAAGACCGAGCCACCGGGGTCGCCCTGGCGGCCGGCCCGGCCGCGCAGCTGGTCGTCGACCCGGCGGCTGTCGTGCCGGCCACTGCCGATCACGTACAGGCCGCCCAGCTCGGCGACCCGCTCGGCGTCGACCTGGCCGCTGCCGCCGAGCCGGATGTCGACGCCCCGCCCGGCCATCTGGGTGGAGACGGTGACCGCGCCGTACGCGCCGGCCTCGGCGATGATCGCCGCCTCCTCGTCGTCGTTCTTGGCGTTGAGCACGACGCAGGACACCCCGGCGGCGTTCAGCCCGGCGGCCAGGCCCTCGGACTCCTTGACGTCCAGGGTGCCGACCAGCACCGGACGGCCGCGCTCGTGGTTGCGCCTGATCTCGTCGATCAGCGCCTCCTCCTTCTCCGCCCGGGTGGCGTAGATGCGGTCCGGCTCGTCCTCGCGGATGCAGGGGGTGTTCGGCGGGATCACCGCCACCTCCAGGCCGAAGAACTCCCGCAGCTGGTCGCCGACGAGCACCGCGGTCGCGGTCATCCCGCAGACCGTCGGGTAGAGCGCGATGTACGCCTGCACGGCGATGGTGCCCAGCACCTCGCCCTCGGCGGTGGCGTCGAGCCCCTCCTTCGCCTCGACCGCGGCCTGCAGGCCGTCCGGCCAGCGGCGGCGCTGGGCGACCCGGCCGCGCATCTCGTCGATCAGCTCGACGGTGCCGTCGCGGACGATGTAGTCGACGTCGCGGTGCAGCAGGGCGTGCGCGTGCAGGGCCACGTTGACCGCGGAGAGCTGCCCGACGTGCTCGGTGTCGTACAGGTCGATGCCGCCGAGCTTGGCCTCGACGGTGGCCAGGCCGGCGCTGGTGAAGGCGACGCTGCGGCCGTCCTCGGCGACGGTGTAGTGCTTGCCCTTGCGCAGGCCGCGCACCAGCGCCGCCGCGGCGTGCACCGGATCCTGCTCGCCGACCACCGAGCCGGCGAGGACCATCGGCACCCGGGCCTCGTCGATCAGGATCGAGTCCGCCTCGTCGACGATCGCGGTCTTCAGCGGCGGCTGGACCCGCTCGGCGATGTCGGTGACGAGCTGGTCGCGCAGGAAGTCGAAGCCGGCCTCGCTGACCGAGACGTAGGTGACGTCGCAGGCGTACGCGGCCCGCCGCTCCTCGGGGGTGGAGGCCTCGTTGACCCAGCCGACGGTGAGCCCGAGCAGGCGGTAGACCGGGGACATCCACTCGGCGTCGCGGCGGGCCAGGTAGTCGTTGACGGTGAGCACGTGCACCGGGCCGTTGCCGAGCCGGACGTGCCCGTACGCGGCGATGGTGGCGGTCAGCGTCTTGCCCTCACCGGTGGCCATCTCGGCGACCTTGCCGGAGAGCAGCGACATCGCGCCGAGCAGCTGCACGTCGTACGGCCGCTGGTCCAGCCCACGGCGGGCGGCCTCCCGGCCGAGCGCGCAGATCTCCACGTACTCCGAGGCGGTGGCGGCGGCCTCGGTGAGCGCGGCGTCGTCGAGGGCGGACAGTTCCTCCTCGCGCGCGGCGATCCGCGGCAGCAGCTTCTCCAGCGGGGCCAGGTCCACCGTCGTCCCCGGGCGCTGGAGGAACCGCCGGAACCTGCTCTTCAAGCGTTGCGACACACCCATGAGCGGCAACGGTACGCGAACCGGGCCGCTGATCGCTGCCCGGCTCGTCAGGGGCGCGCCGCCGGCCCGAACGGCCGGGCGTCCGCCCAGCTCAGCGGGGGTGGGCCGGGTCAGCTCACCAGCAGCTGGTGAGCGGCCAGCTCCCGATAGAGCGGACTGGTGACCGTCAATTCGTCGTGGGTGCCGACCGCCACCACCCGTCCGCCGTCGAGCACCACGATCTGGTCGGCGTCGACGACGGTGGCCAGCCGGTGGGCGACGATCAGCAGGGTGCGCCGCCGGGCCACCGCGTCGATGGCCCGGCGCAGGGCCGCCTCGTTGCGGGCGTCGAGGTTGCTGGTCGGCTCGTCGAGCAGCAGCACCGGCGGCCCGGCGAGCAGCGCGCGGGCGATGGCCAGCCGCTGCCGTTCGCCGCCGGAGAGCAGCACCCCGCCCTCCCCCACCTGCACGTCCAACCCCTCGGGGGCGCGGGTGGCGAGGTGGGTCAGGTTGACCTGTTCGAGCGCGTCGCGCAGGGTGGCCTCGCTGGCGTCCGGGGCGCCGATGAGCAGATTGTCCCGCAGCGTCCCGGCGAGCACCGGGGCCTCCTGCTCGACGTAGCCGAGCCGGGACCGCAGCGCGTCGCGGGGCAGGTCGCGCACGTCGACGCCGTCGATGCGCAACGCCCCGGCGGTGACGTCGTAGAAGCGTTCCACCAGCGCCAGCAGGGTGGACTTGCCGGCGCCGGAGGGGCCGACCAGGGCGGTGCGGGCGCCGGCGGGCACGGTGAAGCTCACCTCGTGCAGCACCGCCGGGCCGTCCGGGTAGCCGAACCCGACCCGGTCGAACTCGATCACCGCCGGGCGTCCGGGCGGCGGGACCGGCGCCGGCCCGGCCCGGTCCGCGGTCTCCTCCGCCGGTACGGCCAGCACCTCCTCGATGCGCTGCAACGCGCCGAGCCCGGTCTGCAGCTGGGTGTACGCGTGCACCGCCTGACCCAACGGCAGGACCAGGAAGAACAGGAACATCACGAAGGCGACCAGATCGCCGACGGTGATCGCGCCGGCCGCCACCCGGGCCCCGCCGACGCCGAGGACCAGCAGGAACGCGCCCTGGATGGTGACCGTGCTGACCGGGCCGACGACGGCCTGCACCCGGGCCACCCGCAGCCCGGCCGCGTACGCCGCCTGCGCGCTGACCCCGACCGTGGCGGCCTCGCGGCCCTCGGCCCGGGCGGCGCGGATGGTGCGGGCGGCGGAGATCGCGCGCTCCACGGCGGAGGTCATCTCCCCGACCCGCTCCTGGGCGGCGCGGGACAGGCCGCGCACCCGGCGGGCGACGGTGAGCGCGAAGCCCACCCCGGCGGCGACCCCGAGCAGGGTCACCCCGAACAGCACCGGGTCGAGCAGGGCCATCGCGGTCGCCGCGCCGAGCACCATCACCGCTCCGGTGACCGTCTCGAAGAGCCCGGAGGTGACCACCGCCCGCAGCAGGGTGGTGTCGGAGCCGACCCGGGAGAGCAGGTCGCCGGTGCGGCGCCGGTCGTACTCCACGATCGGCAGCCGCAGCAGGTGCCCGGCGAGCCGGCGGCGGGTGCCCAGCACCACCCCCTCGGCGGTGCGTTGCAGCAGGTAGTCGCGGAGCCCGCCGAGAGCCGCCCCGGCCACCACCAGGGCGACCAGCACGACGACCAGGCCGGCGACCGGTCGGGCCGCGGCCAGGGAGTCGAGCACCTGCCGGGTCAGCAGCGGCTGGGCCAGCGCCGCCCCGGCGCCGACGAGCGACAACGCGCCCACCGCGACGAGGGTGCCGCGATGGGCGCGCAGGTAGGGCAGCAGGGCAGCCAGGCCCGGCCGGCCGGCGGTCTCGACGGTCATGGCCCGACCGTAGCCGCCCCCGCCCAGGGCCGGACCGGCTCAGCCGGTGAAGATCACCTGGAGTTCCTGCCGGCGCCGCGCGGCCAGGTCGGTCAGCAGCCCCGGGGCCTCGTCGAACGGCACCACGGCGGAGACCAGGTGCTTGCGGATCACGTCGCCGTACTGCCGCAGCAGCTCGATCGTCTCGGCGGAGAGCCGCTCCCGGTCCCAGGTCGGGGCGAGCCCGCGCGGCACCCGGCCGATCTGGGCGCAGCGCAGCGACAGCCCGTTGTGGTGGAACTCCTCGCCGAGCCGCACGGCGTCCGCGCCGTCCTGGTAGAAGGCCAGGTCGATCACGGTGCCCTGGGGGCGCAGCAGGCGCAGCGCCAGGTGCAGCGCCCACGCCTGCCCCCGGCACTGGAACACCACGTCGGCGCCCCGGTCGCCGGCGGCGTGGTTCCACCGGGTCTTCAGCACCACGGCCGGGTCGTCGGCCTCCGGGTCGAGGGTCTCCAGGCCGAGCGCCTCGGCGACCTGCCGCCGCTGCGGCGTGGGGTCCAGCACCACCACCGAGGCCGCCCCGTGCCGCTTGGCGAACAGGGCGGTCAGCAGCGCCACCACCCCGCTGCCGACCACCGCGACCCGCCGCCCGCGCACCCCGTCGCCGAGCGAGCGCACATCGGTGCCGCACAGGTCGGCGGCGGCGTGCAGCAGGCCGTTGGCACAGATCGGGCCCATGTGGGCGACGTAGACGCCGAGCATCGGGTCCAGGTCGTCGGGGAGCGGGACGAAGCGTTCGGCGAGCGGGTCGGCCACGTAGCCGGTGCGGTGGCCGTACGTCATGGCCCCCACCGTGCCGACGGCGACGGCCGGGGTACGGCTCTCCACCACCCGCCCGACCTGCATGTACCCCAGCCGGGTGACCGGGTACGGGGTGCTCGCCTCCCCCGGCTGGAACAGGCCCAGGTCCGGGTTCCAGGTGACGTTGAGGTACGGGTTGGTGCCCTTGACGAAGCTCAGCTCGGTGCCGGCGGAGACGCCGCTGTAGAGCGTCTCCACCCGGAACGAGCCCTCGGGCAGCTCGGCGGCGTCCTGCTCGGTCAGCTCCACCCGGCCGGGTCCGCTGACCACCACGACCTTGTCACGCATCGACGCTCACCTCTTCGGTGACGGCGGTCGGCACGGCGGCGACCGACCGAGTGGCGGCCGGGCCGGTGGGCAGCGTGACGCTGCGGCCGGTGCGGGCGCTCTCGGCGACCGCGAGGGCGAGCCGCTGGGTGCGCAGCGCCTCGGCGTACGGCACCCGGATGTCGTCGCCGACCCCGGTCACCGCGTCGATGAAGGCCCGGTCCACGGCGACCCGCGCGCCGTCCGGGTCGGACTCGACGCGCCGCTCGCCGTCGGCGTCGCGGATCACCAGGCCGTCCTCGGCCAGCGACAGCGCCAGGCCGTCGGCGAGGATCTCCAGGCCGGCCCGGTGCTTCCAGGTCAGCACGCAGGCCGCGGCGAGGGTGCCGACCGCCCCGCCGGCGAAGCGGAGGGTGGCGGCGGTCACCGAGTCGATGTCGGCGCCGTCGACCGGCGGCGGCGTGCCGTCGCCGTACGCGGTCACCTCGACCGCCTCGCCGACCAGCGAGCGGACCAGGTCCAGCACGTGCGCGGCCTGCTCGACGACCGGTCCGCCGGAGCGCTCCCGCACCGCCCACCAGGACACCGGCGGGACCTTGTCCAGCCAGGCCCCGTTGACCATCCGCACCGGACGGTCGGCGAGCAGCTGCCGCGCCTGCTCCACCACGTGCAGGTACCGCCAGTGGTGCCCGACGGCGGTGAGCAGTCCCCGCTCCTGCACCAGCGCGGCGATCCGCTCGGCGGTGTCCAGGTCCACCGCGACCGGCTTCTCCACGAACATCGGGATGCCGGCGGCGATCACCGCCTCCTCCACCGGCCCGTGCGCGAACGGCGGCACGCAGACGTACACCGCGTCCGGTCCGGCGGCGAGCAGCTCGTCGATGTCGGCGAAGCTGCGGCCGCCGTGCGCGCCGGCCAGCTCCGTCGCCGCGTCCCGGGCCACATCGGTCACCCCGAGCAGTTCCACGTCCTCGAATCCGGCCAACACGCGGGCATGACGTTGCGCCACCCCACCGGCCCCGACCAGTCCCACCCGGCACGTGCGCATTCCACCGACCCTCTCGACGCTGTGTCACGACTAGCGGAGACAGCACTCCCCCCGGCGACGGAACGTAAAACCCGACGGGGCGCGCAATGCACCGTTCATCTGCCCGGAACCGACCGGAGAACCCTTCGTGATCAAGCTGTTAGGCATGATCCGGTTAGCGCGCGGGCGGATTCGGGAAAACCCACTCCGCGTTTCCGCCACGATCTGGGGGTGTGTCAGTGCGGGATACAGAAGCGATCGTCTTACCCGTCGTGGAGGCATGGGCCACGTATCGCACGACGTCGGCACGGGACTGGCCGGCACGTCGGCTCATGCGCGCCAAGGGTGGCAGCAGGGTCAGCGTCGTGCTGCCCGCCCGTAACGAGGAGGCCACGGTCGGGGCGATCGTCTCCACGATCCGCGAACACCTGATGGACCGGGTCGCCCTGGTCGACGAGCTGATCGTGGTCGACTCCCGGTCGACCGACCGGACCGCGCAGGTGGCCCGCGCCGCCGGTGCCGAGGTGGTCGGCCAGGACGAGATGACCCGGGGCCTGCCCCGACTGACCGGCAAGGGCGACGCGCTCTGGGCCGGCCTGGCCGCCGCCGAGGGCGACATCGTCGCCTTCATCGACGCCGACCTGCGCGAGTTCCGGCCGCACTTCGTGACGGGCCTGCTCGGACCGTTGCTGACCGATCCGTCGGTCGACTTCGTGAAGGGCTTCTACCACCGGCCGCTGGTCGGGGCGCACAGCGTGGAGGCCGACGGTGGCGGGCGGGTGACGGAGCTGATGGCCCGGCCGCTGCTCAACCTCTTCTGGCCGGAGCTGGCCGGTTTCGTGCAGCCGCTGGCCGGCGAGTACGCGGGCCGGCGCGAGGTGCTGGAGCAGGTGCCCTTCGTCTCCGGGTACGGGGTCGAGACGGCGATGCTCATCGACCTGCTGGAGCTGGTGGGGCTGGACGCGCTGGCCCAGGTCGACCTCGGCGAGCGCAAGCACCGCCACCAGGACACCGCGGCGCTGGGCCGGATGTCGGCGCAGATCATGCAGACCGCCTGGTCGCGGTTGCAGCGACGCGGTTGGGCCAGCCCGGGCACGGTGCCGGCGGCCCTGCTGACCCAGTTCCGCCGGGGCGGCTCGGACGCGCTGCCGAACCTGGACCGGGAGATCGTGGTCAGCGACGTCTCCGTGCAGGAGCGTCCGCCGCTGGCGCAGCTGCGCCACCGGGTGCCGCGCCGGCGGGTGGCGGCGGCGTGAACGTCCGGTCGCGACGACCGGAGCGGGACGGCCGGCCCCACGGGTCGGTCGACGGCGTGCAGCGGGTGACCGACGGGGGCCCCGCCGAGGGAAGGAAGACAGCGCGATGAGTCTCACGGTCCTGATGAACGCCGGCCCCTGGCTGTCCGTGCCGCCCCCCGGCTACGGCGGCATCGAGAACGTCATCGCCACCCTGGTGCCGGAGTTGCGGCGGCTCGGGGTGAAGGTGGTGCTCGCCTCGGTCGACAGCAGCACGCTGCCGGTGGACGAGAAGTTCTCCGTCTTCCCCGACGGGCAGTTCCACGCCCTGCAACGGCCGTACAACCAGGTGTGCGGGGTCTCCCAGGCGCACCTCAACGGCGTCGTCCGGCAGTTGCACACCCGCGACGACATCGACCTGGTGCACGACCACGTGGAGGCGGTCGGCCTGGCCACCCTCTCGGCGATGGGCCCGGACGCCCCGCCGGTGCTGCACACCCTGCACTGGGACCTGGCCAAGCACCCGGAGCTGTACGGCAACCTCGACGCCGGCGAGCGGGTCCGGGTCAACGGCGTCTCCGCCTCGCAGCTCGCCCGCGCCCCCCGGGCGTTGCAGGCGCACTCCGTCGGGCACGTGCACCTGTCCACGCCGCTGGCCGTCGGCGCGGACCGCGCGCCCCGGCCGGAGAAGGGCGACTACGCGATCATCCTGGGCCGGATCAACCCGGGCAAGGGGCAGGACGTCGGCGCCCGGCTGGCCCAGCGGGTCGGGGTGCCGCTGGTGCTCGCCGGGCCGGTCGGGCCGTACCACCGGCCGGAGGACCTGGCCGCGGCCGGGGACGAGGCCCGGCAGAACCCGGACGTCCGGTTCTTCTACGACGAGGTGGCCCCGCACGTCGACGGAGAGTTGGTCCGGTGGGTGGGCACCGTCGCCGGGCAGGAGCGTGACGACCTGCTGGCCGGGGCGAAGGCGTCGCTGTTCCCGCTGCGGTGGGAGGAGCCGGGCGGCACGGCCGTGGTGGAGTCGCTGGCGCTGGGCACGCCGGTGGTGGCGACCGCCCGCGGCTGCCTGCCCGAGCTGATCGAGCACGGCCGCACCGGGCTGCTCACCGGCGACGAGGACGAGCTGGGCGACCTGCTGCTCGCGGCCGGCCTGCTGGACGCCGACGAGTGCCGGCGGGAGGCGGCCGTCCGGTTCACCCCGGCGGTGATGGCGCAGCGGTACGTCGACCTCTACGAGCGGGTCCGGCGGGGCGCACGGGTGCCCCAGCTGCAGGCCGCCTGAGCCGTACGACCGACCCCGGTCCGGACCCCGCGCGGGGTCCGGACCGGGGTTTGTCCCTTCCGGGCCCGGGTACGCGCGGCGCGACGGAGGGAGCCCGCCATGGTGGGTCCGATGGCCCACTCCCGGGCCCGGCGCAACCCGGCGGACGGTCGTGCGCCGGTGCGGCGGGCCGCGGCCACCGTCGGGGTGCTCTTCCTGCTCGTCGGCGCGCTGGGCTTCGTGCCCGGCATCACCACCGGGTACGCCGATCTGCGGCTGGCCGGGCACCAGTCCGGCGCGCAGCTGTTCGGGGTGTTCCAGGTGTCGGTGCTGCACAACCTGGTGCACCTGGCCTTCGGGGTGGCCGGGCTGGTGCTGGCGCGCACCGTCGTGCGGGCCCGCGCGTACCTGGTCGGCGGCGGGGCGGTCTATCTCGTGCTCTGGCTGTACGGGCTGGCGGTCGACCATCGCAGCGCCGCGAACGTCCTGCCGGTCGACGGCGCGGACGACCTGCTGCACCTGGGGCTGGGGGTCGGCATGCTCGGTCTGGGCGTGCTCGCCGGACGTGACGGGGATCGCCACTGAGTCGGCCGTGGTGGGCGGCGCGGTCCGGTTTCGTCCCGCTCTGCGGCGGGTACCTGCGGGGATCTGCCAGCACATGAGCGGAGGAGCCGATGGCGAGCCGGATCAGCTGTGAGGTCCACGACGAGTCCCCGGTGACCGTCGTGCGGCTCGCCGGCGCGCTGGACATGGCCACGATGCGCGCGGTGCACACCGTGCTGGACCGCTGCCTGACCAGTCAGCCGGACGCGCTCGTGGTCGACCTCGGCGGCGTCCGGGTCACCGACCGGCTGGCGTTGTCCGTCTTCGCGGCGGCCTGCCGGCGGGCCGCGGACTGGCCGGCCGTGCCGGTCGTGCTCTGCTCTCCCCCGCCGGACGCCGCCGCCTGGCTCGCCGAGTCCACCGCCTGCCGGGTGGTGCCGGTACGCCGCAACTGCGCCGAGGCCGCCGAGCTGGCCGGAGCGTCCGCGTCGCCGCGGCTGCGGATGCGACTGGAGCCGGTGGCGACCGCCTGCCGCAAGGCCCGGGAGCTGGTCGCGGAGGCGTGCGGCCGGTGGAACGTGCCGGAGCTGGCCGGCCCGGCCTCGCTGGTGCTCAGCGAGCTGGTGGGCAACGTGGTCCGGCACGCGCACACCCCGATGCAGGTGACGCTGACGTTGCGCCGGCCGTACCTGCAGGTGTCGGTGGCCGACGGCAGCCCGACGGCGGCCCGGGCCGGGTGCCCGGAGCTGCGCGCCGAGGGCGGCCGGGGGCTGCTGCTGGTCCGCGAGGTGGCGCAGCGCTGGGGCAGCTCGCCGCTCGGCGACGGGAAGGTCGTCTGGGCCCTCGTGCCGGCGGTTTGACCGAAATTACCTCTCTCGCCTGGTTACATAGGCGGAGGGGCGGGTAGTCGCGCCCGTCCTTTCTGTCGTGACGACGGGGTGAGAGCCATGCCCAGACGGGTAACCACGGAGCCCGCACGAGACCGGGGGCCGGCGATCCTCGCACCGGCCCGGTTCGGCGGCTACCCCGGCCCGGTCCGGCCGGCCCTCAAGGGCAGCTCGCTGATCAAGCTGCTGGGGACCACCGACGCCAAGTTGATCGGCCTGCTCTACCTCGGCACGTCCTTCGCCTACTTCATCATCGGCGGATTCATGGCCCTGCTGATCCGGGCCGAGCTGGGCCAGCCGGGGATGCAGATCCTCTCCCCCGAGCAGTACAACCAGATGTTCACCATGCACGGCACGATCATGCTGCTGCTCTTCGCGACGCCGATGGTGTTCGGGTTCGGCAACTACCTGGTGCCGTTGCAGATCGGCGCGCCCGACGTGGCGTTCCCCCGGCTGAACGCGTTCGCGTACTGGCTCTACTTCTTCGGCGCGCTGATCGTCATGGCCGCCTTCTTCACCCCCCAGGGGGCCGCCGACTTCGGGTGGACCGCCTACACCCCGCTGAGCACGGCCGAGCACTCGCCGGGCGTCGGGGCGAACATGTGGGTGGTCGGCCTGGCCGTCTCGGGTCTGGGCACCATCCTCGGCGCGGTCAACCTGATCACGACCGTGCTGACCCTGCGCGCGCCCGGCATGACCCTGTTCCGGATGCCGATCTTCACCTGGAACCTGCTGCTGACCAGCGTGCTGGTGCTCCTGGTCTTCCCGCTGCTGGCCGCCGCCCTGTTCGCGCTCGCCGCGGACCGGCTGCTCGGCGCCCACGTGTTCGACTCCACCACCGGTGGGCAGATGCTCTGGCAGCACCTGTTCTGGTTCTTCGGCCACCCCGAGGTCTACATCATCGCGCTGCCGTTCTTCGGCATCATCACCGAGATCATCCCGGTCTTCGCCCGCAAGCCGATCTTCGGCTACACCGGTCTGGTGCTGGCCACCATCGCCATCACGGTGTTGTCGATGAGCGTCTGGGCGCACCACATGTTCGCCACCGGGCAGGTGCTGCTGCCGTTCTTCAGCTTCCTGAGCTACCTGATCGCGGTCCCCACCGGGGTGAAGTTCTTCAACTGGATCGGCACCATGTGGAAGGGGCAGATCACCTTCGAGACGCCGATGCTCTTCGCCGTCGGCTTCCTGGTCACCTTCCTGCTCGGCGGCCTGACCGGCGTGCTGCTGGCCAGCCCGCCGGTGGACTTCCACGTCACCGACACCTACTTCGTGGTGGCGCACTTCCACTACGTGCTCTTCGGCACCATCGTCTTCGCCGCGTTCGGCGGGCTGTACTTCTGGTTCCCGAAGATGACCGGCCGGCTGCTCGACGAACGCCTCGGCAAGCTGCACTTCTGGACCATGTTCCTCGGCTTCCACGCCACCTTCCTGGTGCAGCACTGGCTCGGCAACGAGGGCATGCCCCGCCGGTACGCCGACTACCTGCCCAGCGACGGCTTCACCGTGCTCAACATCGTCTCGACCGTCGGCGCGTTCGTCCTCGGCGCGTCCACGCTGTTCCTGATCTGGAACATCTGGAAGTCCTGGCGGTACGGCGCGATGGTGACCGTGGACGACCCGTGGGGCTTCGGCAACTCCCTGGAGTGGGCCACCACCTGCCCACCGCCGCTGCGCAACTTCGACCGGATGCCCCGGATCCGCTCCGAGCGGCCCGCCTTCGACGCCAAGTACGGTCCACTCGTCGCCGACCTGGGCCGGGACCTGCCGCAGCGCACCACCCGCCCGCCGCAGGAGTTCCGCGAGGAACTGCACCGGGAGAAGCACCTTCCGGAGTCGCCGGCGGCCGAGGGCGCGCACGGCGCGCGGGCGGCGGAGGCGTACCACCCCGCCCCGCAGTCCGGCGCCCGGCCGGTGGACGTGCCGGAGCCGGAGGAGGTGCGCCGGCCCAGCTTCGAGGAGACCGACGAGCCGGAGACCGGCGCCCTGGGCGCGGAGCGGGCGCCGCAGGAGAACGAGCGGTGGCGGCACCCGCGCGGGCACGGCGACACCGAGGAGCACTGAGCGGGACACGACCGGCGACGCCGCTCGGTTGCGGCCCGTCCACCTGTCGGGTTCGGCACGGTCGCCCTCGGCCCGTGGCCGGTCGGCGCGCTCGTCGCGGCAGCCACCGTCGGTCGGACCAGGTGAGACGGCCCGACCACCCCGCCCCTGCGGGTTCGGCCCGGACCGGCGGCGCCGGTGGTGGCCGGCTACCGACCTGATCGCACAGCCGGTCCACGGCCCGGCCTTCCGGGCGAGGGCGGATGTGGGGGCCCGCGTCGGCGTGACGGGTGCGGTCCGACCCCGGCGCGGGCGGGCCGCGCCGGGGTCGGGCCACGCAGCGGTCAGGCTTCGACGGTGGCCGGCAGGCCGGCCGCCGCCAGCGAGCGGCGTACCGCGGGCTGCACCCGGGTCAGCCGCAGCGGGACGCCGGTGCGGGCGGCGGCGTCCCGGCCGGCCATCAGCGCCGCGATCCCACCGGCGTCGACCCCACCGGCACCGTCCAGGTCGACCACGACCTCACGGGGCCGGCCGGTGACCGCCTCCAGCATCACCCGGCGCAGCTGGTCGGCGCCGTCCCGGTCGATCTCGCCGCCGATCTCCACCACCACCCGGTCGCCGGTGCGCTTGAGGGCGATCCGGTTGCGCCCGGTCTCGGACTCGGCGACGCCGTTCTGCCAGGGCGGCGGGGCGTCGGCCAGCATGGCCTGGCGCAGCCAGGTCAGCGCGCGGGACAGCAGCCGGGAGACGTGCATCTGCGAGATGCCGAACCGGGCCGCGATCTCCGCCTGGGTCTGGTTGCCGTAGAAGCGCATGGCCAGGATGCGCCGCTCGCGCCAGGGCAGGCGGTGCAGCAGCCCGCTGACCGTCACCCGGTCGTCCACCGACTCCAGGGCGTTGTCCGACTCGCCGACGAGGTCGCCGAACTCGGCGGAGCTCTCCCCGCCGACCGGCGCGTTCAGCGAGGCCGGGCTGTAGCCGGCGGCCGACTCCAGCGCGGCGAGGATCTCCTCCTCGGGGGTCTCCAGCCGCGCGGCCAGCTCCGCCACGCTGGGCGCCCGGGACAGCTCGCTGGTCAGCGCCGCGGTGGCCTGCCCGACCTCCAGGATCAGGTCGCGCAGCCGGCGGGGCACGTGCACGCCCCAGGTGCGGTCGCGGAAGTGCCGCTTGATCTCGCCGACGATGGTGATGGCGGCGTACGCGGTGAACGAGCCCCGCTCCGGGTCGTACCGGTCGACGGCGTTGACCAGGCCGAGCCGGGCCACCTGCTCCAGGTCCTCCAGCGGCTCACCCCGTCCCCGGTACCGGCGGGCCAGCCGGCCGGCGAAGGGCAGGGCGAACCGGACCAGGTCGTCGCGTGCCTCCTGCCGCCGCTCGGGCGGCAGTCCCTCGATCCGCGCCGCGTACGCCAGCGCGGCGGCGTCCAGGTCCTCCAGGCCGCGCTCGTTGGTCGGCGGTGCCGTGGTCGTGGTCGTGGTGGTCTGTCCGAACATCCGCGCCTCCCTCAGGAAGGTCCCCCGCCCGGATCGGAGCCGGTCGTGCGCGTGGTCGGGCCACGCACCGGGCCGGAAGTTGGGTCACGTGACGCGCCGGTGTCACCGGACGCGCGGGAGCGGCAGAGAGCGCGCCGCACGGCATGTCAGGCCGTCGCAGCGAGCGGTGTTCCCGCTCCGTAGGTACTCAATCACGGGACCCGGGGTTCGCGAGGATGTTTCGGCAGCTCGGGCCGCCGGGTCGGGTGCTGGCCCGCCCGGCGTCCGGTTTCCGCCCGGTCAGGTCACGGCCAGCCCGAGCGGGGCGCCACCGTCCCGCAGCGCGGCGACGGCCTCGGCGGCGGTCAGCGGCGGCGGGACCGGCAGGTCGTACGGCTGGTTGCGGAGCACCTCGGTGGCCCGGCGGGTGGGGACGGTGGCGACCGGGTAGCCGCGGGCGGCGGTCCGGTCCAGGGCCCGGCGGCGACGGCCGAACGCGGCCACGGCGAGCCACTGCGGCAGTCCGGCCAGCGCCGGGGTACGCATGCCGGGCGACTCCGGCAGCACGTCCACCGAGCTGAACGGCTCGCTGCCGGCGAGCCACCACTCCGCCGCCTCGACGCTGCGCCGGGTGGCGTTCTCGCACCAGTAGGGCACCAGCCCCGCGCGCACCACCTGCCACGGGTCGAACAACCGCCCGCACTCGACCACCAACCGGTCACCGGTCTTGCCGGCCCGCCGCAGCCAGCGCCGGTAGAGGTCGGCGACGGCGGCGCTCAGCGCGGCCGGGTGCGGGACGTGCACCTCGTGCAGGTCGTGGCCGTGGCGCCCCGCCCAGCGCCGGGCCGCCTCGGCGAAGCCCGGCTCGACGCCGTGCTCGGCGTGCTCCCCGGCGGCGGAGACCTCCGGTGGCTCCCAGTGGGCGCCGTCGCCACCGGCGGCGCGGAGCAGCTGGCGCAGGGCGGGCGAATCCGGGTGGAAGTCCACCGGCTCCAGCCCGCTGGACGGGCAGCCGAGCTGGAAGCTGTGCCCCCGGCCCTCGTCGAGCACCGGCCAGGTCCGCGCGTCACGGACCACCAGCACCGGGGCGCCGGGCAGCAGCCGGTCGCCCAGGAACCGGGCGTACGCCGCCGGCAGGGCCCGCCACCGGGCCAGCAGCGACACGGTCGCCCCGGCCAGCGCGCCCCGGCTCGCCGGGCAGTGCACCTGCCGTACGTGCAGATCGGGGTTGCCGGCCAGCAGCCGGGCGGCGAGCGCCGCGCCGTGGTCGAGGGCGGCCCGGGGGCGGTCCACCGACCCCCGGGTCCAGTGCGCGCTCATCTCGAAGCCGGCGGGCAGCCACGGTACGCCGAGCGCGACCGCCAGGTGCACCGCGGCGGCGTGCGGCGAGCCCACGACCACGCCCGGGTAGCGCCGGCGGGGGTACTGGTCGACGATCCACCGGGCCACCCGTTCGGCCTCCACCTCGGCGGTCTGCTCCGGGGTGAGCGCGACCCGTCCGGCGGCCCGGGCGGCGGCGGCGCGGCGCACCACCTCGGGCGCGGCGGTGAACCGGGACAGCGGGGTCGGCTGGCCGAGGTCGGCGCAGTCGGCGCCGCGCAACGCCCGGGCGGCGGCGGCCACCAGCACCCGTGCGGTGCTGCCCGCCGCCACCACCCGGTCGCCGGCCAGACCCGCGCCCTCGGCCACGAGCCCCTTCTGCACCTCGGGCACCGGCCCCACCTTGCCTCGATCGCTCACCACGCGGCCCGGCTTCCCGTACCGATGGGGTCTAAACGGGGCATTGGGGGCAATCACCGGGTCGGTGGCGGTACGCCGGTCGCGGTCCGCCCGGGACGGGACCGCCCAGGCGGGACGGCTGCGCGCGGGAGTTTCGGCGGGACCGGCACGGGCACATCCGACGCATGAGCGCCGAGGACCCCACCGCCGACGCGGCGGCCATCATCACCCCCTACCCGGACGGCCCACTGCTGGTCCGGGGCGACTTCGCCCTGGTCACCCCGGACGGGCGGGCGATCGACACGCGGCGGGGCACGGTCGCCCTGTGCCGGTGCGGCAAGTCGGCGCTGAAGCCGTTCTGCGACGGCACCCACAAGGCGGTGAACTTCCGTGCCGGCTGACTCCCCCCACCCCGCCCCGGCCACCTGACGAGCACGCCGGTGATCAAGAGGTTCGGGCACGTCTTCGGGTCGGATCGCTACGCGAACCTCTTGATCACCGCCGGCGTCGGAGTCCGGCAGCCGGGGGCGGGAGGCGGCGGGGCCACCGAGTGCTGCGGTGAGGCCGGGGGTCAGGCGGCGGTGGGTACGGCGAGTGGGGCGGGGGCGGGGCGCAGGGAGGAGCGGCCGGCGGCCCAGCTGTCGAGCAGGTGCGCCGCGAAGAGCCGGTCCACCGCCAGCGCGGCGGCCGCGCCGAACAGCACGTCGGCGGTGAGCCCGGGCTCCGCGCGCACCAGCCCGCCGCACAGGTCGTACGCGGCGATCTGCTCGTGCACCGCGTCGGCCTCGACGTGCTCGTCGTAGAAGCGGGTGGCGACCTCGTCCAGGCCGAGCCGGCGCAGGCCGTTGCCGTAGCGGCGGTTCGGCAGCGACGAGGTCATCTCGAAGGCGGCGAGGTGGCCCAGGAGCGCGCCGCGCAGCCGTCGGCGCAGCCCGAACAGCGAGATCAGGTTGTTCGTGGCCAGGGTGACCGCCGGGACCAGGTCCAGGTGGGCGGCGTACCCGGTGTCCAGGCCCAGCCGGCCGAGGGTGGCGCGGAACAGCTCGGCGTGCATCCGGTCCAGCCGGCCGTTGCCGTACTCGTCCATCTGGATCTCCACCAGGGCGGCCTTCGCCGGCCCGCCGAGCCGGGGCAGCCCCCAGCTGTGCGGGTCGGCCTCGCGCAGGTGGTAGATCGACCGGTGGGCGACGAACTCGCGGAACTGCGCCAGGGTGGCCCGGCGCTGCAACGCGACGGCGAGCGACGGCCCGTCGTCGGCGGCCACCAGCTCGGCCAGCGCCCGGGGCACACCGCCGGGCAGCACCGCCGGCAGCGGGCCGACCAGCCGGCGCAGCGCCGCCTCGAAGGCCCGCTCGGCGACCGACCGGAGCGCCACCAGGGTGGGCTGCCACTCCCAGTCGTCGTCCACCGCCCGCCAGCCGCGGTAGTGCAGCTCGTAGCAGAGGAACAGGGTCAGCTGGAGGTCCTCGTCGTCGAGCGGGTCGTCGGTGACCAGCCGCGCGCCGAGGTCCATCGGCAGGTCGTGCGGCGGCTCGCGCAGCGCGTCGACAAGCGCGGCGGAGACCACGCCCCGGGGCTGCGGCAGTGGCGCGGGGCCGTAGCGACGGTCGACGGCATCGGACATGGGACCTCCTGGGACGGCTGGTCTCTGATGCCCGGGCGGGGTACCGCTAAACGAGGTCCTCCGCCTCCACCGCCGTGCGGGCCCGCAGCATCGTGTCGCGGACCCGCCGTACCGCGTCGCCGTCGGCGACGATCCCACGCAGGTCGGCCAGGGCCGGCTCCGGTGGGCGCAACGGCACCGCCGGGTCCACCACCGCCTCCAGCACGCAGGGCCGGTCCGCGGCGAGCGCCTCGTCCCAGGCCGCCCCGACCAGCTCCGGCCGGTCCACCCGTACGCCGTGCAGACCGAGCAGCCGACCCCAGCCGGCGTACGGCACGTCGGGGCGGCGCGGCGAGGCGTCGCCGCCCGGCCGTCCGCCCCCGGTGCCGGAGCGGCCACGGTTGTTGAGCACCAGCACCACCAGCCGCGGGTCGGTCCACTCCGACCACCGGTCCGCCACGGTGATCAACTCCGCCAGGCCGTTGAGCTGCATCGCCCCGTCGCCGACCAACGCCACCACCGGCTCGTGCGGCCGGGCCAGCTTGGCCGCGACCGCGTACGGCAGGGCGCAGCCCATCGAGCCGAGGGTGCCGCAGAGCTGGGCGTTCACCCCCGGCGGCAGCTCCAGGTGGCGGGCGTACCAGTAGGTGACCGACCCCACGTCGACGGCGACCGCGCCGCAGCGGGGCAGCCGGGCGGAGAGTTCGTGCAGCACCAGCTGCGGGTTCACCGGCTCGGCCGACGCGACGGCCCGGTCGACGGCGTGCCGGCGCCACCGGTCGACCGAGCCCTCGACGGTGGCCCGCCACTGCCGGTTGGGCTGGTCGGGGACCCGGGCCAGCAGGGCGCGCAGCGTCTCGGCGGCGTCGCCGACCAGCGGCACGTCCACCGGGTAGCGGTTGCCGATCCGCCGCCCGTCGATGTCGATCTGCACCGTGCGGGTCTGCCCCGGCATCGGGAAGTAGTCGGTCCACGGGTCGTTCGTGCCGACCAGCAGGAGGGTGTCCGCCCCGCCCATCAGCTGCGCCGCCGCCGGGGTGCCCACCTCGCCCAGCACCCCGGTGTGGAAGGGCAGCCGCTCGTCGAGCACCGGCTTGCCGAGCAGCGAGGTGGCCACCCCCGCGCCGAGCCGGTCGGCGAGCGCGACGACCTCGTCGTCCGCGCCCCGGGCTCCCTGGCCCACCAGGATCGCCACCCGGTGGCCCACGGTGAGCAGCGACGCGGCGGCGTCCAGGTCGGCCTCGTGCGGCAGCACCCGGGCCAGCGGCTCCCCCGGCGTGGCGGTCACCACCCCGGCCGCGTGCGGTTGCAGGTCGGGCACCACGGCCTCCTGCACCTCCCGGGGCAGCACCACGCAGGTGGGGCTGCGGGTCGCCGCGGCGGTCCGGAACGCCTGGTCCAGCAGGACCGGCAGGTGCGCCGGGGAGCGGGCGTAGCGGACGAACTGGTTGCAGACGTCGCCGAAGAGGCGGCTCAGCCCGATCTCCTCGTGCGCGCCGCCCAGCGGGCCGGTGATGTCCTCCCCGACGAGGGCCACCACCGGCTTGCTGTCCAGCTTGGCGTCGTACAGGCCGTTGAGCAGGTGCACCGCGCTGGGGCCCTGGGTGGCCAGGCAGACGCCGATCTCCCCGGTGAACTTGGCGTGGCCGGTCGCCATGAAGGCGGCGCTCTCCTCGTGCCGGGCCGGGACGAACTCCGGGTCGCCCCCGGCGGCGTCCAGCGCCTCGACCACCGGGGCGATCGCCGCCCCGGGGTAGCCGAAGACGCGGGGCACCCGCCAGGCCCGCAGCCGGTCCACGACCAGGTCGGCCGCCGTCCGGTCAGCCATTGCCACGGCCGGGGGTCCCGGCGTCGACGTAGCGCAGCACCGCACCGACGCCGTCGGTCAGGTCGGGCGCCTCGTCCGGGCCGAGGACGGCCAGCTCGGCGTCGGTGCCGACCAGCGCCCGGACCAGGGCGGCGTCGGCTCGGACCTGCTGCGGGTCGCGCACGGCCGCGAGCTGCCCCGGGTCGGTGGCGATGTCGGTCGGTTCGGGGCCGATCCAGAGCTGCCCGTTCGCCGACGGGTCGTCGACGATGAGCATGGTGTCGACCTGGTTGCGTTGCAGGGCGGCGACCACCGCGTCCAGCCCCGCCCCGACGTCCTCCTGCATGCCGAAGCGGTCCAGGGCGGCGGCGACCCGCTGCTCGGCGACCTCGGCGATGGTCTGCACGGTCAGGTCGTCCATCAGGGTGTCGTCGGCCCCGACGTTGCGCGAGCCGGCGTCGGTGCGCACCACCATGTCCTGCCAGCGCTCCGGCAGTTGGGCGGCGATCATGCCGGTGGCCCGGACGTCACCGGCGACCACGAGCACGTCGGCGCCGACCTTCTCGGCCAGCTCGACGGTGGCGGCGGCCGCGTCACCGGCGTTGTGGTGCCACGCCTCCATCGCCGCACGCTGGTAGCGGGACTGCGACCAGCCGCCCGGCTGCACCCGGCGCAGCTGCCAGCTCTCCCGGCCCTGCACGTGCGCCCGGCGCGGCACCCCGCCCGCGCTGACCGCCATCGCGTCGGCGCCCCGGCGGTCGGCCAGCACCCGCACCCAGGCGATCTGCTCGCCCCGCTGGGCGACCAGCGGCATGGTGTGCGGCAGGTTCGACCAGACGGCCAGGTCCTTCAGCGGCGGTGCGGTCAGGTACTCGGTGAGCACCACGTGACCTCGGGTGGCGAAGACCGCGATGCCGTAGTCGCCGGGCATCGGGTCGTGTCCGCGTACCACCCGTTCGATCGCGTCGATGCTCGCGGCGTCGGCGCCCTGCTCCAGCAACTGGCCCTTGAGGGCCCGCCAGCGCAGGTCGACCTGCGGGTGCGCGTCGTGGGTGTCCCGGGAGGCGTCCAGGTATACCGAGCACCACGGCCCGGGCCGGTCGTAGAGCGGGCGCAGGAAGGACAGCTGCATGCTCAAGACCCCTTTCCAGCTCGGCCGCACGCTTACCCGCGCCACCGGGGATGTCACCTCGCCGCCCCGCCGGGCGTGACGCGGGTTCATTCACGTCGTTCGACCGGGAGGACCGATACCATCGGTGCACGGAACCGGACCCTCGGTGGTGATCATGGACAGCGACCTCGCGCCCCGCGTCGTACGCCCGACGCAGCGCATCCTCACCGGGCAGGTCGTCCGGTTGCGGGAGGGATATCCCCGGGAGGTCCGCATCGGGCAGCCGGTGCTGGTGGCGGTGGTGACCGCCGCGAGCGTGATGGGTCTGCTGGTGCTGCTGGTGCGTACGCTGATCTCGTCCGGCGGGGGCGGAGGCGGCGCCCGGCGCAAGTGGAAGGAACTCAAGCAGGGCCCCGAGTTCCTGGTCACCCCGCTGCGGGTCCGCGACGCCGCCGGCCTGCTCTACGAGGTGGAACTGCACGGGCACCTGCCGCAGAGCGCCCTGCACCCCGGCGACCACGTGCAGCTCACCCTGCGCCCGCAGGATCCCGACCTGCCGCCGAAGGTGGAGCGGATCGTCAACCTGACCACCGCCCAGCCGCTGCGACCGCGCACCGCGACCGTCTGGTCGCATCTCGGGCCGCCGCTGCTGCTGCAGGCGGCGCTCGGGCTGCTGCTGCTCGCGGGCGTCGGCGCCTGCTCGGTGCTGACCGGCTGAGGTTTCCGCGCCGGCCCCGCCGGGCACCGATGCGAGACATGTTCGCCGGTTTCACCCTGGCCCAGGTCGACGTCGGCCCGGTGCGCCTGCGGATACGCCACGGCGGGTCCGGGCCCCCGGTGGTGCTGCTGCACGGCCATCCCCGTACCCATGCCACCTGGCACCGGGTCGCGCCGCTGCTCGCCGACCGGTTCACCGTCATCTGCCCGGACCTGCGCGGCTACGGCGGCTCCTCGAAACCGCCGGGCGGCCCGGACCACGCCGGGTACGCCAAGCGGGCCATGGCCCGCGACGTGGTCGGCCTGCTCGACGCCCTCGGCCACGGCCGGGCGGCGGTCGTCGGCCACGACCGGGGTTGCTACGTGGCGATGCGCACGGCGCTGGACCACCCCGACCGGGTGAGCCGGCTCGGCGTCCTCGACGGCGTGCCGATCGGCGAGGCGCTGGCGCGCTGCGACGCCCGGTTCGCCGCCCGGTGGTGGCACTGGTTCTTCCTCGCCCAGTCCGCCAAGCCGGCCGAACGCGTGATCAACGCCGACCCCGACGCCTGGTACGGCGGATCACCGCACGAGATGGGCGCGCAGGCGTACGCCGACTATCGCCGGGCGATCCACGACCCGGCCACGGTGCACGCGATGTGCGAGGACTACCGGGCCGGGCTGGGGCCGGACCGGGCAGCCGACGACGCGGACCGGGCGGCCGGGCGGCGGATCGGCTGCCCGACGCTGTTCTGCTGGTCCACCCGGGACGACCTGGTCGAGCTGTACGGCGACCCGGCGGCGATCTGGCGGCAGTGGGCCCCGGACCTGCGGGTCGCTCCGATCGACTCGGGCCACCACATGGCCGAGGAGGCGCCGGAGCAGTTGGCCGCCGTACTGGGAGCGTTCCTGGCGGACTGAGCCGGCCGGCGGGACCCACCGCCGCGAGCGCGGCGCTCGTGACCGCGAGTCAGGGTCGCCCCGGGCCGCCCGGTCAGGGGCGTCACCGGGGCGGCGCGGCGGGTTCAGCCGACCGGGGTCAGCGGGCGCTGCGGCTGCGGGGCGGGGTCGAGCAGGCCGCGCCGCTTGGCCCAGCGCTCGAAGAACAGGGTGGCGAACGGCGGCACGGAGCAGACCAGCGCGACGGCGGTGACCATCAGGCTCCACCGGTGGGTCCGGGCCATCACCAGCACCAGCAGCCCGTACGCCACGAAGAGGGCGCCGTGCACCGGGCCGAAGATCTTGACGCCGATCTCGTCGGCCGGGGGGCCGTACTTGACCGCCATGCCGACCAGCAGGGCCAGCCAGGAGCACGCCTCGGCGATCGCCGCCGCCACGAACAGTCGGGTGGTCTTCTCGCGCATCGCGCCATCGTAGCCAGCGGCCCGGCGCCGGCCGGACGCCTCGACCGCCGGCGCGACGGGGATCACCGGCGCGCGGAATGGGTAGGTAAAAGGTCCTTCGGGTCTTCCCCGGCCTTGCCGGATCGTGCGAGGTTGGGAGGACCAACGGTGACAGGGTGGTGACCATGGGCGAGGACGTCGGCGTGCGCACCTTCAGTCGTGAGGACCGGGCCCGCTACCGCGAGAAGGTACGCCGGTGCCTGGACGTGTTCGCCGAGATGCTGCGCGAGTCGCGCTTCGACGTCGAACGGCCGATGACCGGGCTGGAGATCGAGATCAACCTGGTCGACGACGACTCCATGCCGACGATGCGCAACGCCGACGTGCTCTCCGCCGTCGCCGACCCGAGCTTCCAGACCGAGCTGGGGCAGTTCAACATCGAGATCAACGTCGCGCCGCGCCGGCTGGCCGGCACCGGCGCCGCCGAGTTCGAGCAGCACGTGCGGGCCAGCCTCAACGCCGCCGAGGCCAAGGCCCGCACCGTCGGCGCGCACCTGGTGATGATCGGCATCCTGCCCACCCTGCGCCCGGAGCACCTGACCGCCGCGACGCTGTCGGCGAATCCGCGCTACGAACTGCTCAACGAGCAGATCTTCGCCGCCCGCGGCGAGGACCTGCGGATCGCGATCACCGGGGTGGAGCGGTTGGCCACCACCGCGGACACCATCACCCCGGAGGCCGCCTGCACCAGCACCCAGTTCCACCTCCAGGTCAGCCCGGCACAGTTCGCCGACTACTGGAACGCCGCCCAGGCGATCGCCGGCGTCCAGGTGGCGCTCGGCGCGAACTCCCCCCTCTTCTTCGGCCGGGAACTGTGGCGCGAGACCCGCATCCCGCTGTTCCAGCAGGCCACCGACACCCGCTCGGAGGAGATCAAGGCCCAGGGGGTACGCCCGCGCGTCTGGTTCGGCGAACGCTGGATCACCAGCGTCTTCGACCTGTTCGAGGAGAACGTGCGCTACTTCCCGGCCCTGCTGCCGGTCTGCGACCCGGAGGACCCGGGCGAGGCGCTCGCGGCCGGCGGGGTGCCGAAGCTCGCCGAGCTGCGGCTGCACAACGGCACCGTCTACCGCTGGAACCGACCCGTCTACGACGTGCTCAAGGGCCGCCCCCACCTGCGGGTGGAGAACCGGGTGCTGCCCGCCGGGCCGACCGTGCTCGACACCGTCGCCAACGGCGCGTTCTACTTCGGGCTGGTCCGCGCCTTGGCGGAGTCGGACCGTCCGCTGTGGTCGCAGATGTCGTTCAGCGCCGCCGAGGAGAACTTCCACAGCTGCGCCCGGTACGGCATCGACGCCCAGGTGTTCTGGCCGGGGCTGGGCTACCTGCCGGTCACCGAGCTGGTGCTGCGTCGGCTGCTGCCGCTGGCGTACCACGGGCTGGACCGGTGGGGGGTGGACCCGGCCGAGCGGGACCGGCTGCTCGGCATCATCGAGCAGCGCTGCCTGACCGGGCGCAACGGGGCCACCTGGCAGGTGGAGACGCTGCACCGGCTGGAGTCCGCCGACCACCTGGACCGGCCGGAGGCGCTGCGCGAGGTGGTGCGGCACTACGTGGAGCTGATGCACAGCAACCGCCCGGTGCACGAGTGGCCGCTGCCGTGAGCGGGTGCGCCCTTCGGTAACCAATCGGTTTCGGGCCGTGACTGCGCACGTCCGGAGAAATCGACGCATGGCTCGCCCCCCATGATGAAACGCGGACATCGACCCGTACGGATCGTCGGCGGGGACGCCCCGGGCACGTCCGTCCCCGCGACCGGTGACCGCCGTCCCGGTCCGGGCGCCGTGGCCCGCGTCGCCGCTCCTGCGGGCCCGCCCCCATCGTGAGGAGCGCATCGTGACGCAGACCCACCGATCTCCCCGGCGACCCGACGGCCCCGTGCTGAACCGGCCCGACACCGGCCCCGGGGGCACCTCCGCCTTCGTCAACGGCCACTTCCCCCGGCGGCGCGGGCTGATCATCCTGCTCAGCGTCCTCGGCGGCTTCCTGCTGACGGTGATCTGGTCGGCGGAGTTCGTGGACCGGACCATCGGCGACAACGTCGCGAACACGCTGCTCGGCCACGACGCCAAGGAAACCCCCATCCAGGGGGTGGCGGCCGGCGTGCTGTTCGCCTTCGTCTCCGGCATCGCCGGCACCTTCACCGCCTGCAACATCGCCGCGTTCGGCGCGCTCGCCCCGCTCACCGGCACCACCGGCAGTCGGCTGAGCCGCTTCACCCAGCCGCTGAAGCCGCTGGGCTGGATGTCGGTGGGGATGATCGCGGTGTCGGCGGCGTACGGCGCGCTGGTCGGGCTCGTCGGCACGTCGATGCCGCAGTTCTCCACCACGCCGAACTCGCCCGGCGGCCTGTCGCCGCGCAGCATCCAGTCCATGGTGGTCTTCGGCGTGATCGGGCTCATCATGATCTATCTCGGTCTGGCGGCGCTCGGCGTCGTGCCGGACCCGTTCGCCCGGATCGCCCGGCGTCACCCCAACGCCCCGATGGTCTTCATGGGCGCGCTGATCGCCGGCTTCCTGATCGGACGCCCGTTCGCGCTGTTCCGGCAGATGTTCCGCGACGCGGCGGAGAGCGGCAACCCGCTGTACGGGGCGGCGGCCTTCACCCTCCAGTCCATCGGCAACATCGTCATCATGGCGGTGCTGTTCCTGCTGCTGGCCTGGCTCGCCGGGTCGCGGCTGCAACGCTGGTTCGCCGAGCGGCCGAGCCGGCTGGCGGTGCTGACCGCGGTCGCGTTCATCGTCGCCGGGGCGTTCACCTTCCTGTACTGGGACGTCCGACTGCTCGCCCGCCGCGAGATCATCCCCTGGTACCCGACGGCCCCCTGGGCGTGACCGGCGGCGCGGGACCGGGCGGCGCCCGGTCCCGCGCCCGGCTCAGACCTTGAGCACGACCTTGGTGCAGTCGTCCTGCTTCTTCTGGAACATCCGGTAGCCCTTCGCCGCATCCTTGAGCGGCAGCCGGTGGCTGATCACGAAGCTCGGGTCGATGTCGCCGCGGACGATGTGCTCCAGCAGCGGCCGGGTGTAACGCTGCACGTGGCACTGTCCGGTCCGCATGATCAGCGACCGGTTCATGAACGCCCCCATCGGGAACTTGTCCACGAAGCCGCCGTACGCGCCGATCACCGACACCACTCCCCCGCTGCGGCACGCCATGATCGCCTGGCGCAGCGCGAACGGCCGCTCGGTCTCCAGCCGCCCCGCCTGCTTGACCCGGTCGTACGCGTACAGGGCGGCGTTGCCGTGGTGCCCCTCGAGGCCGACCGCGTCGATGCAGGCGTCCGGGCCCCGGCCGGCGGTGAGCTGGTTCAGCTCGTCGAGGACGTCGAGCTGCTCGTAGTTGATCGTCTCCGCGCCGACCTGCTCGGCGGCCAGCCGCAACCGGTACGGGTACCGGTCGATCACGATGACCCGCTCCGCGCCGAGCAGCCGGGCGCTGGCCGCCGCGAGCAACCCGACCGGCCCGGCGCCCCAGACCGCGATCACGTCACCGGGCGTGATGTCGCACATCTCGGCGCCCATGTAGCCGGTGGGGAAGACGTCGGCGAGCATCAGCGCCTGGTCGTCCGGCACCTCGTCGGGGACCTTGATCGGGCCGACGTCGGCGAACGGCACCCGGGCGTACTCGGCCTGACCGCCGGCGTACCCGCCGAGCAGGTGGGAGTAGCCGAAGATGCCCGCCGGCGAGTGGCCCATGATCTTCTCGGCGACGCCGGCGTTGGGGTTGGAGTTCTCGCAGACCGAGTAGCGGCCCTGCTGGCAGGAGACGCAGTTGCCGCACGCGATGGGGAACGGCACCACCACCCGGTCGCCGACGGCGAGGTTGTCCACCTCCGGGCCGACCTCCACCACCTCGCCCATGAACTCGTGGCCGAGGATGTCGCCCTTGCGCATCGCGGGGATGTAGCCGTGGTAGAGGTGCAGGTCGGAGCCGCAGATCGCGGTGGAGCTGATCTTCACGACGGCGTCGCGGGCGTTCATCACGCGCGGGTCCGGCACGTCGACGACCTTGACGCTGTCCTTGCCCATCCAGGCGGTGGCCTTCATCGTCTCTCCTCGGTCGGTCAGCCGCGCAGGCCGGCGGGCAGGGGCTGGGCGGGTCGCTGCCGGAACTGCTGGCGCAGGCTGATCCCCTCGGGGCTGGCGTCGGAGCGGACCACCTCGCCGGTCTCCAACACCTGCTTGAACCGGCGCAGGTCGTCGCGGACCTGCTGCTCCGGCTCCTCGCCGAAGAGCTTCGCCACGGCCCGGCCGAGCCGCCCGGCCGGCGGGGCGTACCCGAGTTCGACCCGGACCTCGGTGCCGCGGTCGCCGGGGGCGGGCACGAAGCGCACCCGGCCCGCGTTCCGCACCCGCGCGCCCGGCAGCGACCGCCAGGCGATCAGCTCGTTCGGGCGGTCCTCGACGATCTCCGCGTCCCAGCCGACGTGCCGGCCGGCCGGTCCCCGCGCCGTCCAGTGCGAGATGCGCAGGTCCTCGACGCGCACGGCCTCCAGGTGGGCCATGAACCGGGGCAGGTTCTCCAGGTCGCGCCAGAACCGGTACGCCTCGGACGCCGGGCGGTTCACGGTGACCCCGACCTCCATGAGGATCAGCCGCTCCCGGGCCCGCCGGGCCCGCCCGGCGCGCAGCGCGGCGATCAGGTCGACCACGGCGATGCCGGCGATCACCGCCGTGGTGACGGCCACCCGCCGGCGGCGCTCACCGCGCCGGTCGGCGAGGGCCCGCCCGAGCAGGGTGAGGTCGACGGCGTCCCCGGCGACCCGGGTCCACGTCCAGCCGGCCGGCCGGCGGCCGGCCAGCAGGCCGGCGGCGTGCCCGAGTTCCCGGGCGGCGACGGCCGGGACGATGGTGCGGGCCAGCGGGGAGTCGTCCACACCGGTCAGCCGGGCCACCGCTGCCGGCGCCAGCACACCGCCCGCGCCGAGGGCGAGGCTCACCACGCCCAGCATCCGGGGCAGCCCGGTCCCCCGGTGCCGCCGTTCCAGTTCGTCCAGCACCGTCGGGTCGGTTCTGTCCACGCCGCACCACCGTCGCTCGGCCCTGACCGTCCCCACGGACGGCCCGGCGGCGGGAGCCGCCACGACGACGCTATGCCCGCGGCACGGTCGACGAACCACGAATCGGCACAGAAACCCCGCCGCTGTCGGCAGCGGGACGCGCCGGCAGGTCCGATCGCGGGAGCGCGGCCGGCGACCGGTCAGGGCAGTTCGGACGGGTCAGCGCAGCGCGTCGAGGGTCACCCTCGTCGCCTGCGCGATCACCGCGTCGTCGTGGGTGGCGTCGCGACTGTCGCGGCGGGACAGCACGGCCAGCACGATCGGGGCGCTGTCCGGCGGCCACACCACGGCGATGTCGTTGCGGGTGCCGTACCCGCCGGCACCGGTCTTGTCGGCGACCTGCCAGCCCGCCGGCACCGCGGCCCGGATCAGCGTCGCCCCGGTGGTGTTGCGCTTGAGCCAGTCGAGCAGCACCGCCTGGTCGGTGACCGACAGCGCGTCGCCGATGGCGTACGCCTGGAGGGAGTCGGCAAGGGCACGTGGCGTGCTGGTGTCGCGGACGTCGCCCGGTGCGGCCTGGTTGAGGTCCGGCTCGGTGCGGGCGGGGTCGGTGACGGTGTCGCCGATCCCGCGCAGCGCCCGCTCGAACCCGTCCGGGCCGCCGAGTTCGGCCAGGATCAGGTTGGCGGCGGTGTTGTCGCTGTGCCGTAGCGCCGCGTCGGCGATCTCGCGCAGGGTCATGCCGCCCGCGACGTGCTGCTCCGTGACCGGCGAGTGCGGCACCAGGTCCTTTCGCCCGTAGCGGACCACCCGGTCCAGGTCGGCGTCGGAGGTGGCGGCCAGCAGCGCCCCGGCGGCCAGCGCCTTGAACGTCGACGCGTACGCGAACCGCTCGTCGGCCCGGTACGCCAGCATGCGGCCGGAGCCGGTGTCGAGGGCGTAGACGCCGAGCCGGGCGTCGTGGCGCCGCTCCAGCGCGGCGAGCTGCGGAGGTGGCGGCACCGGCGTCACGGTCGGGCCGACCGGGGCGGTGGTGCCGGGGACGGCGGGGGACGTGCCGGGGACGGCGGTCGGCTCGCCGCCGGCGCAGCCCGCCGTGGCGAGGGCGACCGTGACCGCCGCCACGGCGAGCGCCCGCCGTGTGTGCCCGGTCATGTCGGTACTCCTCTCCGTCGGTGCAGGCCACCGTGGTGCGACGCCACCCGGCCGAGCGGCCCGGGTACGGCGACACCAGCCTGCCACCACCCGACGGCCCGGACCCCCTATGCCCCGCCGGCCACCGCGAACGCCAGGTAGATGATCGCGGCCAGCGGCAGCGCCAGGGCCACCGCGAGCGCCCGCTGCCGGTGCGATCGGCCGACCAGCACCACGACCAGCACGCCGAGTGCGACGTCGATGACGACGTTCCACGCCACGCCCGGCGGATGGTCGGGACCGGCGGCCTTGCCGGCGAACCGGGCCGCCTCCTCGAAGAACACGGCTGCCGGCAGCGCGGCCCCGACGACCCGCCGCCGGCCCGCCGCGCGCGCCCAGGTGCCGGCGATGCCGAAGACGACCCCGGCGAGCACCCCGAACGCCATCCAGAGCAGCGACGTCGGCGCCCACGACACCGCCAGGTCGTCGCCCTGTAGGAGGGTCGCCGCGAGGTAGTAGCTGGGCACCGCGACGACGAGCAGCACGGCGGCGCCCAGCGCCGCGCGCCGCCACCCGGACCGGACCCAGCAGCCGAAGCCGAAGGCGGCGACCGCCCAGGTGGCGGTGGAGTTGCCGAATTCGGCGAAGGGATACGGCACGCTCGTGATCCACACGAAGTCGAGGAAGCCGAGCAGGAATCCGCCCACCACGGCGACGAGTGCCACTGTCCGATCTTGGGGTCGCATGGCGGCGAGCATACTCGGTATGCAATCACGCCTTGACGTGATCCCCCATGTCTCCCGGAGGCACGCCGCCGGAGGATTGCACCGTGCCAATACCTAGAACTACTATGCATTGCAGTCCTAGGGTCAGGGGGCAACGTGCGGATCACCAAAGACCTCGTCGCCGCCTCGGCGACACCACTCGTGCTGGGCATCCTCAGCGAGGGGGAGAGCTACGGCTACGCCATCCTCAAACAGGTCGACCAGCTGTCGGGCGGGCAACTGGAGTGGACCGAGGGGCTGCTCTATCCGCTGCTGCACCGGCTGGAGCGGCTGGGCCACGTCGAGTCGTTCTGGGTGACCCCGCCAGGCGGACGGCGCCGCAAGTACTACCGCATCACCGAACAGGGCCGGGCCGAACTCGCCGAGCAGCGTCGCCAGTGGGCCACGGTCGTCGACGCGCTGCGGGGCGTCTGGAGCACCGCACAGACCAGCACGCCGATCACGCCGGCCTGGGAGGCGGGACGATGACCATCGACAGCGATCTGGAGGGCCAGATCGCCGAGTGGCGGGCCTACATGGACCGCCGCCGGGAACTGCACCGCACCGACGCCGAGGAGTTGGAGGACCACCTGCGCAGCCGGATCACCGAGCTGACCCAGGGCGGCCTGCGCGCCGACGAGGCGTTCCTCATCGCCGTCAAACGCATGGGCAGCCTCGACGAACTGTCCCGCGAGTTCGCCCGCGAACACTCCGAGCGGCTGTGGAAACAACTCGTCCTGCCCGGCGAGGCGGACGCCCCCACCGCCGCCCGGACCCGCCGGGAACTTCCGACAATGGTGCTCTGCGCCGCCCTCGCCGCGCTGGCGATCAAGGCGCCGGCCCTGTTCGGGCTCGGCCTCGGCGAGGACGACGACGCCGCCTTCTACGCCCGCAACCTCAGCCTGTTCGCGCTGCCGGCACTGGCCGCCTACTTCGCCTGGCAACGCCGCGTCGGTCTGCCCGTCGTGGCGGTGCTCGGCGCGCTCTTCGTCCTCGGCGCGGTCGCCGCGAACGCCTACCCGCTCGACGACGACGCGCACACCCTCGTGCTCACCGCCATCCACCTGCCACTGGCGCTGTGGCTGGTCGTCGGCGTCGCCTACGTCGGCGGCGACTGGCGCTCCGACCGGCGGCGGATGGACTTCATCCGTTTCACCGGCGAGTGGCTGATCTACTTCGCCCTGCTCGCGCTGGGCGGCGGGGTGCTCACCCTGTTCACCGTCGGCACCTTCGAGGCCATCGGCATCGACGCCGAGGGCTTCGTCAGCCAGTGGCTGCTGCCGTGCGGCGCGATGGCGGCGGTCGTGGTCGCGGCCTGGCTGGTGGAGGCCAAACAAAGCGTCATCGAGAACATGGCGCCAGTGCTCACCCGCGTCTTCACCCCGCTCTTCGCGGCCACCCTGCTGGCCTTCCTGGTCGCCTTCATCGCCACCAACAACGGTATCGACGTCGAACGTGACGTGCTCATCCTGTTCGACCTGCTACTCGTCGTCGTGCTCGGCCTGCTGCTCTACGCCATCAGCGCCCGCGACCTCACCGCCCGGCCCGGCCTCTTCGACCGCCTGCAACTCGTGCTCGTGGTCAGCGCCCTGGTCATCGACGTCCTGGTACTGCTGGCGATCACCGGCCGGATCAGCGAGTTCGGTTTCAGCCCCAACAAGACCGCCGCGCTCGGCGAGAATCTCATCCTGCTGGCCAACCTGGGCTGGTCGGCCTGGCTGTTCCTCGGCTTCCTGCGGGGCCGGATGACCTTCGCCCGCCTGGAACGCTGGCAGACCCGCTACCTCGTCGTCTACGCGGTCTGGGCCTGGACGGTGGTGCTCGCCTTCCCGCCGGTGTTCGACTTCACCTGACCGACGTGCCGGCCCGCTCCCCCGCCCGGGACGGAGCGGGTCGCGCCACGTCACCGGGTCAGGCCGACCAGCGTCGCCAGCCGCGCCACGCCGGCCCCTGCCGGGCCGCCCCGGGTCACCTCGGCGATCACCGTACGCGCCACCGGACCTCGGCCGGCGCGATGCCGTCCGCGTCGACCAGCACCCGCCCTGCCCCGACCAGGTCACCCACCTGGAGGTACGCCTGCGCGGCGTCCACCAGGTACGCGGCCCGGTACTCGGCGGGCAGCCACCGCCACTCCTCCCGCCGGATGACCCGCTCGTGCCGGTACACCGCCTCCCCGGCATCGCCCAACTCCACCGCCGCCACCACCCGCGCCAGTTCGACGGCGATGGGCCCGAAGCTGGTGTGATGCGGATCCTGGCCGGCACTCATGTGCTCGGCCACCCCGGCGGCGTGATCGATCAGCTCGTCGGCCTGGTGGGTGTCGCCACAGCTGGCGGCAGCCAGCGCGCCCTGGAGCAGCAGCGTCCCCTCGACTGCGGCATCCGTCGTCCTCGCGGCAGCAGTCATGGTCACCGTCAACGCCAGCCGATCCCGGTCCAGGGCCCGCAGCGCCTGCCCGACCGACACCGCCGCCACTCCCGCCACGACCGGATCGCCACCGGCCAGGGCGACCGCTCGGTCGGCGGCCAGCCAGCCGAGATCGGCTTCACCGAGCTTCACGAGGACGGCTCTCACCGCCGTCACCCACCATGCGCCGCGACGTACGTCAGGCGCTCGCCGACGTCAGGTGCCTCGATGACCAGTCCCGCCAGAGCACCGTGCGCGTCGAGTGCGCCGTCGAGTAGGGCGGCCACATCCACGGTCGGCCTCGTACGCCCGGCCTCCAACTGGTGGAGGAGGTTCTTGCCATGGTTGACGGCGGCGGCGAGCTGTCGCAGGGACATCCCCCGCGACTCACGGAGTCGTCGCAGTTCCGCAGCGAAGCGCGGATCGACGATCGTGTTCGCACGCGGGGGCATCGCAGCACTCCTACCTCAGACGGCCACGACCATCACAGTGGGCAACGCTCCGGTCATCGACCGTACTCCTGACGGGCGCAGAGATGCCAGAAACCCCTCTTGGCGACGCTCACCCAGGCAGCAGGGGAACCGCCCACCTGTCCCCTCGGACATGCGCACTCCCCTACACGCCTCACGCCGCACCTCTTCATCTCACTTCTTGGCCGGAAACTTGTTGTCGTCCACTCGGCTAGGGGCGAGCGTGAACGCTCCCGGAAGTTCGCGAAGTTGGAGGGTGTCACTCAAGTAACCGTAGGTTGTTATGGTCAACTGCCTGCGCGCTTCAAGAAACCGGGGTTCGCTTGCTGGCGGGGCACGGAACTTGGCCGTCTGCGAGTGGCCAGATTCAACCGTGCCGACGACAGTCGAAATAGCTGCGAGGCTTCCCGCCGAATGGGCACTCAACCCAGACCACCCACTGCCAAGCACTACCGTCTCGTAGTTGGTGTAGGCGCTCGCCTCAATCGCCTCATCGTAGTACCAATACCCGTTCGGAAATCGTTCCGCTCTAACATGTGCGCTTCGATTGACGGCGGAGAAGCGGGCTTCGCCGAGCTTCCCGACACCGTGCAGCGGTATCTCTGGGGCAAAACTTGGTGTTCGTGTTGTGACCGTGTAGGCCACCACCCCGTTCTTGCCGCTTTCAGTGAATGCCTTGACTGCATAAACCGCGTTGATCCACATCAGCTCACGCAACGCGCCTAGATCCCGCTCGATCTGCGGCTGCCCGCCCAGCTTCTCTTTGAAGTTCTCCACCGTAGAGTCAGCAAACAGTTTGGCAACCGCCTCTGCCGCCACCTCCTCCTCCGACTTCTTCGAGACATAAGCAACGGCAGCGACCACCAGAAGGCCGACAATTGTGGAGATGACCATCTGAGCAAGCTTGGGGATACCCAGCTTGTGATCTCCAACCCATTTCTTCCACCGCTGGATGCGATTGTCAGGTCGGATTGCATCCGTCATGCTGCCGACGCTAGCCTTTATGCAAGCGGAGAATGTCGGTTTGTTGCAACTTTAAAGGCTTGTTGCACGTGGGGCTGGTTCCAGAGCTCACCAAGAGTGGAGACATGACCGGACCTGCTCAGAGCGCCACGATCGCCGCCGTCTCCCCCGGCAGCTCGACCCGGTCCCGCATCACCGTCACGCCCTCCCCGGTGGCCAGCAGCACCCGCCGCGCCACCCCCGGCAGCGAGATGCCCTGCGCCCGAGCGGCCAGGTTCGCCACCACGAGGGTCTCCCCCCGGCGCATCACCAGGAACCGGTCCCCGTGCCGCACCTGCACCCGGTCCAGCCGAGGGTCGGACAGGTCCGCCCGGCTCTTGCGCAGCGCGATCAGCCGGCGGTGGAACTCGTACATCTCGCGGTGCTCCGGCTTGTCCAGCTCCGCCCAGTCCAGCCGGGAGCGCAGGAACGTCTGCGGGTCCTGCGGATCCGGCACGTCCTGCGTGGCCCACCCGTGCGCGGCGAACTCGCGCTTGCGGCCGTCACGGACCGCCACGGCCAGCTCCGGCTCCGGGTGGCTGGTGAAGAACTGCCAGGGCGTCGACGCCGCCCACTCCTCACCCATGAACAGCATCGGGGTGAACGGGGCGGTCATCAGCAGCACCGCCCCGACGCGCAGCAGCGCCGGCGAGAGGGTGGCCGAGATCCGGTCCCCGGTGGCCCGGTTGCCGATCTGGTCGTGGTTCTGCAGGTACGCCACGAAGCGGTGCCCCGGCGTGCGCTGCCGGTCGACCGGGCGGCCGTGGCTGCGGTTGCGGAAGCTGGACCAGGTGCCGGCGTGGAAGAACGCGCCGGTGAGCACGTCGGTGAGGCACTCGAGGGAGCCGAAGTCGCCGTAGTAGCCCTGCCGCTCGCCGGTGAGCAGGGTGTGCAGGGCGTGGTGGGCGTCGTCGTTCCACTGGGCGTGCAGGCCGAACCCGCCGGCCTCACGCGGGGTGATCAGCTTCGGGTCGTTGAGGTCGGACTCGGCGATCAGCGACAGCGGCCGGCCCAGGTGGGTGGCGAGCGTCTCCACCTCGGTGGCGACCTGCTCCAGGAAGTGGGTGGCCCGGGAGTCCGGCATGGCGTGCACGGCGTCCAGCCGCAGCCCGTCGACGTGGTAGTCGCGCAGCCACATCAGCACCGAGTCGACGATGTAGCGGCGCACCCCGTCGGAGTGCGGGCCGTCGAGGTTGACGGTGCGGCCCCAGGTGTTGCTCTGTTCGGTGAGGTACGGCGCGAACATCGGCGCGTAGGCCCCGGAGGGCCCGAAATGGTTGTAGACGACGTCGAGGATCACCCCCAGCCCCTTGGCGTGGGCGGCGTCGACGAGCCGTTTGAGCCCGTCCGGCCCGCCGTACGGCTGGTGTGGGGCGTACCAGCAGACGCCGTCGTAGCCCCAGTTGTGCTCCCCGTTGAAGGCGTTGACCGGCAGCAGCTCGATCATGTCGACGCCGAGGTCGACCAGGTGGTCGAGGCGGGTGATCGCCGCGTCGAAGGTGCCCTCCGGGGTGAAGGTGCCGACGTGCAGCTCGTACAGGACGCTGCCGGGCAGTTGCCGGCCGGTCCAGCCCTGGTCGGTCCACGGGTGGGCGGAGTGGTCGTAGAGCCGGCTGGGCCCGTGCACCCCCGCCGGCTGCCAGGCCGAGCGGGGGTCGGGCAGTGCCCGGTCGTCGTCGTCCAGCAGGAACGCGTAGTCGGTGCCCGGCCCGGCGCCGGGGATCTCGACCCGCCACCAGCCCTGCCGGGTGGGGCGCATCTCGTGGTCGGTGTCGCCCGGCAGCCGCAGCCGGACCCGGGCGGCCTCGGGCGCCCACACCGTGAACTCGGTCATGCGGCAGCCTCCACGGAGTCGGTGGGAGCCAGCAGTGCGACGGGGTAGGTGCGCAACAGATCATCGAGCAGCAGCTCAGACCCACTGTAGACCCGACCGGTGAACACGTCCGTAACACTGTTACCGGAAATCGGCAGGGTGGTGCCGCGCCAGCCGCCGTCGGCGGCCAGCCGCACCGGCAGCCGGGTGGCCACCGCGACCGCGCCACCCCGGTCGAAGGCGAGCGCGTGCCGGGCGGCCGGCCCGTGCGCCGGCACCGGCCGGTAGGTGTCGAACAGCTCCGGGTGGTCGCGGCGCAGCCGCAGCGTCCGGGACACCACCAGCAGCTTCGCCGCGCCGTCGGCGGCCACCGCCGGTCGCCGGCCGCCGTCGAGACGGGCCAGCAGCTCCCGGCGTACGGCGAAGTCGACCGGACGGCGGTTGTCGGGATCGACCAGGGAGTTCTCCCACAGCTCGGTGCCCTGGTAGGTGTCCGGCACCCCGGGCATGGCGAGCTGGACGAGCTTCTGCCCGAGCGAGTTGGACCAGCCCGCCGGGGTGATCTCGGCGGCGAAGGCGGTGATCTCGGCGTGCAGCTCGGGGTCGTCGTACATCCGGTCGATCAGGGCGTGCAGCTCGTGCTCGAAGGCGGGGTCGGGGTCGGCCCAGCTGGTGCTGACCGACGCCTCCCGGGCGGCCTTCTCCGCGTACGCGTGCAGCCGCTCCCGCTCGACGGGCCAGGCGCCGACGGCGGTCTGCCAGAGCAGGTGGGCGAAGGCCGGGTCGCCCAGCGGCGCCCGGGACGTCCACCGGCCGACCTGCTCGGCCCAGCGGCCGGGCAGCTCGGACAGCACGGCGAGGCGGGCCCGCACGTCCTCGCCGCGCTTGGTGTCGTGGGTGGACAGGGTGGTCATGCTCGCCGGCCAGCGGGCCTGGCGGGCGGCGGCGAAGCGGTGGAACTCCGCCGGCGGCACCCCGAAGTGGGCGGGCGAGCCACCGACCTCGTTGAGCGCGACGAACCGGCTCCACCGGTAGTAGGCGGTGTCCTCCACCCCCTTGGCCATCACCGCGCCGGTGAGCTGCGGGAAACGGGCGGCCAGCTCGTGCTCCGGGTCGCGCAGGCGGGCGGTGAGCGTGTCCAGGGCGGCGGTCAGGTCGGGGCGGCGTCGGCCCGCCTCGGACCGGGCGGCGGCCAGGTGCCGGGCGCCCATCGGCGGGTAGCCCCGGTAGACCGGGAAGCAGGCGGCCAGCTCGGCGAGGGCGTCCCGGGTCACCTCCCGGTCCAGCTCCGGGACGAGCGCGGCGAGCCGGGTCAGCTCGGCGGCGAGCAGCCGGGTGGCGGCCTCCCGCTTGGTGTCGTGGGTGAGGTCCTGCCAGGAGGTGTGCCGGCCGGTCAGCCGGCCGTCGAGGGCGGTGAAGTCGCCCTCGGCGTCGCCGTCGACGAAGAGCCCGCAGACGGCGGCGAGGGCGTCGTACCCGGTGGTGCCCTGCACCGGCCAGTCCGGCAGCTCCTCGCCGTACTCGAGGATCTTCTCCACCACCAGCCAGACGTCCGGCGCGGCGGCGCGCAGCCGGGCCAGGTAGCCGGCCGGGTCGCGCAGGCCGTCGGGATGGTCGACCCGGATGCCGTCGACGTCGCCGGCGGCGACCCAGCGCAGGATCTCCGCGTGGGTGGCGTCGAACACCGCCGGGTCCTCCACCCGCAGGCCGGCCAGGTCGGAGACGGCGAAGAACCGGCGGTACGTCAGCTCGGTGTCGCCGCGGCGCCAGTCGACCAGCTCGTAGTGCTGCCGGTCGTGCACCTGCCGGGCGGTGCCGTCGCCGGTGCCGTCGGCGATCGGGAACCGGTGCTCGTGGTAGCGCAGCTCTCCGTCGACGACCTTGAGGTCGTCCAGCGCGCCGGCGCTGTCGGCGAGGACGGGCAGCAGCAGCCGGCCCCGGTCCCAGTCGATGTCGAACCAGGACGCGTACGCCGAGCCGCGGCCCCGGCGCAGCACGTCCCACCAGGCCGGGTTGGCGGCGGGCCGGGCCACCCCGGCGTGGTTGGGCACGATGTCCACCACCAGGCCGAGCCCGGCGGCGCGCAGCGCCCGGACCAGGCGCTGCCGGCCGGCCTCGCCGCCCAGTTCGGGGTTGACCGCGCGGTGGTCGACCACGTCGTAACCGTGCTGGCTGCCGGGGGTGGCGGCGAGCAGGGGCGCGCTGTAGAGGTGGGTGACGCCCAGCGCCACCAGCCAGTCGGCGAGCGCGGCGGTGGCGTCCAGGTCGAAGCCGGGGCGGACCTGGACCCGGTAGGTCGACCCCACCCGGGTGGTCGGCGTCCGGTCGGGTCGAGGGGTGTCGGGCATCTCAGGCCGTCCTCTCCAGGACCAGCAGCGAGCGGTCCGGCACGCAGATCGCGCCGCCGGCCTCGACCACCGTGGTCTTCTCCGGGTCGGGTTCCGCGGTGCTGATCTTCAACTCCCAGCGCTGCCCGAACTCCGGCCCGGGCAGGGTGAAGTCCAGCGGGGCGTCGTGCGCGTTGAACAGCAGCAGGAAGGAGCTGTCCCGGTGACGCTGGCCGTACTGGCCGCGCTCCGGGATGCCGTCGCCGTTGACGAACAGGGCCACCGAGCGGCCGAAGTCGTTGCCCCAGTCCTCGCCGGTCATCTCCCGGCCGTCGGGGGTGTACCAGGCCAGGTCGGGCAGGGCCGAGCCGGCGGCCCGGCCGCCGACGGGCAGGCCGGTGAAGAAGCGCCGGCGGCGGAACACCTGGTGCGAGTTGCGGAACTCGGTGAGCCGACGGACGAAGGAGAGCAGCTCGGCGTCGGCCTGCTCCCAGTCGATCCAGGCCAGCTCGCTGTCCTGGCAGTAGGCGTTGTTGTTGCCGCGCTGGGTGCGGCCCAGCTCGTCGCCGTGGCCGATCATCGGCACGCCCTGGGAGAGGATCAGGGTGGCCAGGAAGTTGCGCCGTTGCCGGGCCCGCAGCGCGCGGACGCCGGGGTCGTCGGTCTCCCCCTCGACGCCGCAGTTCCAGGACCGGTTGTGGCTCTCGCCGTCGCGGTTCTCCTCGCCGTTGGCCTCGTTGTGCTTGTCGTTGTACGACACCAGGTCGTTGAGGGTGAACCCGTCGTGGCAGGTGACGAAGTTGATGCTGTGGAAGGGGCGGCGGCCGTCGTCCTGGTACAGGTCGGCGGAGCCGGAGATGCGGGAGGCGAACTCGGCCAGGGTGGCCGGCTCGCCGCGCCAGAAGTCCCGCACGGTGTCGCGGTACTTGCCGTTCCACTCGGTCCACTGCGGCGGGAAGTTGCCGACCTGGTAGCCCCCGGGGCCGACGTCCCACGGCTCGGCGATCAGCTTGACCTGGCTGACCACCGGGTCCTGCTGGACCACCTCGAAGAAGGTGGAGAGGCGGTCCACCTCGTAGAACTCCCGGGCCAGGGTGGCGGCCAGGTCGAAGCGGAAGCCGTCGACGTGCATCTCGGTGACCCAGTAGCGCAGCGAATCCATGATCAGCTGCAGCGAGTGCGGGCTGCGCACGTTGAGGCTGTTGCCGGTGCCGGTGTAGTCGACGAAGTAGCGGCGGTCGTCCTCGGAGAGCCGGTAGTAGCTGGGCGCGTCGACGCCCTTGAAGCTCAGCGTCGGACCGAGGTGGTTGCCCTCGGCGGTGTGGTTGTAGACCACGTCGAGGATGACCTCGATGCCGGCGGCGTGCAGCGCCCGGACCATGCCGCGGAACTCCTGCACCTGCTGGCCGAGGCGGCCGAGCGCGGAGTAGCCGTGGTGCGGGGCGAAGAAGCCGATGGTGTTGTAGCCCCAGTAGTTGCGCAGGCCCAGGTCGGCGAGGCGGTGGTCGTGCACGAACTCGTGCACCGGCATCAGCTCGACGGCGGTCACCCCGAGCCGCTTGAAGTAGTCGATCATCACCGGGGAGGCGATGGCGGCGTACGTGCCGCGCAGCTCCTCCGGGATGTCGGGGTGGCGCATGGTCAGCCCCCGCACGTGCGCCTCGTAGATCACCGAGTGGTGGTACGGGATGCGCGGCGGCCGGTCGTTGCCCCAGTCGAAGTACGGGTTGACCACCACCGACTTCGGCACGAACGGCGCGGAGTCGGTGGTGCTCATCCGGTCCGGGTCGCCGCCCAGCTCGTAGTCGTAGACCGCCGGGTCCCAGGTGACCTCCCCGTCGACGGCCTTGGCGTACGGGTCGAGCAGCAGCTTGTGCGGGTTGCAGCGCAGCCCGTCGGCCGGGTTCCAGGGCCCGTGCACCCGGTAGCCGTACCGTTGGCCCGGCTCGATCCCGGGCAGGTACGCGTGCCAGACGTAGGCGTCGACCTCGCGCAACTCGACCCGCCGCTCCGCGCCGGTGTCCCACTCGTCGAAGAGGCAGAGTTCGATCTTCTCGGCCACCTCGGAGAAGATGGCGAAGTTGGTGCCCATCCCGTCGTACGTGGCGCCGAGGGGGTAGCGCTCGCCCGGCCAGACCTGCATGTCGCTCCTTCGGCCATGATCGTGAGCGCACCGGACGGGGCGGGCCGCCGGTGCGCACGCCGCTAATGCCCCACCGCGCGACCGGTCAATCCAGCCGTTCGGACGGCACCCGATATCCACCCACCTGATACCGGGAAGACCTTTGGGTGTCCTCCGTCACCATAGGCCGTTTCGAGATGCGGCGGAGAGCGTCATGGCCTTTCCTTGATGCGGGCGCGCCCGCGCGGGCGGCCTGTCGAGCCCCTCGGCCACCCCACCCTTTCTTTCCGCCGCCACCGTTGCCGGCGCGACCCACCGTGCATGGACGGAGATCGATGTGACCACCCCGCGGGTCGGCGAGCAGCCCGTGACCGCCCCCGACCGGACCTGCCGGCCCAGCCCCACCTCCCGCGCCCAGATCCCGCAGCAGCACGGCGTCGCCGGGGTGGCTCCGCGGACCCGTCGGATCCTGATGCTGTCCTGGGAGTACCCGCCGGTGCTCGTCGGCGGCCTCGGCCGGCACGTGCACGCCCTGTCGGTGGCCCTGGCCGCCGCCGGGCACGAGGTCACCGTGGTCACCCGGCACGCCGAGGGCGCCCCGCTGGAGGAGTACGCCGACGGCGTGCGCATCCTGCGGGCCGCCGAGGACCCGGTCACCTTCCCGCTGGCCACCGGCTCCCTGCTGGCCTGGACGATGGCGTTCAACCACACCCTGACCCGGGCCGCGCTGCGCGCCGCCGAGTCCGGCGACTACGACGTGATCCACGCCCACGACTGGCTGGTCGCGCACACCGCGATGACCCTGCGCGAGCACCTGGACGTGCCGCTGGTCAGCACCATCCACGCCACCGAGGCCGGCCGGCACCAGGGCTGGCTGCCCGAGGAGATGAACCGCACCATCCACGGCGTCGAGCAGTGGCTGGCCGGCGAGTCCGGCCGGGTGATCGTCTGCTCCGGGTACATGCGCCAGGAGGTGGGCGCGCTGTTCGGGGTGGATCCGGCCCGCGTCGACGTGGTGCCCAACGGCGTCGAGCCGCACCGTTGGCGGGTGCCCACGTCGGCGGTCGCCTCGGCCCGGGCCCGGTTCGCCGGGGACGGCCCGCTGGTCACCTTCGCCGGCCGGCTGGTCTACGAGAAGGGCGTGCAGCACCTGCTCGCCGGCCTGCCCCGGCTGCGGGAGCGGCACCCCGGGCTGCGCGCGGTGATCGTCGGCGACGGCCCGTACAAGTCGGCCCTGGAGGCGGAGGTGCACCGGCTCGGGCTGGGCGCCACGGTCAGCATGCCGGGCTTCCTCGGCGGCACCGACCTGCCCGCGGTGATGGCCGCCTCGGACTGCTTCGCGGTGCCGAGCATCTACGAGCCGTTCGGCATGGTCGCCCTGGAGGGCGCGGCGGCCGGCGCGCCGCTCGCGGTGGCCCGGACCGGTGGCCTGGCCGAGATCGTGGAGCCGGGCGTCACCGGGATGACCTTCGCCCCGCAGGACCCGGACGGGCTCACCGAGGCCGTCGACGCCCTGCTGTCCGACCGCGAGCGGGCCCGCCTGCTCGCCCGCCGGGCCCGCGCCATGGTCCACGAGCAGTACGGCTGGACGGCCATCGCGCACGCCACCGCGACCACGTACGCCACCGCGATCACCGGCGACGCCGCGTTCACCACCGAACGCGCCGAACTGCGCATGACCCTCGGTCGGATCCCCACCCCCACCCCGCACGGCAACCTACTGGTCGCCGCCGGCCTTCGCTGACCCTCGCCGCGCCGTTCGCGGCGTGTCGCGGTGTTCTCGGCCGAGGACACCGCGACACGCCGCGAACCGTGTGCGCAGGGGACGTGGACGGCCCGGCGAACGGTGAAGGCCGCCGGCCCCGGTAGGGATCGGCGGCCTTCACCGTTCGGGATGCGCCGTCAGCGGTCGGTGAGGGCGGTGTAGTCGCGCTCGGCGGAGCCGGTGTAGATCTGCCGCGGGCGGCCGATCTTGGTCTCCGGGTCGTTGATCATCTCGCGCCACTGGGCGATCCAGCCGGGGAGCCGGCCCAGCGCGAACAGGACCGTGAACATCTTCGTCGGGAAGCCCATGGCCTTGTAGATCAGGCCGGTGTAGAAGTCCACGTTCGGGTACAGCCGGCGGGAGACGAAGAAGTCGTCGGCGAGCGCGATCTCCTCCAGCTGCATGGCGATGTCCAGCATCGGGTCCGGCTTGGCCATCCGGCCGAGCACGTCCTGGGCGGCCTTCTTCACGATGGCGGCGCGCGGGTCGTAGTTCTTGTAGACCCGGTGGCCGAAGCCCATCAGCTTCACGCCGTCCTGCTTGTCCTTGACCTTGCGGACGAAGGACCGGACGTCGCCCCCCTCGGCCTGGATCTTCTCCAGCATCTCCAGCACGGCCTGGTTGGCGCCACCGTGCAGCGGGCCGAACAGGGCGTTGACGCCGGCCGAGACCGAGGCGAAGAGGTTGGCGTTGCTGGAGCCGACCAGCCGGACCGTGGAGGTCGAGCAGTTCTGCTCGTGGTCGGCGTGCAGCACGAAGAGCATGTCCAGCACGCGCGCCATCACCGGGTCGACCTCGTACGGCTCCGCCGGCACGCCGAACGTCATCCGCAGGAAGTTCTCCACGTAGCCCAGCGAGTTGTCCGGGTACAGCAGCGGCTGGCCGATCGACTTCTTGTACGCGTACGAGGCGATGGTGGGGACCTTCGCCATCAGCCGGATCGTGGACATCTCCACGTGCTCGGAGTCGAACGGGTCCAGGCTGTCCTGGTAGAAGGTGGAGATGGCGCTGACGGCCGAGGAGAGCACGGCCATCGGGTGCGCGTCGCGGGGGAAGCCGTCGAAGAAGCGACGCATCTCCTCGTGCAGCAGCGAGTGCCGGCGGATCCGGTCGCTGAACTCGGTGAGCTGCTGCTGGGTCGGCAGCTCGCCGTAGATCAGCAGGTAGGAGACCTCCAGGAAGGAGCTCTTCTCGGCCAGCTGCTCGATCGGGTAGCCGCGGTACCGCAGGATGCCCGCGTCACCGTCGATGTAGGTGATCGCGGACGAGCAGGACGCGGTGTTGACGAAACCGGGGTCGTACGTCGTCATCCCGGTTTCCTTCAGCAGCTTGGTCACTCCGATGCCGGCGGGGCCCTCGACCGCGGCCTGTACCGGCATCGAGAGCTGCCCACCGGGGTGATCGAGCTTGACTTCCGTCATGTGGTTCCTCGCTTCGCCGGCGAATCTTCGTTGAATTGCCTTCGCTTCTACCGTATTCGCGGACCCTGGGACACTGCCCGTCGTGGTTCGGCGGTGAGGTATGCGTCACCCGATTCCCGACCCGGCGGCTCGGAAACCCTGGTCAGCGAGGGCGAACCCGACGATGACGGGCGTCGGGGACGAAAGGCTCAGCTGAGCGTCAGCCGGCGCAGGCCACCGTCGGAGGCGACCCGGTAGAGGTCGAGCCGGTTGACGCCGGCCCGGAACAAATGGTCGTCGCCGACGAGGGCGGCGAAGCGGCGGCCCCCCGCGTCCCGGGACACCACGGGCACCACCGTGGCGACCGTGCCGTTGACCGCGACCGCCAGCAGCGTGCCGTCGGGCACCTCGTCGGGCACCGTCCCCCAGACCAGCGCCGGCAGCTCGCCGGCGGCCGGGTCGACGGACCGGAACGCGGCCAGGTTCGCCACCCGGGCCCGCCCCCCGGCGGGCGCGTCGCCGACGGTGGTGCCGACCAGCGGGTGCGCCGGCGGGTCCGGGGGTCGGGTCGGCACCGCGCCGCGCAGGGTCAACGGCTGTCCCGGCCGGTCGTAGAAGACCTTCTCGGCGCGCGGGCGCGGGGTCTGCCGGGCCGAGCGGCCGTCGACCTGCCACGGGATCCGTACGTGCACCTCGTCGGCGATGGTCGGCAGCAGGTCGACGTGCTCCCAGTTGCGGTCGTCGATCCGGCCGGCGCGCTGGCGGGGCGTCTTGACGAAGGTGGGCACCCAGGCCACCTCACCGGCGGCGTGGTTGATCGCGTCCAGCCCGCGGCCCTGCCAGTCCCGCTGGAAGCTGACCCCGTGGTCGGCGGTGAGCACCAGCAGCGCCCGGTCGTACAGGCCGGTGGCGCGCAGGGTGCGCAGGGTCTCGCCGACCAGCCGGTCGGTGTAGCGCAACTGGGCCAGGTGCCGGGCCCGGGCCAGCTCGACCCAGCCGGCGCCGTCGTTGGGCAGGTCCTCCGGGGCGGTGTAGCGCGCCCCGGACGGCAGGTACGCCCAGGGCGCGTGCGGCATCAGCAGGTGCAGGAAGTGCAGGGTGGGCCGGTCGGTGGGGCGCAGGCCGGCCAGGAAGCTGGTGAACCGGGCGGGCTGGTTGTCGTCGAGGCTGTCCCAGCGGAACTTCGGGTCGTCCGGGACCGGTTCGGCGTCGTCCAGGCCGACCTCGGCCGCGGTCCGCTCCCGGTACGACTCCTGCGGGTCGACCCGGCTGTCCACCGGCGCGACGATCTGCCGCAGCAGCCGCCCGCTCTCGCGCACCAGCACCCCGAGACCCTGCTGGGGGCTCGACGGCTGCTCGCAGCGGCTCGGCGGGCAGAGCCGGGTGATGCTCTCCTCGGCGCGGACGTCGTACAGGCCGCCGAGGGCGGTGAACAGGTTGTCCGGGTACTGCGAGTAGTGCGGGGCGAACGGCTGCGCCGGGTACCGGCCGGTGAGCATGGCCGGCAGCGCGTACGGCGTCCAGCCGCTGACCCCGGTGGCGTTGCGGTACCAGGTGGACCCGGCCGCCAGCTCGGCGAAGTGCGGGTAGCGGGTGGCGTCGATCCGGCCGTCCGGGCCGAGCAGGGAGACCAGCGGCAGCTCGTCCAGGACGATCATGACCACCGGCGGGTGCTCCCCCGGCCCGGCCACCCCGGCGGCGCCGCCGTGCGCCCGGGGCAGCACCACCGCCGAGGCCGGCGAGGCGAACAGGAACAGCGCCACGAAGACCGGCGGGCCGGCCGCGGCGACCCGCAGCACCCGTCCCGGCGCGCGCCACCGCCGGTGCGCCGCCGCCCCGGCGACGCCGAGCACCCCGGCGACCAGCAGCAGCGGCACGCCCCGCAGCCCGGTGGCGTGCCGGCCGGCCTGCACGGCGAGCGCGGCCAGCAGCAGCCCCACCACGACGGTGTGCGCCAGGCCCCGGGCCCGGACGCCGGCCAGCCGGGTGGCCAGGCCGAGCGCGCCGAGCGCGACGGTGGGCAGGACCGTCACCAGCGCCACCAGCAGCAGCACGTCCCGGGGTTCGGCCCGGTGGAACAGGAAGAAGTCCGGGCTGCGCCCGAGCACGTCCAGCAGCGGCTGGGTGACCGTCAGCCCGACCAGGGCGGTCACCTCCAGCAGCCGGCGCAGCTCGGCCCGCCGCCCACCCGGGTCGTCCGGGTCCGGCGACGGGCCGGCCGTACGCGGTGGCGCCGCGGTCGCGAGGGCGCGCTCAGCCACCCACCACCACCTGGTAGAGCGTGCGGGTGCCCGAGGGCAGTTCCCGGTGCCGCTCGACGCGGCAGCGGGCCGCGAGCAGGCGCTCGAACTCGTCGCGGCGGTAGTCGGGGAAGAGCCCGTCGGGTTTGTTGGCCAGCAGCCGGCGGGCCATGACGTCCTCGGGGTGGACGAACTCCACCACCAGCCGCCCGCCGGGGCGGACATGGGCGACCAACTGGTCGAGGACCTGGGCCAGCGGCACGTTGCGGCCGATGGCCAGGTGGTGCACCACGGCGAGGGCGAGCACCACGTCGGCCCGGGCCCGGTCGGCGAACGCGGCCCGCTCGACGCCGCGCCAGCCGCCGCCGGGCGACGGGTCGGCAAGGTCCATCACCAGCGGCAGGATCCGCTGCTCGCCCTCGGCGCGCAGCGCCCGGTAGAGGGCGTCGACCACGGCGGGGTCCTGCTCGACGGCGACCACCGTGGCGGCGTGCCGGGCGGCGATCCGGGCGTACCGGCCGTCGTTGGCGCCGAGGTCGAGGACCAGGCCGGGCCGACCGGCGGCGGTGACGGCCGTGGTGACGAAGTGCTCCTTCTCCGCCCGGTCCTGCGCGGTGTAGCTGCAGGTGCGCTGGTAGTCGACCCAGTGGCTGGGCTCGTCGCGCCGCTCCAGCCGGCGGACCAGCTTCTCGATCCCGCGTACGGTGGCCAGGGCCAGGTCCCGGGAGTAGCCGGCGGCGCGGAGTTGGGCCCGCACGTCGGTGGTGCTCGACCGGGCGTGGCGCTCCTGCATGGCGCCGTGCAGGTGCACGTGGGTGAGCACGCCGGGCAGCAGCCGCCGGGCGCCCCGGAAGAGCCGGCGCATCTGGTCGGGCTCGACGCCGTCGACCCGGGCGCGCAGCCAGGGCTGGAAGTCCACGCCGAGGTGGGCCTGCAACAGCAGCGGGTAGAGCAGCGTCTGGCAGAACTGCCGGTAGCCGGCCCAGGGCTCGCCGTCGGTCAGCGGCGCGAAGGAGCCGACGTCGATGAAGACCGGCCGCACGCCCCGCCACTGCAGGTTGTACGCCGAGCCGTCCTTGGTGGTGAACCCGGCGGGCAGCGCGCGGCGCAGGATCTCCAGGTGCAGCAGCGCCGCGTCGCGCAGCATGCCGAACGACCACTCGTACGGGTGCGAGACGAACGGGATGCGCTCGTGGCGCAGCACGGCGGTCCAGCCGGGCAGCACGGCCGCGTCGACCGGCTCGGTGCCGCAGACCTTGCCCTCGGCGAGCAGCGCGGTGAAGAAGTCGCTGGCCGCCAGGGCCTGCCAGTCGCGGGCGGCCTGCGGGCCGAGGCCGCGCAGCACCTGGTCGCCGGCGTGGAAGACCCGGTTGGCCGGGTCGCGGAAGGAGCCGGGTTCGACCCGGATCCGGGTGTCGGAGCTGGTCATCGGCGAGCGGTCAGCCTCGGTCGGTGGGCTGGCGGCGGAAGCGGTCGACCAGCCGTCGCCAGTAGAGCTTGGCGGCGACGGCCGCTCCCGCGACCCCGCCGACCACCGCCTGCACGATCAGACTGCCGGACCCCGCGTCCAGGTAGGCCAGGTGGTTCACCGACCGCTCCCTTCCCTCGCCGTCGTCACCCGGCGCCGGGCACGCCCATCTGCGGCATTTAAGCCGTTTACGCCGGACTTGTTCCTTGACACCGTACGCGGTCGGCGGCTCGCGCGGGGCCACACCGGCGACCGTGCGTCCGTTTCGTTCAAGACCCCGCCGTGCCGCCGGCCTAGCCTCGGCGGCATGACACCTCGCATGGACTACCTCGGCCTGGTCGTCGCCGACATGGCCCGCAGCCTCGACTTCTACCGCCGGCTCGGACTGGACCTGCCGTCCGGATCGGACACCCGGTCGCACGTGGAGGTGACCCTGCCCGGCGGCATCCGGCTGGGCTGGGACACCGTCGACAGCATCCGCGACCTGGGCCCCGGCTGGACGCCGCCGACCGGCAGCCCTCGGATCAGCCTCGCCTTCCGGTGCGCCCACCCGGCGGAGGTCGACCGGTGCTGGACGGCGCTGACCGCGGCCGGCTTCCACGGCGAGCTGCCGCCGTGGGACGCGGACTGGGGCCAGCGGTACGCGGTGCTGCACGACCCGGACGGCAACGGCGTCGACCTCTACGCCCCGCTGCCCGCGCCGGCCGCCGACTGAGCCCACGGGCTCCCGCGCCCACCCGACCCGCCCCCGGACACCCGACACCGCCCCCGGGGCGGCGGCGCGGACGCGGCGAGCGGCGGCGCTGGCACGGGCGCGGTGGGCGGCGGCGCTGGCACGGGCGCTGGCGCGACGGGCAGCGGCGCGGGCGCGGGCGCTGGCACGACGGGCAGCGGCGCTGGCGCGACGGGCGACGACGCTGGCGCGGGCGGGCCGGACGGCGTGCCGCCCGGCCGGTCCACCGGCGTTCGGGATCAGCCGGGCAGCAGCCGGGTGGGTGGGACGCCGGCCAGCTCGCGCACGTCGCGGGTGAGGTGGGCCTGGTCGGCGTACCCGCTGCGGGCGGCCACCTCGGCCCACCCGACGCCGGTGCGGGCCAGCGCCAGCGCCCGGCGCATCCGCAGGATCCGGGCGAGGGTCTTCGGGCCGTACCCGAAGAGGGCCTGGCTGCGCCGGTGCAGGGCACGCGGGCCGAGGCCGACCTCGGCGGCGGTCGCGGTGACGCTCGCCCCGGCGGCGAGCGAGGCGGCGATCCGGGCGCCCAGCGGATCCGGCCCACCGGCGGCGACCAGCCGGTCGACGGCCACCGCCTCCAGCGCGGCGGCGCTCGGCCGGTCGCCGAGCCGCTCGGCGACCTCGTCCGCCGCCCGGCCCCAGAGCGCGTCGAGCGGCACCCGGCGGTCCCGCAGCACGTCGGCGGGGACGCCGAGGACCGCCGGACCGGTGCCCGGCGGCAGGCGCAGGCCCAGCCACCGCTCCCCGGCCACCGAACGGGACAGGTGGGCCGTCCGGTCCGGCCCCGCCACCAGCAGCCCGGAGCGGCTGGACCAGAGCAGGTCCAGGCAGCCGTCCGGCAGTACCCGGGTCGGCGGCGCGCCCGGGTCGGTCCGGCCGGTCCACACCACGGCCCCGGCGATCCGGCCGGCCCGACGTTCCCGGTACACGCCACCACCCTGCCACGGCGGTACGACGGCGCACCGGCGGCGCAGGGGTCAGGGCGGAGCCGCGCCGGGCAGCCGGACCGTGAAGACGGTGTGCCCCGGTCGGCTCTCCACCTCGACGCTCCCGTGGTGCGCCTCCACCACCGCCGCCACGATCGCCAGCCCCAGACCGGTGCTGCCGTGCTCGCGGGAGCGGGAGCTGTCGCCCCGGGCGAAGCGTTCGAAGACCTCGCCCTGCAACGGCGGCGGGATGCCCGGCCCGTCGTCGGCGACGCTGATCTGCACGCCGTCGCCCACCCGGGCCAGTCGGGTGGTGACCGTGCTGCCGGGCGGCGTGTGCACCCGCGCGTTCGCCAGCAGGTTCGCCACCACCTGGTGCAGCCGGACGCCGTCGCCGGGCACCTCCAGCGCCTCGTCGGGCAGGTCGAGCCGCCAGCGGTGCTCCGGACCGGCGACGTGCGCGTCGCTGACCGCGTCGACGATCAACGCGCTCAGGTCGACCGGCTCCACCGCCAGCGGCCGGCCCGAGTCGAGCCGGGCGAGCAGCAGCAGGTCGTCGACGAGCGCCGTCATCCGGGTGCTGGCCGACTCCACCCGCAGCAGGGCGTACGCCACGTCGGGCGGCACCTGGTCCCGACCGCGCCGGGCCACCTCGGCGTACCCGCGGATGGCGGCCAGCGGGGTGCGCAGCTCGTGGCTGGCGTCGGCGACGAACTGGCGTACCCGGGTCTCGCTGGCCTGCCGGGCGGCGAGCGCGCCGGCGACGTGGCCCAACATCCGGTTGAGCGCCGCCCCCACCTGCCCGACCTCGGTGCGGGGGTCGGTGTCGGCGGCGGGCACCCGGACGGAGAGGGCGACCTCCCCCCGGTCCAGCGGCAGCTCGGCGACCCGGGCGGCGGTGGCGGCGACCCGGTCGAGCGGACGCAGCGTGGCCCGGACGATCAGCGCCCCGATGCTGCCGGCCACCAGCAGTCCGGCGGTCACCACACCGGCCTGGGCGACGACCATCCACATGACGGTGTCCGACACCCCGGAGAGCGGGATCGCCACGGCCAGCACGTTGCCGTCCTGGGTCTGCCGGGCCACCGCCCGGTAGTGGCCCCGCCCGCCGAGTTCGACGGTGTGGGGGTGCCCGTCCGTGGGCATCGTGGCGAGCGGGGCCGCGTCGGCGGTCGGCACCTGCTCCAGGCCGCCGGTCTCGACGCGGGTGCGGGCGATCACGACGCCGTCGCGGGTGCGGGCCGCGATCGAGCCGGGCGGGAAGCCGCGCGGCGGCTCCGGGGCCGGCGGCTCGGCACCACCCGGCCACGGCAGGTCGCCGCTCTGGCGGAACCAGGGCGGGAAGTCGTCGCCGTGCCGGCGGTCGCCGAGGGTGAGCTGGTGGTCCACCTGGTTGATCAGGAAGTGCCGCAGGGCGAGCGTGGTGAGCCCGCCGATGCTGACCCCGACCAGGGCGAGCAGCGCGACCACGGCGAGCACCAGCCGGCGGCGCAGCGACCAGCCGGCCGGCCAGCGGCGCGGGCGGAGGCCCCGGTCAGTCGGCGGGTCTGAGGACATATCCCGCCCCGCGCAGCGTGTGGATCATCGGGGGCCGCCCGGCGTCGATCTTCTTCCGCAGGTACGAGATGTAGAGCTCGACGACGTTGGCCTGGCCGCCGAAGTCGTAGTTCCAGACCCGGTCGAGGATCTGCGCCTTGCTCAGCACCCGGCGCGGGTTGCGCATCAGGTAGCGCAGCAGCTCGAACTCGGTGGCGGTGAGGGTGATCAGGTCGTCGCCGCGGCGCACCTCGTGGCTGTCCTCGTCGAGGTGGAGGTCACCGACGGTGAGCACGGCCTCCTGGCGGGTGGCCACCGCGAAGCCGGAGCGACGCAGCAGGGCGCGCAGCCGGGCGATGACCTCCTCCAGGCTGAACGGCTTGGTGACGTAGTCGTCGCCGCCCACGGTGAGCCCGGCGACGCGCTCCTCCACCGCGTCCCGGGCGGTCAGGAAGAGCACCGGCACGCTCGGGGACTGCTCCCGCAACCGGCGCAGCACCTGGAAGCCGTCGAGGTCGGGCAGCATCACGTCGAGCACCACCACGTCGGGCCGGAACTGCCGGGCGACGTGCAGCGCGGCGGTGCCGTCGCCGGCGCTGCGGACCTGCCAGCCCTCGTAGCGCAGGGCCATGGCGAGCAGGTCGGTCAGCGTCGGTTCGTCGTCGACCACCAGCACCCGCACCGGCTCGCCGTCGGGGCGGCGCAGCTCGACGTGCTGCGGGGCCACCTGCCCGTTCATCACCATGCTCCCATCGTGGGCCGCCGCTCTGACGTGGACCTGTGCCCCGGCTGTGCGCCCGCTGTGCGCGCCCGGGCCCGGCTCGACCGTACCGGCCCACCCCGCCACCGGGACGACTTCCGCGCCGGCCCGGTTACGGCCCACGGCACCGGACCCTTCCGCAAACTCCTACCCGGTGGTAACTTCCGGCCGTGGGCATAGATGGTGATGACTCCCCCGCTGTGCCGCGGATCGCCTTCGAACGGCGCGGCTCCGGTCCCCCGCTGGTGCTGCTGCACGGCATCGGGCACCACTGGGCCGCCTGGCTGCCGGTGCTGGACCTGCTCGCCGCCCGGCACGACGTGCTCGCCCTGGACCTGCCCGGCTTCGGCCGGTCCCCGGTGCCCGCCGGCGGCCTGCCCCGGGACATGGCCGGCGTGGTGGCCGGGGTGGCCGCGTTCTGCGCGGCGCTCGGCCTGGACCGGCCGCACGTGGCCGGCAACAGCCTCGGCGGCGCGATCGCCCTGGAGCTGGCCGCCGCCGGGCACGCCGCGTCGGCCACCGCACTCTCCCCCGCCGGCTTCTGCACCCCCCGCGAGCTGCGCCGCGCCCTCGCCGTGCTCGGCCTGCACCGGGCGGCGGCCCGGATGCCCGCGCCCGTCGTCCGGTCGGTGCTGGCCTCGGGGCCGCTGCGGTCACTGGCCTTCGGCATGATCGTCGCGCGGCCGGAACGGCTCGCCGTGGAGGTGGCCATCGCCGACACCTGGGCGCTGCGCGACGCCCGCGCCTTCCGGGCGGTGGCCCGCGCCGGCCGGCGCTACACCTTCGCCGGCGTCCCGACCGTCCCGGTGACCGTGGCCTGGGGCACCCGGGACCGGATCCTGCCGCACCGGCAGGCCGCCCTGGCCCGCTCCCGGCTGCCCGACGCCCGCCACCTGGACCTCGTCGACTGCGGCCACGTGCCGATGCACGACGACCCCGAGCTGGTCGCCTCGGTCATCCTGGAGACCACCGGAGGCCGACCCGGCTACTCCCCGGCACCGACCGGGTAGGTGTGCACGAACCGCATCGTCCACACCCCGGCGCCGTCGCGCCGCTCCCGGGCGTAGAGGTGGTCCGCTCCGCCGCCGGCCGGCGACGGGTCGCCGCCGGGATGCCGCATGACCCACCGATCGGGCGGCGCGCCGTCGGGATCGGCGGGCAGTTCGCGCCGCAGGCCGTGGGCCGGCCCGCCGACGAAGCGCACGGGCACCTCGTCCATGCCGCCCCCTCCCGTACCCCCGTCCCGGCCGGTCCGCCGGGCGCTCTGGCTGGCAAGCTACCGCACCGGCGACGGCCCGCGAGCCCGCTCCGCCGACCCGACCGGTCCGGGTTTGCCCAGCTCCGGCCATGGGTACCGGCTCCGGAGCGCCACGGCGCACTCGGGCGGTACGGCACGAAGCAGACAGGAGCGGGTCGATGAGGACGCTGGCCGGGCGGTACCAGCTCGAACAGCGCATCGGCGTGGGCGGCATGTCCGAGGTGTGGCGTGCCCACGACCTGGTGCTGGACCGGCCGGTGGCGGTGAAGCTGATGTCGCCCGGACGGCAGGGCGAGCAGAGCACGGTGGAGCGCATCCGGGCCGAGGCTCGCTCCGCGGCCCGCCTGGTCCACCCCAACGTCGCCAGCGTGCACGACTTCGGCACCTCCACCGGCGCGCCCGGGCAGGAGGCGCCGTACATCGTGATGGAGCTGGCCGAGGGCGAGACGCTCGCCGCGCACCTGCACGCCGGGCCGCTGGACTGGCGGATCGCGGTCCGGGTCTGCGCCGAGGTCGCCGCGGCGCTGGCCGCCGCGCACGCGCACGGCATCGTGCACCGCGACGTCAAGCCGGCCAACGTCATGCTCACCCCGTCCGGGGTGAAGGTCCTCGACTTCGGCATCGCCACGCCGGCCGGCGCGGCGGACGACTGCCCCGACGGGATGGTGCTGGGGACGCCGGCGTACCTGGCCCCGGAGCAGTTCGACCGGCATCCGGCCACCCCGGCCGCCGACATGTACGCCCTCGGCGTCCTGCTCTACTACTGCCTCACCGGACGGCTGCCGTACGCGGCGGGGACCACGGCCACCCAACTGGTCGGGGCCCGCCGGATGGTGGCGCCGGAGCCGTTGCCGCCGATCGACGGGCTGCCGGCGGAGGTGGCCGACCTGTGCCGGCGCTGCCTCGCCGACGATCCGATGAGCCGTCCCACCAGCCTGATGGCCGCGCTGCTGCTGGCCGAGGCGGTGGACGCCCGGGTGTACGTGCCGATGCTGGCGTCCGTGCCCCGGCCCCGCACCACCCCGATCTCGCCGTGGACCCAGCGGGCGGCGACCGAGGCGACGGAGGCGGTCGCCCTCGACGACTGGTCGCGCGCCGGCCCGGCCTGACACCACGACCGGCGCGGCGGCGGTGCCCCGCACCGCGTTTCACCCGATCGAGGCCGGGAACCCCGGCCGGTGAGTGACGGGAGGAACGTGATGCCGGATCCGAGTTCCTGGCTGCACGAGGCCACGGCCACCGCCTCGGGTGGTCATGTACGCACCGACGACGGTGGCCTGTCCAGCGCGCTGGCGTCGCCGCTCGCGCCGCACTGCACGGGCCTGACGCCCGAACAACTGCTGGCCGCGGCGTTCGCCTCCTGCCTGCACCACGCGGCGGTGGAGGCGGCCGGGGAGATCACCGACGAGGCGCACACCGTCCAGGTCACCGCCGAGGCGAGGCTGGGCCGCGACGACGACGGCCGCTACCGGGCGGACGTGCACGCGTCGATCTCGTCGGCCGGGCTGAGCCGCGAGCAGCTGGCCGACCTGGTCGAGTACGCCGACCGCATCTGGCCCTTCTCCAGCGGCGACGCCACCCGGCACCGGTTGACCGTCACGCCCGCCGACGGCGCGCGCCGCTGAGCGTCACCAGCGGAATCCGGCGGTCACCGCACGGTGGTCGGTGCCCGGGGTACGGGCCACTCCGGCGGCGGTCGGGGTGAGCCCCCGGTAGAGCACGTGGTCGGGGCGGGTCATCGGCACCGCCGCCGGCCAGGTGAAGCCGAAGCCCTGCCCCGCCTGGGCGTGGGCGTCGTCCAGCAGCCGGGTCAGCGGGCGGAAGACCCGGTCGGTGCTGGCCGTGTTGAGGTCGCCGAGCACCAGCAGGCGCGGGGCGCGCTCGGCGCGGACCGCGCGGGCCAGCGCCCGAACCGTCTCGTCCCGGGTCGCGGTGTCGCCGGCCCGCGCCGATCCGAGGTGGACCACGTAGACCACCAGTTCCCCGTCCGGCGTGGCGACGACCGCGCGCAGCCCCCGGGTCCAGCCCAGCCCGGTGTCGACCCCGGTCGCGTCGGCGATCGGGTACCGGCTCCAGAGGGCCACCGTGGAGACCTCCGCCCGGTGCGGGTAGCGCTCGCGCAGTGCGGCGAGGCGGTCGCCGTCGTCGACCTCCTGCAACGCGAGCAGGTCGGCGCCGGAGCGGGCCAGCGGGGCCACGGTCGCGGCCGGATCGGGGTTGCCGGCCCGCAGGTTCTGGCTGGCCACCCGGATCCCGGTCGGCCCGGACCCGGCGGACGGCGGCAACCACGCGCCGCCGTGCGCGAGCGCCCACACCACGGCCGGAAGGGCCACCGCGAGCAGCGCCCGCCGGGACCGGCGCAGCAGCGCGGCGAGGGCCAGCGCCGGCACCGCGAGGCCCAGCAGCGGAGCGACGCTGTCGAGCAGGCTGCCGAAGCCGTGCACGTTCGGCACCGCGCGGTGCCCGGCGAGCACCGCCGCCAGCAGCACCGCGAGCAGGACGACGAGGAGTCCGCGCCGGTCGGCGGCGCGGGCCGGGGCGGCTGCGGCCGGCTCGTCGATCATGACACTGGTCACCGTCCGCATCGTACCGACGGCCGTCGACGGCCGTCGGAGACTCCGCCACCCGACCGGCTCGGGGGTCGGTGGCACGGCTCCTGCCCGTCGGCCGAACGGAGGAGGCGCCGGCCCGGTGCCGTGCCGGTCGGCACCCGCCGGATTGATCCGGGCAGGGACGACATGGCAGACAAGAAGGATTTGCCAGGCTCATGCAGTTCGTCAGCGTGACGGACCAATTGCCCCTGCCGATCATGGCCAATTGTGGCGCATGCCACTAATCACCCCGATGGCACGGGCCGTGCGGCTCTCTAGCCTCGGCGGGTGCCTGCCGATCACTCCCCTGAGCAGCAGTCGACCGCGGCCCACCGGGCTGCCCGTCCAGCCGGTGCCCCCTCGGGCGAACGGAGGATCGGCCGCCACCGGGCCCCGGAGCCGCCCCGGCGCGGCGCCCGCGCACTGCTGGCGTCCACACCCGCCCGGGTCGTCCTCGCCGGCGGGGTGACCTGCTGCCTCGGCCTGGCGGCGTTCGCCGGGACGCAGCAGAGCGAGCAGACCCCGCCGCTGCGGGAGGTGCTGGCCGAACGCGCCGCGGCCGACGAGCGGGCCTCCCGCTCCCTGGACCGTGGCGCGTCCCCGCTCGCCGTCCCGGTCACCCCGGTCCCCGCCGCCACGCCCAGTCCGGCCGCCACCCGCAAGCCGAAGCCGAAGCCGAAGCCGGCCCGACCGGCACGGCCCCGCCCCGTCGCCGGCCTGACCCAGGCGCAGATGGACAACGCCAAGGTGATCGTCGACGTGGGCGTCGGGATGGGTGTGCCCCGGCGCGGACTGGTCGTCGCGATCGCCACCGCCATGCAGGAGAGCAACCTGCACAACCTGGCCAGCGACGTGCTGCCCGAGTCGTTCGACCACCCGCACCAGGGCAGCGGCTCCGACCACGACTCCGTCGGGCTGTTCCAGCAGCGCCCCAGCAGCGGCTGGGGCACGGTGGCCCAGCTGATGCGCCCGGCGTACGCCGCCCGGGCGTTCTACACGGCGCTGCTCGAGGTGCCCGGGTGGCAGGACATGAGCGTCACCGCCGCGGCCCAGGCGGTGCAGATCTCCGCCTTCCCCGACGCGTACGCCAAGCACGAGCAGCGGGCCGGCACGGTGGTGGCGGCGCTGACCTGACCTCAGGCCACCCGGGTGCCGGGCTCCGGCCGCTCGACCGACACCTCCGTGGTGCCGGTGGCGACCCGGGTCGCCGGCACCCCGCCCGTGGACGCCGCAGCGGTGGGCGTGTCCGCCGGCACCGCCTCGCCGGGCAGCCCGGCGAGGATCCGGTCCACCTGGGCCTCCCGGCGACGCCGCTCGTGCAGGGCCGCCTCGAACTCACGCCGGGCCTGCATCGCCTCGGCGTACACCCGTTCCCGGACCTGCCGGGCCTCCTCGCGCGCCGCGTCCAGCTCGCTGCGGGCCTGCGCCAGGATCTCGGCGGCCTCCCGCTCGACGGCCGACGCGTCCCGGCGCGCCGCCACCGCGCCGCCGTCGGTGGGCACGCCCTGGCGGTCGACCAGCCCGCGCAGCAGCGCCGCCTCCTGCCGGATCTGGTCCCACTCCCGGCCCGCGCCGGCGGCCACCTCGGCGCGCGCCGCCAGGCGGGTCAACCGGATCCCGAGCTCATCCAGGCAGGAATCCACCTGCCGCTGGTCGTAGCCGGTCTCAACGACGGAGAACCTCATACTGTCGCCCCCCAGGAAGCTGGTACGTCTTTCCCCAGTTCGATCCTGGCGGCTGCCGGCAGCCACCGGAGGGGTTCGGGAAAAATGTTCAGCAACTGAGGGCGCGCCGGGGCGCGGTCGTTCAGGAGCGCTTGGGCAGCACGACCACGCGGCCGAAGAACTCGTCGATGCGGCGCACCACGTCGTTGAAGTCGTCCAGGTCGATCGGCTTCGTCACGTACGCGTTGGCCTGCAGCGTGTAGCTGCCGACGATGTCGTTGTCCGCGTTGGAGGTGGTGAGCACCACGATCGGGATGGTCCGCAGATCCGCGTCCTGCTTGACCTCGCCGAGCACCTGCCGCCCGTCCATCCGGGGCATGTTCAGGTCCAGCAGGATCACGTCCGGCCGCCGGGCCTCGGTGTGCCGACCCTCCCGACGCAGGAACTCCATCGCCTCCTGGCCGTCGTTGACCACGTCGATGACCTTGTCGATCTCGGAGTCCGCCAGGGCTTCCTCGATCATCAGGACGTCCCCCGGGTCGTCGTCGACGACGAGGATACGGACGGGATTCGCGGCACCTGGGCCCATGGGGATGTACCTGTCTCGTGTCGGCGGACGGGGGACAACGGTCTCGGTCACCCGCTCGCGGGAATCTAACCGATCACCGGCCGGATCGCGACGCGGGGTCCACCGTGTCCGGTCCGTATCGCAGCACGTCCGCCAGGCCGGTGACCTGGAGCACCCGGTCCACCCGGCCGGTCGCGCCGATCACCCGCAACCACCCGCCGTCGGCGGACGCGCGATTGTCGCCACGGACGAACGCCGCGATGCCGGTGGAGTCGCAGAAGGTCAGGTCGGTGAGGTCGAGCAGCAGGTGACGTTCACCCTCGGCGGCCAGCCGGTCGATCGCCTCGTTCAGCTCGCCCGCCGTGCTCACGTCCAGCTCACCGACGAGCCGCAGGCAGACCCCGCCACCGTCGCGCGGGCTGTGGGTGACCGCGAAGGTCAATGTCGTCCCTCTCGCTCACACCGCAGGCGAACCCTTGCAGTAGAGCAAGTATACGCAGCGGACCATTCCACCACGGTACCGCCGGGTCAGCCCCGGGCGGTGTCGCGCAGCGCGGCGACCCGGGCCTCCCCGAGCGCCAGGAACCGCCCGGCGCGTGGGAAGTCCCGCAGCAGCCGATGGTAGTGCCCCAGGGTCAGCCCCACCGCCCCGGCCGGCACGCCGCGACTGGAGAGGATCTGCGCGAGCCAGTCGACGAAGTCGGTGAAGAGAGAGTCGTCGTCGACGTACAGGGCGGCGGCGAGGAAGTCCACGATGTAGCCCAGGTCGCTGACCGTCGAGTCGAGCTGGGCCGGGGTGTAGTGCACGACCGCGGGCACCCGCTCGCGCAGGTCGGCCAGCGCCGAGTCGATCAACTCGCCGCGGCGGCGCACCAGGCCGGCGTACTCGTCGTCGGCGAGGTGGGGCAGCTCGGCCGGGCGGACCCGGCGCAACGCCCGCTCGTCGGCCACCAGGTCGGCCGCGGTCGGCGCGTCCGGCGCCCAGGCCACCCCCAGGGCGCGGGCCCACCGGCCGTCGTCGCCGAAGCCGCGGCCACCGACCACGACCGGCACGTCGGAGCGGCGGCACGCCTCGATCATGCGGTGCGCGTGCGGCAGTCGCATCGGCAGCGCGCAGGCCAGCGCCACCGCGTGCGCGTCGTACCGGTGCAGGTACGACACCAGGTGCGCGGCGGGCACACTCGCCCCCAGGAAGGTCACCTGCCAGCCGCGCAGCCGCAGCACCTCCGCCACCAGCCGGGGCGGCAGCGCGTGCCACTCCCCGTCCATGCACGCCACCACCACCCGCCCACGGGTCGGACGGGGGTTGACCTGCGCGACCACCGCCGCCACCACCCGCTCGCTGATGTGGGTGGCGGCGTGCTCCTGCGCCACGCTCCACTCGTTGCGGGCCCACCGCTCCCCCACCTCGGCCTGCGCCGGGGCGACCAGGTCGAGCAGCACCCGCTCGGCCGGCACCCGCGCGTCGAGCAGCCGGCCGGCCACCTCGATCGCGGCGTACTCGTCGGCCTCCGCCAGCGCGTCCAGGAACTGCGCGTACGCCTGGGACGGGTCGGCCTGCGTGGTCGAGGTGGTCACGGTCGGGTCTCCCTCTGCTCGGCAGGCCCACCCGCCGTCGGCACGGCGTGCAGGTGTCGCGGCGGACGCCCACCCGGGCCGGTGGCCCGCAGCGCCAGCACCGCGATGTCGTCGTGGTCGCCGTGGGCCAGCCAGTCGCAGGTCACCTGCTCGACCCGCTCGGCGAGCGCCGGCGCCGGCACCCGGTGACAGCCGGTCACCGCGTTGACCAGCCGTTCGTGCCCGAACTGCTCGTCGCCGCGCCGGCCGCCACGCGCCTCGGTCACCCCGTCGCTGTAGAGCAGGCAGGTCTCCCCGGGCTCCAGGCGTACGGTCACCTCGCCGATGCGCGGGTCGGGCACCACCCCGATCAGCATGCCGCTCAGCGGCACCGCCTCCACCTCGCCGGAGGCGCGCAGCACCAGCGGCGGCAGGTGGCCCCCGCCGGCCATGGTCAGGGTGAGGGCGCCGTCGCGCTGGGGCCGGACCACCCCGAGCACCATGGTGGCGAACCGGCCCTGGCCGTGCGCCTGGGTGGTCTCCAGCATCGCGTCGTTGAGCAGTTTGAGCAGCCGGGCGGGATGCGACTCCACCCGGTGCAACGCCTGCAGGCACTGCCGCAGCTGGCCGGTGAAGACCGCCGCCTCGACCCCCTTGCCGGAGACGTCGCCGAGGAAGAACACCGAGCCGCCGTCGGGCAGCCGGTGCGAGCCGTAGAAGTCACCCCCGATGCGCAGGCTCGCCTGCGCCGGCCGGTACGCCGTGCCCCACTGCACGCCCGCGACGGTGACCGGCTCGACCGGCAGCAGGCTCGCCTGGAGCGTGTCGGCGACCTCGGCCTGGTCCCGGTAGAGCACCGCCGTGGTCAGCGCCGCGCCGGCCCGGGCCGCGAAGGCCCGCACCAGCTCGACGTCGTCCTCGTCGTACCAGCGGGTGGAGCGGCGGGCGACCAGCAGCACGCCCGCCGGGGTCTCCCGGCCGGGCAGCGGCACCACCCGGGCGACGACGTCGCGGGCCGTCAGCCCCGGCAGCCAGCCGGCGTCCACCGCCTGCTCGGCCAGCCAGTCGACGGCGTGCGGCTCGACGCCGGAGAGCCCCTCGGCGATCGCCGGGGGCAGCGCGGTGGTGGAGAGCACCCCGCTGTCCACCGTCGGCGCCTCGTCGTCGGCCCGGCTCGCCCGCCACCAGCGGGCCCGCCCGGAGCGGGGGGCCAGCACCAGCACGGCGACCTCGGCCAGCGTGGGCACGGTGAGTCGGACCACCGCGGCGGCGGCGCGATCGGGATGCAGCGGGTTGCCGAGCTTCTCGCCGACCACGGCGAGGAAGGCCGAGCGGGCCCGCTCGGCCAGCAGCGCGTCGGCGCGGGTGACGCTCTCGGTGACGTCCTCGACGTAGTGGCAGCTGCGGTTGCCGGAGAGCGGCACCGCACGGATGCGCAGCCGGCGGCCGTGGTGGGCGAACTCGTCGACCCCGCCGCAGCGCAGGGCGGGCACCCCGGCGGCGGTCAGCGACCGGCCCTCGGCCACCTCGGGCAGCAGTCGCTCGGCGACCGGGCTGAGGTGGCACACCACCCCGTCGGGGTCGCAGACGATCAGACCCTCGCGGAAGTGCTCGACCACCTCGGACCAGTCGGGCTCCGGATGGCCCCGGTCGGGGGCCAGCGGCGGCAGCGCCGACGAGGGCCGCCCGACGGCCTCGGCGGACCGCGCCGGGACCCGGACGTCGCTCGGCGTGGAGAGCCGTCCGTCGCCCGGGTCGGCGCCCCTGACGTCGGCAGCAGTCACCAGCTGAGCCCCACTCCTCGTATCGCCACCCACGGTCCCGCGGTAATGGTCCGTATGTTCCAATCTCCTCGGCCCCACCCTACGCCGGTATCCCGGTACCGCCACTCCGCGCTGCCGCCGAGCTGCGGCCACGCGTGCCGGGCGGGGCACCCCGGGGATTGTTACGATCCCGGAAAGCCCCTGCCCGACGGCAGCCCTGCGGAAAGGTGATCGTGTGGTGCCCCACGGGAGGAAGCCCGAGGCGACTCCGCTGACCATGTCGGTCGATCGATCGGATCCGGACGCCCCGGTCATCTCCGTCGGCGGGGATCTCGCCTTCACCACCGCCGCCCCGCTGCGCGCCGAGGTCGACCGGGCCCTGGCGCAGCGCCCGCCGGTGCTGGTGCTCGACTTCGCCGGCCTGCTCTTCATCGACAGCACCGGGCTGTCGGTCATCGTGCACGCCTGGCGTGAGGGCCAGCACGGCGGCACCCTCATCCGGCTGCGCTCCACGCCCCGGTTCCTGGACACCATCCTCGACATGACCGGCGTCACCGGCCTGCTGACCCGGCCACTCACCGGCGAACGGGGCGAGTCCGGGGCGTACGAGCGCCCCGCCGCGTCCGCCTGAGCCCCCCGGGCGTTTCCCGGACACCGGAAGCTGGGAACATGTGTTCATGCCCTCTCAGCTGTTGTCCATCGAGGTGACCCGGCTCGACGCCGGGCGCGCTCGGCTGCGGCTGACCGGCGACCTCGACTTCGACACCGCGCCCGAACTGGTCGCCGTCGCCGCCGAGGCCCGCGCGGACGGCCACCACGACCTGCTGATCGACCTGTCCGGGGTCGGTCTGTGCGACTCCTCGGGGCTGAGCGCGTTCGTGGTGCTCGCCGGGGCCGGCACGGTCCGCCTCACCGGGGTCGGTCCGCAGCTCCAGCAGCTGCTCGACCGCACCGGTCTCACCGAACTGCTGGCCGTCGAGCGGCCGGCGATCGGCGACGAGGCGCGCGAGGCCGGCTGAGCCACCCCGGCGCGGGCCGGGGTGGCCCCCGACCCTGGGACCAGGGGCCGGGGGCCGGGAGGAGGGTCTAGGTGGTGGGGACCGGCTGGAGCCGGGGGCCGCTCTCGCGCAGCTCGGCCGCCGTCGGTGGCTCGGCGTCCTCGGGGCGACCGGAATCGGGCGTCTGGAACAGGTAGCGGACGAACTCCCCACCCGCCTCGTTGTCGTCCGCCCCGGGCCACTGGCCGGCGCAGTCCACGCCTACCACCTCGCGGCCGGATCCGTCGGCCCCCTCGACCAGCGCCCACAGGCTGACCGGATAGCACCGGGTCTGCTCGGGCGTGACCTGCCAGCGGGCGTACCAACCCGGACGGGCGGGGACGATCTCGACGATCCTCTTCATGACGACCTTCCCTTCCGTGTCGCTCGGAAGACTTCCGGTCAAGCCTGATCGTGCGGGCCCGTCGGGTGAGCGCCCCTCACCCCGGCGGAATGAACCCGGCGAGCCGGCTCACCCCGTTACCTTCCTCGCGCCGACGGGAACGCCAGCGGCGACGGTGAACCCGACAGGGGAGCGAGGTCGACCATGCGCAAGCAGATGGAGGGCGACAACCAGCGCCGCCGGGCCCTGGCCCGCCAGGCCCGCGAGCAGGGTCGGCAGCCGAGCGAGGCGGGCACCAGCCTGAGCGCGTCCAAGCAGCTCACCAGCCTGGACCGGGGCAAGCGGTCCGGTCCCCCGCCGGCCGGCCGGCACAAGCCGGACCCCACCCGGGGCGGACCGGCGCCGCCGGCCACCGCCGTGGCCACGACCAACCGGCCCCGCCCCGAGCCGGGACCGGGCGAGGTGACCCAGATGGGTTACCGCGAGCTGGTCGACGAGGTGAGCCGCCGGGCGGGGGTGGACTTCCGCACCGCCAAGGTGGGCGCCGAGGCCACCGTGCTCGCCCTGGCCTGGGCGCTGGACGAGGGGGAACGCGCCCGGCTGCTGGAGGCGGTGCCGGTGAAGCTGCACGACGTGGTGCCGGTCGACGGCATCGAGCGCCACCACGACCTGCCGGGCTTCCTGGCCGAGGTGGGCCGGCTCAGCGGGCGCTCCCCGGAGCAGGCCCGCTACCAGGCGGAGGCGACCCTGGCCGCGCTCGCGGCGCACGACGGTGACCTGGTCGAGTCGCTGCACGTGCCGGACGGGCTGCGCGATCTGCTCGGCCCGGCCGAGGTCGGCGGGGGGCTGGTGGGGCCGTCCAGCGCCACCGCCCCGCTCAGCGAGGCGGAGCTGCGCGCCGCCCTGGACGACCTGCCGTACTGGTCCAGTGACCGCCGTTCGCTGGTGCGCACCATCGAGCTGCCGCCCGACAACCTGGACCGGGTGCTCGACCGGCTCGACCTGCTCCGCGCGCAGACCGGTCGCGGGCCGCAGATCGGCCGGCCCGACCCCGACAACGCGGTGCTGACCGTACGCAGCCAGCAGGTCGACGCGGTGACCGCCGCGGACGTCGAACTGGCGCACCGGGTCGACGACGCGATCGACGAGGCCGGCGCGGGGATGGCCGCCGGCTGAGCCGACGTCGTCCGGGCCGGTGGGCGGGCGTCCGCCGGCCCCGGCCGCCGTCCGGGTCCGCGCCGGCCCGGGCGGCGGGGCGTCGGCTAGCCTGCCGCGCATGGACAGCGCCGCCGACGACCGGCTGGACCTGGTCGTCGACCCGGCCCGCCGGACCGGTCGGATCCTGCTCGCCGGGGGTGTGGCCCAGTCGTACGTCGACGTGGCCGACCCCCGTCACCTGCACTTCGAGTACGTCCGCCGGATGGCCGCGGTGGTCGACCTGGCCGCCCCGGCCGGGCGCCCCCTCGACGTGCTGCACCTGGGCGGCGGCGCGCTGACCCTCCCCCGGTACGTCGCGGCGACCCGCCCCGGGTCCGCCCAGCGGGTCGTCGAGCGGGACGCGGCCGTGGTGGACCTGGTCGGCCGCGAGCTGCCGGCGCCGCCGACGCCGGTCGACGTCGACGTCGCCGACGCCCGGGACGCGGTGGGCGCCGCCCCCGCGCACCGCTACGACCTGGTGCTCGCCGACATCTACCGGGCCGCGCGGATGCCGGCCCACGTGGCGAGCCGGGAGTTCGCCGCCGAGGTGGCCCGGACGCTGCGCCCCGACGGGGTGTACCTGGTCAACGTCACCGACCTGCCGCCGCTGGTCTTCACCCGGGTGCAGGCGGCGACCCTGCGGGCGGTCTTCGCCGAGGTCTGCCTGGTGGCCGACCGCCGGATGCTGCGGGGCCGCCGGTACGGCAACGTGGTGCTCGCCGCCGCCCTCCGCCCCGGCCGGCTGCCGACGCGCCGGCTCGCCGGGCGGGTGGCGGCCGACCCGGTGCCGGGCGGCGTGCTGCACGGCACGGAACTGGACGCGTTCGTCGGCGGCGCCCGCCCGGCCACCGACGCCTCGCTGACCGGCTGAGCCGGGACCGCTCGCGTACGGCCGGGCCACGCGGCCGGGTGGCGACCGGACGCGGCGACCGGCGGGTTTCGGGGCGGACGGCCCGGGTAGCCGCGCCGGATGAGCACCGCCGACGACCGCTCCACCGCCCGCCGGGCGTTGATCGTCATCGGACTGGTGCTCGGCACCGCGCTGGGACTGACCCTGGTCTGGGCCACCCGACGGGTGCTGATCTGGATTCTCGTCGCCGCCTTCCTCGCCGTCGCGCTCAACCCGCTCGTCGACCACCTGCAACGGCGGCTGGTACGGCACCGGGCACTGGCCACCCTGCTGGTCTTCCTCGCCGCGTTCGTCCTGCTCGGCGGGCTGGGCGCGCTGATCGTGGTACCGCTGCTGGACGAGCTCGGCCGGTTCGTCGACCGGGCGCCGGAGCTGCTGGACGAGACCCGGGACGGCCGGGGTCCGCTCGGGGAGCTGCTGGCGCGCTCCGGGCTGCTCGACTACGCCCGCCGGCACTCCGAGCAGGTCCAGCGGTATGGCGGTGAACTGCGCGAACCCGCCGTCGGGCTGGTCCGGAGCGTGCTGGAGACCGTCGCCGGACTGGTCACGGTGATCGTGCTGGCGTACCTGATGGTGCTGGAGGCGCCGCGGATCGTGCGGGCCGTGCTGCGCCTGGCCGGCGACGGACCGGCCGAGCGGCTGCACCGCATCGGCCGGGAGATCTCCCGCACGATCACCGGCTACCTCAGCGGCAACCTGCTGATCAGCGTCATCTGCGGCGGCCTGACGTACCTGGTGCTCGCCCTGGCGGGGGTGCCGTTCGCCGCGGTGATCGCGTTGGTCGTCGCCGTCACCGACCTGATCCCGCTGGTCGGGGCGACCCTCGGCGCGCTGGTCGCGGCCGGGGCGGCGTTCCTGCACTCCCCCACCGCCGGAATCGTGGTGCTGGTCTTCTTCGTCGTCTACCAGCAGGTGGAGAACCACCTGCTGCAACCGGTCATCATGGCCCGCGCGGTCCGGCTCAACCCACTGACCGTCCTGGTCAGCGTGCTGCTCGCCGCCGAGTTGGCCGGGCTGGTCGGCGCGCTGCTGGCCATCCCCGCCGCCGGCATCGGCCAGCTGCTGCTGCGGGAGTTCGCCCCGGCTCCGGGGGCCCGGACGCTGCCCGCGCCCACCGACCCGGACGCCGGACCGGCCGGCGGGTGATCCCGCCGGCCGGTCCGCGACCAGTCAGGCCCGCGCCCGGACCGGCACCTCCGGCGACGAGCTCTCCAGCGGTACGGCGTGCGCCGGCACCAGCCCGAGCTGGGTCGCCGAGCGGGGCAGCGTCGCATCGAGCACCCAGTCGGCGCCCACCCGCGCCCGGTTGCCCGGCATGGCCAGCAGGTGGTAGCCGCGGGTGACGGCCTTGGCCGGCAGCCCGGACATCGACAGCTTGAGCGGGTTCGCCGCCGCGTCCTTGCCGCCCAGGTCCACCACCCAGCCGAGGTCGTGGTGCTTGTACGGCTTGCGCCGGCCCTGCCCGTAGGAGGCGGCGATGTTGTGCGCGGCGAGCTTGCCCTGGCGCTGGGCGTGCTGCGCGGTCATCGTGCAGATCTCCCCGGGGCGGGTCAGGTCGGGCACCGCGGCGGCGTCGCCGCAGGCGTACACCTCGGGGAAGCCGGGGACGTTGAGGTACTCGTCGGTCACCAGCCGGCCCTTCTCGGTGCGCAGGCCCAGCTCGGCCACGAACGGGTCGGGACGCACCCCGACGCACCAGATGAGGCTGCAGGTCGGCACGTACTCGCCGTCGGTCAGCATCACCCCGTCCGGGGTGGCCTCGGCGACCGAGGTGCCCATCCGCACGTCCACGCCCCGGCGGCGCAGCACCCGGTCGGCGGTGTCGGACATCCGCCGGTCCAGCTCCGGCAGGGGCCGGGGCGCGACGTCGAGCAGCATCCAGCGCGGCCGGATCTTCAGGTGTGGCCGCTGGGCGACCAGCCGGTCGGTGAAGAGCTGCCCGTGCGCGGCCACCTCCGTGCCGGTGTACCCGGCGCCGACCACCACGAAGGTGGAGCGGGACCGCTGCTCGGCCGGGTCCTCGGCCTGCTCGGCCAACTCGATCTGGCGGATCACGTGGTCGTGCAGGTAGACCGCCTCGGGCAGGCCGCGGAAGCCGTGCGCGTACTCGGTCACCCCGGGGATCGGCAGCAGCTTGTTGACGCTGCCGACGCAGAGCACCAACCGGTCGTACGCGATCCGGCCGCGGTCGCCCTCGGGCTGGGTGAAGCCCACCCAGCGGTTGTGCAGGTCGACGTGGTCGGCCTCGCCGACGATGATCCGTACCCCGTCGAGGGTGCCGGTGAGCGGCACCGAGATCCGGGTGGGCTCCACCACTCCGGCGGCCACCTCCGGCAGCAGCGGCAGGTAGAGGAAGTAGTCGGTGGAGTTCAGCACCACGATCTCGGCGCGGTCGCGGGCCAGCCGGCTCAACGTCTTCGCCGCGTGGTAACCGGCGAACCCGGCCCCCACGATCACCACACGAGGTTTCGTCATGCCCGCTGCCGTTCCCGTCGCCCGCCCCGGCAAACGTGCCGGTCAGGGCCGGGCGTCCTGGAGTCGGACGTGTCCGGTCCGGCCGATCGCCTCGATCTCCCACAGCCGGCCGAACGCGCGCACGCCGTCGACGTGGATCCGGCCCACCTCCGGCGGGATGTCCGGGTCGAGCACCAGCCGGCCGTCCACCGGCTCCAGGCCCGCCATCGCCCGGGCCACGGCCAGCGGCGCGCCGGCGGCCCAGGCCTGCGGGCTGCACGCCGTCGGGTACGGCACGGCGAACAGGGTGCGGTCGCGCGGGTACCCGCTCAGCGCCTCCGGCAGCCGGTGGTCGAACTGGTCGGCGACGTCGAGCAGGGCCAGGCTCACCCGGTTCGCCTCGGCCCGGAAGCCGTAGCGGCTCATCCCGAGCACGGCGAGGGAGTTGTCGTGCGGCCAGACGGTGCCCAGGTGGTAGCCGAGGGCGTTGAACGGCCGGTCCTCGCGGGACAGGGTGCGGATGCCCCAGCCGGAGAACATGTCGGGGTGCATCAGCTGGCGCACCACCCGCTCGGCCCGCTCCGGCGGGACGATGCCGCTCCACAGCAGGTGCCCCATGTTCGAGGTCTTGGAGTCGATCGGGTTCTTGTCGCCGTCCAGCCCGACGGCGTAGAAGCCGCCGCGCTCGTCGAGCCAGAAGTCCCGGTTGAACCGCTCGTACAGCCCGGCCGCCTCCTCGCGCAGCCGGGCCGCCAGCGCCGGATCGGCCAGCGGACCGTCGGCCAGCTCCGCCAGGCGCAGCTTCGCGTCGTACGTGTAGCCCTGGATCTCGCAGGTGGCGACGGGCAGCACCGGGATCCGGCCGTCGGAGAAGCGGACCCCGTCCGGCGAGTCGCGCCAGCACTGGTTGCCCAGCCCTTCCGGCGAGCGGGTGGCGTACTCGACGTAGCCGTCGCCGTCCCGGTCGCCGAAGTGGTCGATCCAGTTCAGCGCGGCCAGGGCGTTGTCCCGCAGTGACCGGACCAGGTCGTGGTCGCCGGTCCAGCGCCAGTACTCGGACAGCAGGATCAGCCACAGCTGGGTGGCGTCGGCGGTGCCGTAGTACGGGGCGTACGGCTTGCGGCCGGTGCGGGTCAGCTCGCCGCTGCGCACCTCGTGCAGGATCCGGCCCGGCTCCTCGTCGGTGAAGTTGTCGCAGCGCCGCCCCTGCAGCCGGGCCAGCGCCAACAGCGCGCCCTGGGCGAGCATCGGCCCGGCCGTCAGGGTCTGGTACGCGGTGATCAGGGTGTCCCGGCCGAAGAGGGTGAGGAACCAGGGCAGGCCGGCGCCGGGCAGCATGATGCGCTGGCCCCGGACCTCCAGGTCCAGCCGCAGCGCGGCCAGGTCGTAGCGGGACTGCCGGATGGCCCGCTCCAGGCTCGGGTGGTCGCTGCGCAGCTTCGCCCGGGTCTCGATCCAGCGCCGGATCGGGTCGTTCCGGCGGCCGTGGATGACCTCGGCGAAGTCGGCGCGCCCGGTCTCGACGACGCCCATCCCGGGTGGCAGCGGCACGCGCAGGTCGAGTTGCCACTGCTGGCGGGGTTGCAGCGTCACCCGCCACACCAGGTCGTCGCCCTCGACCCGGTCGGCCGGGATCGAGCAGCGCACCGTGGTCCAGGCGGAGAAGTCCTCGTGGTCGTAGGAGAAGAAGAGCTGTTCCGGGGTGTGCTGGCGCAGGATCGATTCGGACCGGTCGCGCACCCCGGACTTGATCTCGAACAGGTCGGCGAAGTCGGCGCGCACGGCCAGCCGCAGCTCGACGGCGCACGGCTCGCCCTTGTACGACAGCAGCTCGATCCGCTCGTGGAAGCCCTGCCCCAGGTAGCGCAGCCGGCGCACGCCGACGGTGTCCGGCGCGAGCCCGGGCAGCGCGGGGCTGGTGAGGATGAACTGCGCGGAGTAGTGGTCGATGGTCTCGGCGCGCAGCACCAGCAGCCGGTTGCCGTCGATGGTGAGCACCCAGCCGCTGATCAGGCGGGTGTCCAGGTGGACCAGACCACCGATGCCGCCGGGCGGCACGTCCCCGGCGCGGTCGGAGTACATGAAGGTGGGGCCGCTGAGCACGGCCATCGAGTCCGGGCCCAGCTCGGGTGGCAAAGCACGCTGGTCACCGGTCTCGCGGTCGGCGACGAACACGCCCGGCATCGGGTCGGCCGGGGTCGGGCGGACGGCAGCCATGGTGCCCACGGTAGGAGGGCCGGGGGCGAGCCGGGCATCACCCGGTCCGGGTGGAACCCGCTGATCGAGGGCGATGGACATGGACAGACGTCGCCGGACGGGGTGAGGATGCCGGCCACCGGTCCCCGGTCGCGTTCCCGAAGCCGGGGAGTTGACAGCGGCGCACACCCGACACGTCATGGTGCGGTAGCCGACAGTGACCGGGTCGGCGGCGGCGCACGCTCCTGGGCGACACACGGCTCTCGTCACAGGAGGAAACATGCGACTGCGTTCGCTCGCTGCCGCCGCGCTCTCCACCGTCCTGGCGGTCGGCGCGCTCACCGCCGCTCCGGCGGCGGCGGCCACCGCCGACCGGTGGGGCTTCGCGTACGTCAAGGACCCGACCGTGCCGGCGTGGACGGTGCTCGACACCAGCCGGCAGTGGGGCAGTTGGAAGACGGCCTTCCCCGCCGCCTGGGCGCAGGGCGCCAAGATCGCGCCGGGCCGGTTCCTGGTCCGGTTCCCGCAGATCGGCGCCGGCTCGCGCGGCGTGCCGCACGTGACCCCGGTGAACCGGACCGGCCACTACTGCGAGGTGGTCCGCTGGTACCAGTCCGGGGCGGACCAGATCGTCGACGTGCAGTGCCACAAGCCGGGCGGCGAGCGCGACGACACGCCCTTCACCGTGCTCTGGACGACCAGCTCCGGGGTGCTGCCGGCGGGCACCTCCCACGCCTGGGTGCACCAGTCCGGCGGCGGGCTCGCCCAGTCGTACAACTCGACCGGCGTGGCGAACGGGGTGGCCCACCTGCTGCTCGGGCAGTACTCGGTGAAGCTGCCGGGGGTCGGGCTGGCCGGCGTGCTCGCCGGCGGTGTGCAGGTCACCGCCGTGCATCCGAACGCGGCGCAGCGCCGGTGCAAGGTGCTGCAGTGGTTCGCCTCGGGCGCCGACGTGGTGGTGTACGTCAACTGCTTCGACCAGGCCGGCGCGGCGGCCGACAGCGACTTCACCCTGTCGTACCACCGGGACCGGTCGGTGATCGGCTCGCTCGCCCCGCCGACCCGCTTCGGTCACCTGGGCACCGCCGTCGGCGGCCCGACCAACGACAACTCGGTGCTCGGCGTCGGCGTCAACAGCGTCGTGGCGATCGCGCCGGCCGGCCGGTACCTGGCCACGTTCCCGCAGCTCGGAGCCAAGGAGACGCACGCCCAGGTGGTGGCGCAGGGCAGCGGGTCGCACTACTGCCACCTGACCCAGCCGTGGTCGTACGCGCTCGACGCCGAGGTGGACGTCGTCTGCTTCGACAACGCCGGGGTGATCACCCCGCACCGGTTCCTGGCCGCCTTCACCTCCCGGATCTGACCGGGTGAGGCGGCGGCCGGCCGCCGCCTCACCCTTCCCGGGTGGGGTCGGCTCACCCGGCATCGGCGCAGCGTGGTGGTCCACCGTCAGCTCCGGCCGGAGGGAGGACAGCCCCATGACCATGCCGATGTCCAACGACCAGCGACAGCCGATCTACCTGAGGCAGAGCGGGCGCAAGCAGCTCACGCCCCGCCAGCGCCGGCGGGTGGAGCACAAGCAGGGCCGCATCGAGCGGCTCGGCGGGCAGCGCCGGGAGGCGCGCGGGCCGGGCCGCTGAGCGGGGCCGGGGCGGTCGTGGGCCGCCCCGGCGCTCAGCCGTCGGACGGCGGGGCGGTGATCGCCCAGCGCTCGTGGTCGCGCCAGGCGCCGTCGATGAACAGGTAGTCCGGCGAGTACCCCTCCTGCCGGAAGCCGAGCCTGCGGGCCAGCCGCCGCGAGGGCTCGTTGCCCGGCTGGATGTTCGCCTCCACCCGGTGCAGGCCGAGCGTGTCGAAGGCGTGCGCCAGCACCAGCCCGACGCCGGTCGAGGCGTGTCCCGTCCCGGCGTACGGCAGGAACGCGGCGTAGCCCATGAAACCGCCGCGCAACGGGCCCATGATGATCCCGCTGATGTTGACGTAGCCGGCGAGGCGCCCACTCGGCCGGTCGCAGATGAGGAAGCTCTGCTGGTCGCGGCGGCGGCTCTTGGCCAGGTACGCGGCGAACGCCTGTGGGGTGTCCGGCGCGGCGAGCCAGGGATGGTGCAGCTCGCGGCTGCGCCGGGCGGCGGCGACGAACTCGGCGGCGTCGGTGGGCCGGGGACGGCGGATGCCGACGACGCCGGCGGTGCGCAGGTGTCTCACGGCGGACCACTCTCGCGGGCCGCCCGCCGCGCTGTCCAGCGGGATACGACCGGACCGGCACGGCCCGACCGGCGGCGCTCAGCGCGACGGTGGCCGGTCCAGCGGCATCGGTACCTGGAGGAAGGTGGCGCCGCGCAGGTCCAGCCAGGCCCGGTCGGGAGCGCGGACCAGCCGCAGCATCACCTCGGCGCAGGACGGGCAGCGGGCCACCAGGCCGGGGGCGTGGGAGAAGACGTGCAGTCCCGCCACCGGGCCGCGCATCCCGCAGTTGTCGCAGCGCCCGGTGGCGGCGCTCAGGTCGACGGCGAAGAGTTCGCGCAGCGGACCGTCGAGCATGTTGCCGTCCAGGTAGGACAGGTCGGTCATCGGATCTCCTCGCCGTTCAACCGGTGGGGTCGAAGCGTTCGGTGCGCACCCGCCGGGTCGGGTGTCCCAGCCCGACCAGCAGGTCCGCGACGGTCTCCACGAAGCCGGTGGGGCCGCAGACGTAGCAGAGCGGCTCCAGCTCCGGCGGCCAGCCGTGGGTGTTGACGTCGGCCAGCCCGATCCGGTGCGGTTCGCCCCGCCACCCCTCGGGCGCCTGCCGGGTGTACACGTACGCCACGTCCAGGCCGTGGTCGTCGCGGACGCGGCGGCGCAGCTCGTCGGCGTAGATGACGTCGGCCGGGGTGCGCACCGAGTAGATCAGCCGGAACGGCGCCCGGCTGCCGGCGGCCCGCCGGGCGCGGACCATCGCCATCAACGGCACCACCCCGGAGCCGCCGGCCACCAGCAGCACCGGCGCGCTCTCCTGCGGCCGCCAGACGAACCAGCCGCCGACCGGGCCGCGCACCTCGACCGGGTCACCCTCGGCCCAGGTGTCGATCAGGTACGGCGACACCTCGCCGTCGGGCACCCGCTGCACGGTCAGCGCGATCCGTTCCCCGTCGGCCGGCCCGGCCAGCGAGTACGACCGGGCGGCCTGGTAGCCGTCCTCGGCGGTCAACCGCACGTCGACGTGCTGCCCCGGCAGGTGCCCCGGCCAGCCCGGCACGTCGAGGACCAGGGTCTGCGCGGTCGGGGTCTCGGCCCGGCGGTGCGCCAGCCGGGCCACCCGCCAGGTCAGCGGGGCGGCCACCGGAGGGCCGGTGGTGGGCGCGGTCACCTCAGTCGCCCTGGTAGCGCTGCTCGCGCCACGGGTCGCCGTAGTCGTGGTAGCCGGCCGTCTCCCAGAAGCCCGGCTGGTCGTCGACGAGCAGCCGGATGCCGCGCACCCACTTCGCGGACTTCCACAGGTACAGGTGCGGCACCAGCAGCCGGGCCGGGCCGCCGTGCGCGGCCGGCAGCGGCGCGCCGTCGTACGTGTGCACCACCCACGCCCGGCCGCCGCGCAGGTCGTCCAGGGGCAGGTTGGTGGTGTACCCGCCGTACGAGTGGACCAGCGCGTACCGGGCGGCGGTGTCCACGCCGTCGAGCAGGGCGTCCAGCGAGACGCCCTGCCAGCTGGTGCCCAGCTTGGACCAGCGGGTGACGCAGTGGATGTCCACCGTCGGCGTCTCCTGCGGCAGGCCGGTGAACTCCGGCCAGCTCCAGCGGAACTCCGCGCCGGACTCGGCGCCGAGCACGAACTCCCAGGTGTCCAGCGGCACCTTCGGCGTCGGCCCGGCCGACAGCACCGGGAAGTCCTCGGTCAGGTACTGCCCCGGCGGCAGGGCCGGCCCGCTGGAGCGGCGCCGGCCCTGGAAGCCCGGTGACACGATTCCCACCCGTCAGTCGTACCACCGCCGCCCGGCGGGCGGAGGCGTTCGCGGGTACCCCGGCCGGCGGCGACCGGGGGGACCGCCCGCGTCAGCGCCGCTCGGCGACCACCTCACGGTCGCCGGGGCGCTGGTCGCGGGTGGCGCGCAGGCTGGTGAGGGTGACCACCACCAGCACGCCGATGATGACGCCGAGGGAGGCCAGCGTCGGGATCTCCGGCACGCCCTTCCAGATGCCGTGCGCCCAGTGCAGGCCCAGCTTGACGCCGATGAAGGCCAGGATGACCGCCAGGCCGTAGCTGAGGTGGACCAGCCGGCTCAGCGCGGCGTGCAGCACGAAGTAGAGCGCACGCAGGCCGAGCAGGGCGAAGGCGTTGGTGGCGAAGACCAGGTACGGGTCCTCGGTGATGCCGTAGACGGCGGGCACCGAGTCGACCGCGAAGACCACGTCGGTGGCGAGGACCGCGACCACCACGAGGGCGAGCGGGGTGAGCGCCCGCCTGCCGTTCTGCCGGATGGTCATCTTCGTGCCGTGGTACTCGTCGACCACCGGCATGAACCGGCGCAGCAGCCGCACCGAGCGCATCTTGTTGATGTCGACCTCCTGCTCGTGCCCGGAGAGGGCGTCGCGCAGCAGCTTGATCGCGGTGACGATCAGGATGACGGCGAAGAGCAGGAAGGCGAAGTCGAGGGTCTGCAGGGCGGCGGCGCCCAGCGCGATGAAGATCGCGCGGAGCACGAGCGCGCCGGCGATGCCGTAGAGCAGCACCCGCTGGGCCAGCACGGCCGGCACCGCGAAGGCGGCCAGCAGCAGCATGAAGACGAAGAGGTTGTCGACCGAGAGGGACTTCTCGACCAGGTAACCGGTGAGGTACTCCACTCCCTGTTGCGAGCCGTAGCGCGCCCAGATCCAGCCGCCGAAGGCCAGCGGCAGGGCGATGTAGAACGCCGACCAGCCGAGGGCCTCCTTGAGCGAGACCTCGTGCGGGCGGCGGGTCACCAGGAAGTCGAGCACCAGCAGGGCGAGCACGCCCGCGATGGTGACCGCCCAGAGCGTGGGCGTGCCGACCGACTGGAGATCGGCGGCCAGGTACGACACATCCGTCATGGAGCCTCCTCGAACACCGTGCCATGTTCGAGGTCTCCTTCACCCACACTTCGTGGGCAACCACCCGAGGCGTGCCTGGAGCACGCCGTACTGACCGGCATGGTTCGTGGGAAGTACTCCCCTCGTGCGGTCAAGGTTAGGGCAGGCTCAGACCGGCCGCCAATCCGGCACACCAGCTGGTTGCCCTGGTCAACGGCTGTGTGCGTGTCCACGCGCCACCCCCTGCGGGACGCCCGCTCAGGCGCGGCGCAGCACGCTCGCGCCGGGGGCCAGCGCCGGCTCCACCAGCTCCCGGTAGTCGCGCGGGAACTGGCCCACCAGGTCGTCGAACTCGCCGCCGCTGACCGCCTCGCGCAGGGTGGTGAAGACCGCCCGTACGGCGTCGCGGGCCGCCGGCTCGTCGATCCCCGCCCGCCGCCCGACCCGGGCGACGAACTCGGCGGCGCCGAACCGGTCGGCCGCCTCGGTGCTCGGGGTGGGTTTGAGGACCAGTTGCAACGGCGTCGGGAGCTGGGTGGCGAGGTCGAGCACCTCACCCCCGGTCAACCGCTCGGTCAGCGTCTCCAGGGTGGCGTGGATCAACGCCACGGCCCGCTCGGAGTCGACCCGGCTGCGCCGGGCCACCTGGTCGACGAAGGTGTCGTAGTTCATCGGGCGCGCTCCCCTCGACGTCGGAGGGCTCGCGTACCCGCGACGGGGCGTCGGAAACGGCGCGGATTTCCGCCCGGGCGGCGCGTGAGGCCGGGCCGAGGGGGTAACCGGCGCCGGTCGTGACCGGATATCGAGGCGGCGAGGGAGCTCACGCCATGGCGAGTTACACCGACGTCCTGCAGTACCTGTCGAGCCTGGACTACCCGGCGGAGAAGGACGACGTCGTGCGCGAGGCCGAACGGGAGGGCGCGCCGCCGGAGGTGCTCCAGGCGTTGCGCGCGCTGCCGCCGGTGGACTACGCCAACGGCACCGAGGTGGCCCGCTCCGCCGGCATCGACGCCGCGCCGGAGGTCGACGCGTCACAGCGGGCCGCCCAGGCCCGCGACCGGCACCCGCGGGTGTCCCAGCACCTGCGCGGCATCTGACCCGTCCGCGGTGACGGCGGGCGGCGCGGCGGCGGGCGGCGCGGCGGCGGGCGGCGCGGCGGCGGGCGGCCGGCGACCCGGACGGCGGACGTGACGCTGCGGGGACCGCACGGGCACACCCCGGCCGCCGTCCAGCTGAGCGTGATGGGCGTGGTCGGGGTGGTGGCCGGGGGGCTCTTCGGCGCGCTGGTCTCCCCCGGCCTCGGCCCGCTGGTCGGCTGGGACGCGGCGGCGGTGAGCTGGCTGGTGCTGGTCTGGCGGACGCTGTGGCCGCTGGACGCCCGGCGCACCGGCGAGCTGGCGGTGTACGAGGACCCGAACCGGGCCGTGCGCGACGTGCTGCTGCTGGTGGCGTGCCTGGCGAGCCTGCTGGCCGTCGCGCTGGTGCTGATCAGCACCCGCACCGGGCAGCCGGCGCTGTCCAGGGACCTCTACGGCGCGTTGGGGATGGCGAGCGTGCTGCTGTCCTGGTGCGTGGTGCACACCGTCTTCACCACCCGCTACGCCCGGCTGTACTACACCGGCCCGGACGGCGGCATCGAGTTCAACCAGCCGGGACAGCCCTGCTACGCGGACTTCGCCTACGTGGCGTTCACCGTGGGGGCCACGTTCCAGGTGTCGGACACGAACCTGACCAGCCACGAGATGCGTCGGACGGTGCTGCGGCACGCGCTGCTGTCGTACCTGTTCGGCGCGATCATCATCGCGGCGACGGTGAACCTGCTCGCCGGCCTGGCCCGCTGAGCGGGCGCAACAGGCGGGCGCCCCCGGCCACGAACCGCGACCTGGGGCGCCACACGTACCTGTCGCTGGCGGGTCCACGCCCGAACCGGGTCGCGTACCGCCAGGCGGTGGATGTTCGCCCGAACCGGGCGGGCATCACTGCCACGCCTACCATACGGTATGACATCCTCCGTACGGCTGATTTTCGACGAAGTGTGGGCCGCGACTCACCGCGCCACCTCCGCGTAGCGCTGTTCCAGGTCGACCCGGGCGAGCGCGCCGACCAGCCACGCCAGCCGCTCCGACTCCCCGCTGCCGGCCAGCGCGGCCAGGTCGTCGGCGGAGCGCCCCAGGCCGAGGCGGCGGGCCGCGACGAGGGCCCGGCGGTCGGCGACCGGGGCCACCTCCCGCCACAACGCCTGCGTCTCGCGCAGGAACAGGTCGGCCACCTGGTCGTCCACCCCGGGCAACGCGGTCAGCAACGCCCGCTCCCGCGCCGGGTCGTGCCCGGCGGTGGCACGCAGCCGGCGCAGGTCGCCCCGATAGCGCTCGACGACGGTACGGGCCAGGTCGCCGAGCAGGTCGGCCAGCGCGTCGACGTCGCCGCGTTGGCCGGCCTCGCGCAGCACGCGCACCCGGTCGGCGTGCAGCGAGCGGGCCAGCCGGGCGGCGCTGTCCCAGCCGTTGTCCGGCAGGGCGTGGGCGGCGTCCAGGGCCCGCCGGAAGTCGCCCCGGCGGGCCAGCAGCACCGCCAGGCAGAGCAGCTGGAACAGGCTGGACGGATTGTTGGTGACCCGAAAGCCGTACTGCTCGGCGAAGCCCCGGCCACCACCGGCGAGCCGGCGCACCAGGCGCTTCCGGTCCTCGGTACCCGCGATCAGACTGGTCATACCGGCGACTACCCGTCCGGGCGGTGGGCACTCCTGCCGGTCAGCCGCGCAGGCCGCCGCGCCGGTCGCGGGCCTTGAGCCGGGTGGTCGGCATCTCCGGGGCGGGCAGCGGCGGGGCCGCGTCGTCGGCCACGGAGCCGAAGCGGCGGCCGGCCATCCAGTCGTCCCGGGCCGCGGCCACCTCCTCGTGCGAGCGCCCGACGAAGTTCCACCACATCACCAGCGGCTCCTCGAACGGCTCCCCGCCGAGCAGCATCAGCCGGCTGCCCGGGTCGGCGGACAGCGCCAACCGGTCCCGCCCCGCGCCGAGGTACAGCAACGCGCCGGGGGCCAGGGCCAGCCCGTCCACCTCCGCCGCGCCGGACATCGCCAGCAGGCCGTACTCGAAGTCGGGGCGCAACGGCAGCGTGGCCCGGGCCGGCCCGCGCACCTCCAACTGGGCGCCGAGCAGCGGGGTGTGCACCACCGCCGGGGAGCGCTCGCCGCCCAGCTCACCGACGAGCAGGGTCAGGTCCAGCTCGCCGTCGCGCCAGCGGGGCAGCTCGGCGTGGTGGGCGAAGTCGGCCGCGCCGGCCCGCGCCGGATCGGGCAGCGCCACCCACAGCTGTACGCCGTGCATCACCGGCGGGTGGGTCGCCGGCGACCGCTCGGAGTGCGCGATGCCGTGCCCGGAGGTCATCACGTTGAGCTGGCCGGGGCGGATCGGCCGGACGTTGCCGAGGCTGTCCCGGTGCACGATCTCTCCGTCGAGCAGCCAGGTGACGGTCTGCAGGCCGGTGTGCGGGTGCGGGGGGACCTCCATGCCGGGGCGCTGCGCCACGTCGTCCGGGCCGAAGTGGTCCACGAAGCACCAGGCGCCGACCATCCGGCGTTGCCGCTGCGGCAGCAGCCGGCGCACGGTGGTGTAGCGCCCGAGGGGGACGTCGTGACCGGGCAGCAGCACGCTGCCCGGGTCGGCCGGGGCCACGCCGGGCGGTCGGGTCTGCGCCGGCAGCGATTCGGTACGGTCCATCGCCCGACTCTATGCCGGGCCACCCGGACGACGGCGCGGACCGGCGATCAGTCGGGGCGCACCGTGACGGTGTGGGCGCCGGCGACCAGGTCGACGTAGACCCGGTCGACCGCGCGGTCCCAGTTCGGGGAGCTGATCATCTCGCCGGCGCCGACCCCGTCGCGCCGGTCGTCGTACAGGGTGACCTCGCCGGCGCCGGCGCCGACGCGGATACGGACCGGCGGCCGGCCGGGCGCGTGGACCACGAACTGGTGGACCCCGCCGGTCATCCGCACGGTGAGGGCGCCCCGGGTCTCGGGCAGGCGCAGGTCGATGCGGGCCGCGCCGCCGATCAGCTCCACCCCGGACAGCCGGGCGGAGGTCAGGTCGAGCAGGTGCTCGCTGACCCCGCCGATCAGGCGCAGCCGCCAGGTGACCCGGGAGTTGAGCACCACGTCGACGGCGCCCCGGCCGTGGCCGCCGGTCTTGACCAGGCGCACCTGCACCCGCTCGCCCCGCACCTCCGGCCGGGGCAGCACGACCGAGTCGGCCGGGCTGCTGATCTGGTAGAGGTCGTCGCCGAGGTCCTCGGTGCGCAGCCGGAACGACGACAACCCGTCCACCAGCTCGAAGGTGCCCCGCCGCAGGTCGCCCAGCGGGGCCGTCAGCGCCTGCTCGGCGGCCGCGGCCCGGGCCGTCCCGCCCCGACCGGGTGCGGCGGGGGCGGGCGTCGGCGCGCTCGGCCGGCCTCCGGAGAAGGCGATCCCGAGCCGGTCGGGGTTGGCCAGGGTGGCGGTCACCGCCAGCGCGCCCAGGGCCAGCACCACGATCGCGGCGGCGGCGAGCAGTCGGGCCGCGCTCGGGTACGGCGACCGGTCCGCCGGCTCATCGGTGGGCGCCCCGGTCACCTCGACGACCGGCGGCGCGTGTCCGGCCGTCTCCCCCGCCGCCGGACGGGCGTTGCTGTCCGGCTCCGATCCCGCCATGCGCGCCCCTCTCCCGGTCCCCGCAGGGCAGTACGTAAGCGACGGACGATCGGATCACCGGCGACCCCGCCGCGGCGGCGCGCGATGCGGCGGCGGCCCTCGTCGGGCTCGACCTCGTCGACGACGCCGATCTCCGCGGCGGCGGGACCGCAGCGGTGGGCGCGCCCGGACGGCCGGTCACCACGCGGGCGTACCGCGCCGGCCGGGACGCGTCGGTGGGTTCTCGCGCCGGGTCAGAGACCGGCGCAGGGTTCGCCGTCGACCGTGCAGCCGCGCGGCGACCGGCTGAGGGGGTCGGCGTCGCGGACGTCGAAGCGGATCGTCCGGGACCGCCCCGCCGGGACGGGCGTGCCGGTGAAGGTGACGGTCTCGCCGTCCTGCCGCCAGTCGGCCCCGCTGGCGCCGGTGACCGTGCCGGACGCGGCGAGCGTGACCACCACCGTCCAGCCCTCCGCCGGGCCGTCGCCGGTGTTGTCGAGCACCACCTCGCCGGTCCAGCCGAACAGCCGGGTCGAGGCCGTCTCGTAGCGGGCGCGTACCCCGGGCTGCGGGGTGACCGGTGCGGGGGTCCGGGAGGCCCGGGGCGAGGCGCTGCGGCTCGGGCGGGCGGTCGCCGCCGTGACGGAGCGGCCGGGAGTGGCCGGGCCGGAGGCCCGGGGCGGGCGGCTGGTGGTGGCGGCCACCGTGGGCGGCGGCAGCGGGTCGAGCCCGGCGGAGCGCTGCGGGGGGTCGGGCAGCAGGGCCCAGACCGCCACCGCGCCGCCGACCAGGACCGCGACCACCGCGCCGGCGGTCCACACCAGCACCCGCCGACGCCCGCGCCCCGGCGGCCGGTACGCCGGCAGCAGCGGCAGCTCCGCCGTCGCGGTGCCCTCGTCCCGGCGCAGGTCGACCTCGCGGAAGGCCAGCCAGTCGAGCATGGCGGGCAGCCGCACGGTCAGCGCCTGCTCGTGGTGCCGTTCCCGGTCGGCGCGCAGCCCGGCGGGCCAGGCGCCCTGTTCCAGGGTCTCGGTGACCGTCAGCCGGCACCCCTCGGCGGTACCGACGACGGCGCAGCTCAGCCGGCTGCGGCGGCCGGCCTCGTCGCAGCGCAGCACCAGCGACTCCGGCGCCCGCGACTCGACCACCTCGGCGTCGACGGCGGCGTCGAAGCCCGGCAGTCCGGCGGTGTGCAGCAGCAGCCGTCCCCCGGGCCCGGCGTCGACGTCGGCGAACCAGCGGGCGAGCAGTTCCCGGTCCGTCAGAGCACGCCAGAGCCGGTGCGGTGGGTGGGCCAGGTCGACCCGCGCGCCGATCTCGATCACGGGCGCGACTCTACGGCTCCCACCTGCCCGGGGACCGACGGGGATCGCCGCCGAGCGGGCCGGACGTCTCCTCGACGGCCCCGGGTCAGCCGTCGCGGGACCAGGACGACGCCCGGTAGACCGTCCCCCGGCCCGGTCCGGCGCTCTCCACCGCCACGACGCCCCACGGCGCCTCGTCCGGCTCGGGGGCGGACGCGGCGGCCCGCACCCGACGGGCCCGGCGAACCCGGCCGACCACGAACCAGCCGGCCGCGGCGACGCAGACCACGATGACCACCCGTTGCAGGGAGCCGACGTACGACTCGACCAGGTGCCAGTTGTCGCCGAGCAGGTAGCCGGCCATCACGAAGGTGGTGTTCCAGATCAGGCTGCCCAGCGTCGTGTACAGCAGGAAGGTCCCGATCCGCATCCGCTCCACCCCGGCCGGGATGGAGATGAGGCTGCGGAAGATGGGGATCATCCGGCCGAAGAACACCGCCTTGACGCCGTGCCGGAGGAACCACGCCTCCGTCCGGTCGACGTCGCTGAGCTTGATCAGCGGCAGTCGGGCCGCGATCGCCCGCATCCGGTCCCGGCCGAGGGCCGCGCCGATGCCGTACAGCACCCAGGCGCCGAGCACCGAGCCGAGCGTGGTCCACACGATCGCGCCGACCAGGCTGATCTTCCCCTGGGCGGCGGTGAAGCCGGCCAGCGGCAGGATCACCTCGCTGGGAATGGGCGGGAAGAGGTTCTCCAGCGCCACGGCCAACCCCGCGCCCGGCCCGCCGAGCCGTTCCACCAGGCCGGTCACGTGGCCGACCAGCCCGTCCGAGGGCGGCTCGGCGGCGGACACGACCGTGCGGGAACTGAGCGCCAGAGAGCTTGGGATCATGGGACAAAGCTACGAGGCGCGCGGCGGATCGACCACGCGATCCCGCCCACCGCCTCGCGGAGTCCGGATCCACCCGAAGGGGTCGCCGTGCGTCCACCGCTCACCGTCGCCGTCGCCCAGCCGCCCTGCGTGCCGTACGACGTCGTCGCCAACGTCGCGGCGCACGCGGCGGCGGTGCACGTCGCCGACGCCCGGGTGGTGGTCTTCCCCGAACTCTCCCTCACCGGGTACGAGTTGGACGCCGCGCCGCTCGACGTCACCGACGCACGGCTCGCGCCGCTGGTCGAGGCGTGCGCCGCGACCGGCGCCCTCGCCCTGGTCGGCGCGCCGGTCGGCGACGCGGACCGGCCGTGGCTGGGGATGCTCGCGGTCGACGCGACGGGCGTGCGGGTGGTGTACCGCAAGATGTTCCTCGGCGCGGCGGAGTCCGCGCGGTTCGTGCCCGGCGACGAGCCGGCGGTGTGCGACGTGGACGGCTGGCGGCTGGGCCTGGCCGTCTGCAAGGACACCGGCGTGGACGCGCACGCGGCGCGCACGGTGGCGCTCGGCGCCGACGTCTACGTCGCCGGGGTGCTGGAGTCGCCCGAGGACGCCGGGGTGCCCGAGGAGCGGGCCCGGCGGGTCGCCGCCGCGCACCGGGTCTGGGTGGCGACGGCGAGCTTCGCCGGCCCGTCCGGCAGCCGGTACCCGCGCACGGCCGGCGGCTCGGGCGTGTGGCGGCCGGACGGCACCGCGGTGGCCCGGGCCGGCGCGGAGCCCGGCGAGGTCGTGCGGGCCACGCTCGGCTGAGCGGCGGCCCGGGGCCGGACGCTGCCGGACCGGCCCGACCCGGAGGCGGTCGCCGGGCTCGACACGACGGCGCCGACGACACCCGGCCCGGTGGGCGAGCGGGTCGCGCCGGTCCCGGCCGGGTCAGTCGTCGTCGCCGCGCGAGCGGGGCCAGCCGGCGAGCAGGTCCCGCAGGTCGGCGGCGGTGCCGTCGTCGATCCGGTCCTTCTCCACCGCCTCGGCGAGGGTGCCGGCCAGCTCCCGCAGCCGCTTGATCCGGTCCTTGGGCTTGCCGTCCTCCAGCCGGGACAGCCGGTCGCGCAGCTCCTCGGCCGTCGCCGGGTCGACGTCGCCGGCCGCCTCGGCCCGGTCGATCAGCGCCGCGAACTCGGCGGCGAGCTGGCGTGCCGTACGGGGCGTGGGCCGCTCGCCACGGGACGGGGCGCTGGTGGTGGGCGGGGGCGGCTCGACGGTCGTCGGCTCCGGCACGGGCGTCGTGGGAGCCGGGGCGGCCGGGGTGGGCCGCTCGGACTCGTCGCCGTCGACGGCGAGCACGCCGACCAGGCCGACGAGCAGCGCGACACCGGCGGCGACGAGCACGCCGAGCGCCCGGTTCGACCGCCGGGGGGCCGGGGCCGGCGGCGCGACCCGGCCGGCGGCGGGCCGGGCCGCAGCGGCGGAGCGGTCGATCAGGGTGGGCGGATGGGCCGGCGCGGGCACGGTCGGCAGCAGCGCGGTCGGCGGATCGGCCGGCGGGGCGGCTCCGAACCGGCCGGCGAGCTGGGCCGCGGTGGGGCGGCGGGCCGGGTCGGCGGCGAGGCAGGCCATGGTCAGCTCGGCGACGTCGGCGGGCAGCCCGGGCACCCGCAGCGGCGGCACCGGCGGCCGCGCGGCGTGCACCTCCAGCGCGTCCTCCCAGGTCTGCACGGGCAGTGGAGGCCGGCCGGTGAGGGCGCGGTAGAGCAGCGCGCCGAGGGCGTACACGTCGCTGGCCGGGTTCGGCGGGCCGGGCGTCAGCCGCTCCGGCGCGAAGTAGGCCGGGGTGCCCATCATCAGCTCGCCCTCGGCGCCGGTCAGCGGGTGCCGGGGACCGGCGAGGGCGGCGATGCCGAAGTCGAGCACCTTGGCGCCGGTCTCGGTGAGCATCACGTTGGCCGGCTTGACGTCGCGGTGCACCACGCCGATGCGGTGCGCGGCGGCCAGGGCGGCGGCGATCTGGCCGGCGGTGCGGACCGCGTCGGGCCAGGCGAGCGGGCCACCGGTGAGCCGGTCGGCGAGGCTCTGCCCCGCCACCAGCTCCATCACCAGGTACGGCACGACGACGCCGCCGGGCAGGGCCGCCTCGCCGTAGTCGTAGACCTGGGTGACGTGCGGGTGGGCCAGCCGCGCGGCGGCGCGCGCCTCACGCTGGATCACGGCGCGCAGCTCGCGGTCGCTGGCGAGCTGCGCGGCGAGCGCCTTGACCGCGACGGGCCGGTGCAGCACCTCGTCGTCGGCGCGCCACACCTCGGACATCCCGCCCAGGCCGATCCGCTCGACCAGGACGTAGCGGTCGTGCAGGCGCAGGGCAGGCGTGAGCGAAGACATGGTGGTCCAGTCTGCCTGCTGTGCTGATCGCACACCAACCGCCGTGCCGGGCAGCGACCCGGATGGAGGGATTTTTCCGGAATTTCGGCGCACCCGTGCCGGGGATCAGGGCTTGCGGGCGACCCCGCCGTACATGCTGACCTCGACCACCGACGGACGCGGCTGCGGCTCGGACTCGGCCCGCCACTCGGCGACCGAGCGGATGCCCGGCTCGACCACGTCGAGGCCCGCGAAGAAGCCGGTGAACTCCTCCAGGGTGCGCAGGTTGATGATCCCGTGCGGGCCGCCGCCCTTCGCCGCCGCCTTCGCCTCCTCGGCGATCTGCGGGGGGAGGTACTCGTGGGTGGCGTGCGAGGCGGCGAGGTAGCTGCCGGGCGGCAGCGCGTCGAGCAGCCGGCGCACCGCCGCGTACGGGTCGTCGGAGTCCGGCACGAAGTGCAGGATCGCCACCAGCATCAGCCCGACCGGCCGGGACAGGTCGATCGTGCGCCGCAGGTCGGGGTGGTGCAGGATCTTCTCCGGATCGCGCAGGTCGGCGTCGATGTAGGCGGTGGCGCCCTCGGGCGAGCTGGTCAGCAGCGCCCGGGCGTGCGCGAGCACGATCGGGTCGTTGTCCACGTAGACCACCCGCGACTCGGGGGCGATCCGCTGGGCGACCTCGTGGGTGTTGTCGGCGGTGGGGATGCCGGTGCCGATGTCGAGGAACTGCCGGATGCCGGCCTCGCGGGCCAGGTAGCCCACCGCCCGCTGCAGGAAACGGCGGTTCTCCAGGGCGCTGGTCCGGATGGTCGGGAAGCGCGCGGCCATCGCGTCGCCGGACTCCCGGTCGGCCTGGAAGTTGTCCTTGCCGCCGAGCCAGTAGTTGTAGCGGCGGGCCGGGTGCGCCACCGAGGTGTCGATCCGGTCGCTCGGGTGGACGGGGTTCGGGGTGACACCCGGGGCGTCGGTGCTCACAGCTGCCTCCACGACCTCTCGCGCGACCCGCGACGACGGCGTCCGTCCACTGTCGTCGGTCGGGGACCATCGTAGTGGCATCCGGGGCGCCCGTGTCGCCCCGGGCGGGCGGTCAGGCCGGGTACAGCTCGTCGCGGATGCGGGCCAGGATCTCCGGCGTGCGCTCCGGCGGCGCGGCCTCCACGCAGAGCCGCTCCATCGCCACCGCGTAGTAGTCGAGGTCCTCGCGCTTGTCGAGGTAGATGGCGCTGGTGAGCTGCTCGATGTAGACGATGTCGGGCAGGTCGTCGTCACCGAAGCGCAGGATGGTGAAGGCGCCGCCGGCGGCGGCGTGCCCGCCGGCGGCGAACGGGATGATCTGGAGCCGGACGTGCGGCGAGCGGGTCGCCGCCGCCAGGGCGTCGAGCTGCTCGCGCATCACCTGCGGCCCGCCGATCGGCCGGCGCAGGGCGGCCTCGTCGACCACCGCCCACAACTGCGGCGGGCGCTCGCGGCGCAGCAGCTGCTGGCGGCGCAGCCGCAGCTCCACCCGGCGCTCGACCTCCTCGGCGGTGGCGTGCCGGTGGCCGAGCAGGACCACGGCCCGCGCGTACCCGGCGGTCTGCAGCAGCCCGGGGACGAACTGCACCTCGTAGGTGCGGATCAGCGACGCCGCGGCCTCCAGCCCGAGGTACGACTGGAACCAGCTGGGCAGCACGTCGCCGTAGCGGTGCCACCAGCCGGGGCTGTTCGCGTCCCGGGCGAGCTTGAGCAGCGCCGCCCGCTCCTCGGGGGCGTCGACGCCGTAGAGGGTGAGCAGGTCGGCGACGTCGCGCTCCTTGAAGCCGACCCGGCCCAGCTCCATCCGGCTGATCTTGGATTCGGAGGCGCGGATCTCCCAGCCGGCGCCCTCCCGGGTCACGCCGCTGGCCTCGCGCAGCCGGCGGAGCTGGGCGCCGAGCAGCATGCGCAGCACGGTGGGTCCGGTCGCCGGACCCCCCTCCGCGGTAGCCATCGTCACGTGCCGCCCTCCGCGTGCGCGCCCTACGTCGACCGGACAGCCCGACCCGACCGACGTGTAAGCATGCCATGGACCCACGGTGAGGTGTACTGGTCCACACGGCTGATTCCGTCCCGACGGCGGGAGCCGGCCGGTCAGTGGATCAGGTCGTCGAAGTCCCCGTCCCGGGCGCCGCGGACGAAGGCCGCGATCTCGGCCACGGTGTAGATCAGCGCCGGCCCTTCCGGGTGACGCGAGTTGCGCACCGCGATGCCCGCCCCACCGGGGAGCGCGGCCAGCTCGACGCAGTTGCCGCTGGGGTTGCTCCGCCGGCTCTTGCGCCACCGCAACGGCGGTAGCTGGGTGACCGGTACGCCATTCTCGGGCTGCTGCATGAGGGGTCTTTCTGTGCGTGGAGAGCCCGCCGGTGTCGCGAGTGGACGCCTGACGCGGCCAGTGCGGTCGCGACGCCGGGCCGGGCCGTGCTGCACGTGCATCTGCTATTGCATCTGCATCGGACAGCGAGCATGATAACGCACGTGAACGGTACCCATCCGTTCACTTTCGGTTACCCCACCCGGGCAGCCACCTGGGAAAACGACGGCCCGGCACGGCCCGCCGGCCGACGCCGCCCGGCCGTCCACGACGTCGCGAGGGAGGTCTCGTGCCGGATCCGTTGAGTTTCGCGTCCGGCATCTCCGCGGCAGGCGCGCTGGTCTCGGTGTGGCAGCTGCGCCGCCGAGCGCTACGGGCGGAGGCCGAGATCGCGTACCTGCAGGCCGAACTCGCCGCGGAACGGCACGCCGCCAGCCACGACCCGCTGACCGGGCTGCCCAACCGCCGGGCCTTCTACCGCATCGCCGCGGCCCTGCTCACCGACGCCGGTGGGCAGCCGCTGATCGCCGTGGTGCTCGACCTCAACGACTTCAAGCAGGTCAACGACCGCTACGGCCACGCCGCCGGCGACCAGGTGCTGATCAGCGTCGCGCAGCGGCTGACCGCGTTCGCCGGGGACAACCTCGTCGCCCGCCTCGGCGGCGACGAGTTCGCCGGGCTGCTCAGCACCCCCTCGGTCGACCGCCGCTGGATCGACCACGCCACCCGGCGGCTCTGCGAGGCGATGGCCGCCCCGATCCCGCTGGCCGGGCGCACCGTCCGGGTCACCGCCTCGGTCGGCCTGGCCCCGGTCACCGGCCCCACCCAGCTCACCGAGGCGCTCTGCGCCGCCGACGCCGCGATGTACCGGGCCAAGGGCGTCACCGGCCGCCGGGCGCCCCGGCAACTCGTCGACACCCCCCGCCTCGCGGAGTGCTGACCCAGCGCCGCCGGACACCGTCGTCACCCGGACGACCTCGTCCGGCCCTGCGCCCACCCGAGCACGGGCGCGGCACGCGCCGGTCAGCGCCAGCCGTAGCCGGCGCGCAGCGCCCGGCCGATCCGGTCGAAGCGGTCCCGGTCCAGCACCGCGCCCTCCCGGCGGATGCTGTCCTCGCGCATGGTGAGCACCCGGTCCAGCCGCACCCAGCTCGGGCGGTTGTCCCGGTCCCACTCCCCCGGGCCGAGCGCCAGCCAGTGCCGTTGCCCGTCGCGCTCGCCCTGGCTGGAGAGCATCAGGCCGAACAGCGTCCGGCTGTGCCGGCCCACCACCAGCACCGGGCGGTCCTTGCCCTGCCGGGGGTCGTCCTCGTACGGCACCCAGGTCCACACGATCTCGCCCGGGTCGGCCTGGCCGTCCAGCTCCGGGGCGTACGTCAGCTCCCGGCGCTGCAACGCGCCGACCTGGCGCCGGCGGGCCACCTGGGCGGGGATCACCCCCGGCGAGCCGGCCGGCGCCGGCGCCCTCCCGGTCACCCGGTTGAGCCGGGCCGCGACGTTCCTCAACAGACCTGCCACGGCGGGCAGCCTAGCCGTCCCCGGGCCGCCGCGCCTCCCGGCCGCGCCCGTCAGCCGGGACGGCGGGCCAGCACCAGCGTGGTGCGCAGGTCCAGGGTCACCGTGCCGCCGAACCCGTCGACCGCCGCGCCGACCGCCGTCAGCACCCGCTCCCGCAGGGCCGGCGGACGGCGCAGCTGCGGGGAGAAGGTGCTGACCAGTCGTCGGTAGGCGGCCGTGGACAGCGGCTCGTCCCGGCGGAACGACTCGGTGCGCACATCGGTGAAGAGCCCGCTCTCGGTGATCTCCGTGCCGAACCAGCCGTCCGCCGGGTCGGCCTGCCGGACCGGGTCGACCGACTCGAACGCCGCCCGGATCGCCGCGCCCTGGGCCGGGTCGACGTAGTCGTAGCGGTGGGCGAACACGGCCAGGGCGCCACCCGGCGCGAGCGCGTCGTACGCCCGGACGCACCGGGTCGCCGGGTCGAGCCAGTGCCAGGCCATCGCACAGGCCAGCACCGGCACCCCGCCGGGCGGCGGAGTCCACGCCTCGAACCGGACGGGGACCACCTCCACGGCCGGGAAGCGGGCCGACAGCACCTCGGCCATCCGCGCGTCGGGCTCCACACAGGTCATCGGCGCGCCCACCGCGAGCAGGGTCGCGGTGGCGAGCCCGGTGCCCGCCCCCACCTCGACCAGCCGCGACGGCGTCCGGCCGTGATAGGCGAGGATGGTGTCGGCGACCGCCGCCGGGTAACCCGGCCGCGCCTCGTCGTAACTGGCCGCGACCTCACCGAAGACATCCGTCACGACCGCCATCCTGCCAGGGGTCGGGCGGGCCAGGGGGACCGATGATCGAGCTGCCGGGCGACCTGCCCGTGGTGGAACGCACCGCCGTGCGCCTGGTGGTGCGCGACGCGCGGGGGCAGATCCTGCTGTTCCACACCCGCGACCCCGAGCACCCCCGGCTGGGCACCTGGTGGGAGCTGCCGGGCGGCGGGGTCGACCCGGGCGAGACGTACACCGAGACGGCCCTGCGCGAGCTGCGCGAGGAGACCGGGTTCGTGGTCACCGCCGACCGGCTCGGGCCGCCGTCGTGGCGACGCCGGGCCAGCTTCGTGCACCGGCAGCGGCGACACCTGCAGGACGAGGTGGTGATGACGGTACGGCTCGACGCCGTCGCCCCGGACGTCGACGGCGCCGACCGGCTGGACTACGAGGTGGAGGACTACTTCGGGTTCCGCTGGTGGCCCGTCGCGGAGGTGGTGGCCGCCCCGGACCGGTTCTACCCGGGTCGGCTGCCCGAGCTGCTGACCCCGTTCCTGGCCGGCGACCGGATCGACGAGCCGTTCGAACTCTGGTCCTGACCGGGATGCCGACCGGGCCACCGGTGGGCACAGTGGTGGCATGACGACGACCCTGCACGCCCCGCTGGCCCGGTACGCCGCCCGGCTGCACGCCGTGATCGGCGGCCGGCACCACGTGGCCTCCCCGCTCGGCGCCTGGCTGCTGCTCGCCCTGGCCGCGCCGGCCGCCACCGGTGGACTCCGCGACGAACTGGACGACGTCCTCGGCGTGGACGCGACGACCGCCGCCGGGCTGGCCACCACGCTGCTGGACGCGCCGCACCCGCTGGTCGGCTCGGCGACCGCGCTCTGGCACCGGCCGGGTTCCGACCCGGCCGGGCTGGACGGGTGGCGGAGCGGCCTGCCCCGGACGACCGCGACCGGCCCGCTGCCCGACCAGGCGGGCCTGGACGCCTGGGCCCGCGAGCACACCCTCGGCCTGATCGACCGCTTCCCGCTGGCCGCCTCGCCCCGGGTGCTGGTGATGCTGGCCAGCGCCCTGGCCACCCGGATCTCGTGGGCGGACCCGTTCGACCTCGCCCCGGGCGCGGCGCTGGGCGGGGCCGGGCCGTGGGCGGGCCGGCTCGACCGGGTGCTGCGCGCCCCGGAGCACGGTCACCGGGCGTGGATCGCGGCGACGGCGACGGCGGGCGACGTCGCCGTGCACGCCGCGTCGGCGGTGGAGCGCGACGGGGGCGGGCTGGTGGTGCTGTCGGTGGCCGCCGACCCGACGGTGGCTCCCGGCGACGTGCTGGCCGCCGCCCACGAGCTGAGCGGCGCGGCGCTCGACGGGGACGGCCCGCCGGCGGACTGCCGGTCCCTGTTCGACCTGCCGCTCGGCGCCGGACCGGCCTGGTCGCTGCGGGAGGAGCAGGTGCCCGTGTGGGCCCGAGACGGCCGCGAGGAGCGGTACGAGGCGGTACTGCCCTGCTGGTCCGCGCGCGACGAGCACGAACTGACCGACCCGACGCTGGGCTTCGGTACGGCGGCGCGGGCGCTGGGCGGGCTGCTCGGTGCGGCCGATCCGAACGTCGAGGCGCGGCAGGCGGCGATGGCCCGCTACGGCCGGTACGGCTTCGAGGCCGCCGCGGTCACCGGGATGGCCGTGCTGGAGAGCCTGCCCCCCGACGGCGTACGCCGCACCGCCGAGCTGCGCTTCGGCCACCCGTACGCGGTGGTGGCGGTGGCCACCGACCGGCGGGGCGGGACGGGGCCCTGGCACGGCGTGCCGGTCTTCTCCGCCTGGGTGGCGGAGCCGGAGGAGCCGGCGGCGGACGACCTGACCGACCCGCCCGCGCCGTGGTGACGGCGGCAGGTGGGGATCCGGGTCCCGGGCGGATCCCCACCTGCCGGCCGGCTCAGGCGGGCACCGCCTCCCGATCCCGCTCGGCGGCCCGGGCGGCGAGCCGGCGTTCCCGCTCCTGCGCGCCAATCAGGTCGTCGGGCAGCGAGTCCGGCACCTCGATGTCGAAGCGGCGCAGCATCCGGATCGCGAAGCCGCCGAGGGTGATCAGGACGAGGACCAGCCCGAAGCAGACGTACGCGAAGCCGATGCCACGGCCGGTGCCGGTGCCGATCACCGCGCCCACCGACCCGGCGAGCGCCCCGTCCGGGGCGAGCATCGGTTCGAACAGCCCGGTCGCCACCGGGGCCAGGACCGCGAACCCGATCGGCAGGGTGGACCAGGTGATGGTCTGGTTCAGGCTGAACACCCGGCCGTGGAACCGCTGCGGCACCTTGACCTGCACGATCGTCGCGTAGATCGACTGCGCGGTGGTCATCGCCATGGCCAGCCAGAAGAAGCCGACGCAGACCATGACCAGCGAGGCGTCCAGGCCGATCAGGACGCAGCCGATCGCGGTGCCGAGGTTGCCGATCAGCACGCCGATCATCCGCCGGTGCCGGGGTCCGCCCCAGATCGCCATCAGCACGCCACCGGCCACCGCGCCGACCGCCTCGGCCAGCGCGACCTGGGCCACCTGCGTCGCGGTGCCGAAGGAGAGCACCAGCGGCGTGGTGAGCACCAGCGCCGGGGCGAGGAAGATGTTGCCGATGGCGAAGTAGGCGAGCATCAACCGGAAGCCCCGGTGCTGCCACGAGTAGCGCAGGCCGTTGGCGATGGCCACCAGCAGCCGCTCCCGGGGCCGCCAGCCGAGCAGGTCCGGGAACCGGACCACGGCCAGGGTCAGCACCGCGACCAGGTAGCTGGCCACGTCGATCAGCAGGATGCCCTTCAGCTCGATCGCGGCGAGCAGGCCGGCGGCGAAGACCGGCATGAGCAGCATCGCCACGCCGGTGGAGAGCTGGGTGATGCCCATCGCGTGGCCGAGGTAGCGCTTCGGCACCAGCTGGGGCACCGCCGACTGGAACGCGATCCGCTGGAACGACGCCGCCACCTGGCTCAACGCGACGAGGGCGTAGATGTGCCAGAGGGCGAGGGTGTCGGTCCAGAGCAGCCCGGCGAGCACCAACTGGACCGAGCCGGCGCTGCAACTGGCGATCATCATGATCTTCCGCCGGCTGACCCGGTCGGTGACCGCGCCGGCCACCGGCAGCATCAGCACACCGCAGATCAGCGCCAACGCCCAGAGCAGGCCCAGGTCGGCCACCGAGCCGGTCCGGGTGAACAACCAGATCGGCAGGGCGAACGCGGTCAGCGCCGAACCGGTGGTGGAGACGAGCTGCCCGACGGTGACCGCGACGAACCGGGCCATGCTCGGCTTCACCACGTCCTTGGCCCGGCCGTCGTCGACGCCGACCCGCTGGTGGTCGGCGACCACCCAGCCGGCGTCCTCGCCCCGGGCGGCCGGGCCGAGCGCCGAGACGTCCCCGGCGGCCACCGCGGGGTGCACCCGGGTGACGATCTCGGCCAGCTCCTCGGCGCGGTACTTGAGGAAGAAGTGCCCGGCCTGGTCGAGCACCACCAGGCCGAGGGTGTCGCTGAGGAACTGCCACTCGGCGTACCGCTCGGTGTGGTAGTCGGTGACCGGGTCCTCCGAACCGACCACCGAGACGATCGGCGCGCGCAGCTTCGCCGCGCCCCGGTCGAGCAGGCCGGTGAAGTACTCCTCGGAGGCGCGGGAGTCGGCCCGCATGTTGCTGATGATCCGGTCGGCCTGCTCCGGATCCAGCTCGTCGGTGTCCACCCCCATCGACTTGAGCCAGCTGGCGTAGTGCCGGTTGCTGCGCAGCCGTTCGAGCCGGGTGCGCAGGGCGGCGAAGGCGCCCTTGGGACGGGCGAAGGGGAACATCGCGCCGATGTAGAGGGCCTCCAGCTCCCGGCCGGCGGCCTCCACCTTGCGGGCCACCTCGGCGACGATGGCGCTGCCCACGCCGCAGTGGCCGTAGAGCGCGATCGGGCCCTCGACGCGCTCCAGGATCTCGTCGGCGACCCGGCGGGTCAGCTCCTCGAACGGCAGCGCGTCCTCGGACAGGCCGACGTCGTGGCCGGGGATGGCCAGCGACCACAGGGCGTGGCCGGCGGGCAGCGCGTCGGCCAGCGGCTGGTAGACGATGGCGCTGCCGCCGCCGTACGGGACGCAGACGTAGCTGAGCACCCGCTGCGCGGCGGGGATCGGCTTGGTCAGCTCGTAGAGCAGCCGACGCGGCTCGTCACCGCCGTCGCCGCCGGTCATGAACGCGGCCAGGTCGCGGATGGTCCGCTGCTGGAACAGGTCCATCACGCCGACCGCACGCCCGCCGTGCTCCGCCTTGCGGATCCGGGCCACCACCTGGGTGGCCAGCATGGAGTGCCCGCCGAGGTCGAAGAAGTCGTCGTCGATGCCGAGCGTGTCGACGCCGAGCACGTCCCGCCAGATGCCGGCCAGCAGCCGTTCGGTGTCGTCGCGCGGCTCGACCAGCGCGACCGACGCCTCCCGGGTCACCACCGGGGCCGGCAGCGCCCGGCGGTCGAGTTTGCCGTTGGGGGTCAGCGGCAGGGCGTCCAGGGTGACGAACGCGGCCGGCACCATGTACTCGGGCAGGGTCTCCTTGAGCGCGGCCCGCAGCGCGGTGTGCTCGGCCGCCCCGACCAGGTAGGCGGTGAGCCGCTTGTCGCCGGGGCTGTCCTCCCGGACGATCACCGCGGCCTCGGTCACCTCGGGCTGCTCGCGCAGCGCGCTCTCGATCTCCCCCAGCTCGATGCGCAGGCCGCGCAGCTTGACCTGGTGGTCGATCCGGCCGAGGAACTCGATGACGCCGGCCGGCCGGCCGTCGGCCGCCGACCCGGCGGCCTCGCCGGGTGCGGACGGGGCGATCACCCAGCGGGCCAGGTCGCCGGTGCGGTAGAGCCGCGCGCCCGGCTCGCCGGAGAACGGATCGGGGACGAACCGCTCGGCGGTCAGCGCCGGCCGGCGGTGGTAGCCGCGGGCCAGCCCCACCCCGCCGATGTGCAGCTCGCCGGCCACCCCGATCGGGCAGGGCTCACCGCGCTCGTCGAGCACGTGCAGCCGCAGGTTGGCGATCGGGCCGCCGATCGGCACGCCGGTCAGGCCGGGCAGCAGCGCCGGGTCGCAGTGCCAGGCACTGACGTCGATGGCCGCCTCGGTCGGGCCGTACAGGTTGTGCAGCTCGCACCAGGGCAGGCGGGCAGTGAAGTCGACCGCCGAGACCAGCGGCAGCTCCTCACCGGAGCAGATCACCCGGCGCAGCGCGGTCGCCGCCTCGACGCCGTCCTCGGCGAGGAAGACGGTCAGCATCGACGGCACGAAGTGGGCGGTGGTGATCCGCTCGGCGACCAGCAGGTCCCGCAGGTAGCCGGCGTCCTTGTGCCCGCCGGGCCTGGCCAGCACCAGCCGGGCGCCCTCGCGCAGCGGCCAGAAGAACTCCCACACCGAGACGTCGAAACTGGCCGGTGTCTTCTGCAGCACCGCGTCGTCGGCGCCGAGGCGGTACGTCTTCTGCATCCAGTCGAGCCGGTTGACGATGCCCCGGTGGGTGTTCGGCACCCCCTTGGGCCGGCCGGTCGAGCCGGAGGTGTAGATGACGTACGCCAGGTGCTGCGGGCCGGCCAGCGGGACCGGGTCGTCGGTGGGCTGGTCGGCCCAGACGGCCTCGTCGTCGAGGGCGAGCACGGTCGCGCCGGTGTCCGGCAGCACGTCGCGCAGGTGCCGCTGCACCAGCACCACCGGCGCGGCGGCGTCGTCGACCATGAAGGCGAGCCGGTCCGCCGGGTACTCCGGGTCCAGCGGCAGGTAGGCGCCGCCGGCCTTGAGCACGCCGAGCAGGCCCGCCACCAGCTCCACCGACCGCTCGGCACAGACCCCGACCAGGGTCTCCGGCCCGACGCCGGCCGCCCGCAGCCGGTGGGCGACGCGGTTCGCCGCGGCGTTCAGCTCGGCGTACGTCGCCGACCGGCCGTCGATGGTGACGGCGACCGCGTCCGGGGTGGCCGCCGCGCGCTGCGCGATCGGCCCGTGCAGGGTCTGCGCGGCCGGGAACTCGGCGGCGGTGTCGTTCCACCCGGCGAGCAGCTCCCGCTCGTCCGTGGCGAGCAGGTCCAGCGCGGAGACCGGGGTGTCCGGGGCGGCGACGATCGACCGCAGCAGGGTGACCCAGCGCCGGGCCGCCCGCTCGACGGTCTCCCGGTCGAACAGGTCGGTGTTGAAGACCAGCTTGCCCCAGATCCCGTCGGCCACCTCGACGGCGTGCAGCTCGAAGTCGAACCGGGTGGCACGCAGCTCCATCGGCGTCCACCGGAAGGTCACCTCGGTGTTGCCGGAGGCCTCCGTGAAACGACCCATCTCGTAGTTCTGCAGCACGAACATGGCCTGGAACACCGGCGAGCGGCTGACGTCGCGGGGCAGGCCCAGCTCGTGGACCACCTTCGCGAACGGCACCTCGGCGTGCTCGAAGCCGTCGAGCACCGCCCGGCGGGTGCGCTGGAGCAGTTCGGTGAAGGTGGGGTCGCCGGCCAGTTCGGCGCGCAGCGGCAGCATGTTGACGAACATGCCGACGACGTTCTCCAGCTCCGGCGCGGACCGGCCGGCCACGGACGCCCCGACGGCGAAGTCGTCCTGCCGGGCGTGCCGGGACAGCAGCACCTGGTACGCGGCGAGCAGCGTCATGAACAGGGTGCCGCCGCACTCCCGGGTCAACGCGGCGAGCCCGTCGGTGACCGCCCGGTCCACCTGGAACTCGACGAAGTCGCCCCGGTAGGTCTGGGTGGCCGGACGGGGCCGGTCCAGCGGCAGCTCCAACGGGGTGATCCCGGCCAGCCGCCGCTTCCACCAGTCCAGGTGCTCCCGGGCGGCCGGCCCGTCCAGCTCCCGGGCCTCCCAGTGGGCGAAGTCGCCGTACTGCACCGGCAGGGCGGGTGGCTCGCCGCCCCGGTAGCAGGTGATCAAGTCGCGCAGCAGCACGTCGACCGACCAGCCGTCACCGACGATATGGTGCTTGCCGAGGAAGAGCACGTGGTCGTCGTCGGCGAGCCGGATCAGCAGGGCGCGCAGCAGCGGCCCGGTCACCAGGTCGAACGGCTCGGCCGCGGCGGCCTCCACCAGCGCCTGCGCGGCCGCCTCGTCGGGGGCGTCCACGATGGTCAGTGGGACGGTCACCGACTCCTCGATCACCGCCGTCGGACGGCCGTCGGCGTCGGCCGGGAAGCGGGTGCGCAGCGACTCGTGCCGGGCGGTCAGCGCCGCCAGGGCGGCGCGCAGCGCCGTCACGTCGAGCGGTCCGCGCACCCGCAACGGCACCGCGATGTGGTACGCCGCCTCGCCGGGCGCGATCTGGTCCATGAACCAGACCCGCTCCTGGGCGTACGACAGCGGCACCGGCGCGCCCTCGGGCCGGGGGGTGATCCGGGCGGTCGGCGCGGCCTGGCGCCGGCGCAGCCGTTGGGCGATCAGCGCCGCCCGGGCCGCCTCGCGGGTGGGATCCTTCAGGTCCGTCATGCGGGAGTGTCCTTCTCGGCCGCCAGCAGCGCGGCGACCTCGGTGTCGGAGAGCTGGTCCAGCTCGGCGGCGATGCGCTGCTCGATCACCGCGGCCAGGTCGGCCACCACCGGGCTGCTGAACAGCGCCCGCATCGGCAGCTCGACGTCGACCTCGGCGCGGATCCGGGCCATCGCCCGCATCCCGCGCAGCGAGTTGCCGCCGAGGGCGAAGAAGTCGTCGTGCGCGCCCACCTTCTCCACCTGAAGGATGTCGGCGTACACCTCGGCCACCAGGGTCTCGGCGTCGGTGCGCGGCGGGACGTAGCCGTCGCCGGAGGCCGTCGCGGCCGGGGCGGGCAACGCCGCCCGGTCGAGCTTGCCGTTGGGGGTCAGCGGCAGCGCGTCGAGCCGGACGAACGCGGTCGGCACCAGGTGCGCGGGCAGCTCCCGGGCCAGCTCGGCGGCGAGGTGGGCCTCCTCGGCGGTGCCGACGTGGTAGCCGACAAGCGTCGGCTCGCCGGACTCGGCGCGTACCGCCACCGCCGCCTCGCGCACCTCCGGGTGGGCCAGCATCGCCGACTCGATCTCGCCCAGCTCGATGCGCATGCCGCGCACCTTGACCTGGTCGTCGCGGCGGCCCAGGTAGTCCAGGGTGCCGTCGGCGCGGCGGCGGGCCAGGTCGCCGGTGCGGTACATCCGCTGCCCCGGCGGCCCGTACGGGCAGGGCAGGAAACGCTCGGCGGTGAGCGCGGGCCGGCCCAGGTAGCCGCGGGCGAGCTGGTCGCCGGCGACGTACAGCTCCCCGACCACGCCCGACGGCACCGGGTTCAGCGCGGCGTCGAGCAGGTACGCCCGCGCCCCGGCGGTCGGCCCGCCGATCGGCACCGGGCCGGCGGCCACCGGCTCACCGGGCCCGATCCGGGCGGCCACGCAGCCGACGGTCGCCTCGGTCGGGCCGTACTCGTTGACTACCGCCACGTCCGGGTGGGCGGCGCGCCAGCCCGCCAGCTGCTCCCCGGTGAGCGCCTCCCCGCCGATCACCAGGTCGGTGGTCGGGGACAGCTCCGCGTCGAGCAGCGGCAGGTGGCTCGGGGTGACCTTGAGGAAGCTGGGGCGTCCACCCTCGCGGGCCTGCGGCGAGTCGATCGCGGCCAGCCGGACCGTGCCGCCGGCGGTGAGCGGGCCGAGCAGGCCGGTGACGGTGAGGTCGAACGAGACCGGCGAGTGCAGCAGCGCGGTGCCGGCCAGCCCCGGGTAGGTGTCCCGGGCCCAGGCCAGGTACGCCGCGACGGCCCGGTGCTCCACCACCACGCCCTTGGGCCGGCCGGTGGAGCCGGAGGTGTAGAGCACGTACGCCGGGTGCTCGGGGCGCAGCGGGGCGGTCCGCTCGGCGTCGGTGAGGTCGGCGTCGGACCGGTCGGCGCCGGTCGTGCCGTCCAGCAGCACCGGGTCGCCGCCGACCAGCGCGGCGGTCTCCGGCAGGGCCAGCACCAGCGCCGGCTCGGCGTCGGCGAGCAGGTACGCGATCCGGCCGGCCGGGTAGCCGGTGTCCACCGGGACGTACGCGGCGCCGGCCTTGAGCACGGCGAGGACGGCGACCAGCAGCTCCGCCGAGCGGGGCAGGGCGAGCGCCACCCGGGTCTCCGGGCCGGCGCCCCGGGCCACCAGCACCCGGGCGAGCCGGTTCGCGGCGGCGTTCAGCTGCGCGTACGTCAGCCGCACGTCGGCGCAGACCAGCGCGGTGGCGTCCGGGGTGGCGGCGGCCTGCCGCTGCACCTCGTCCACGACGGTGGGCAGCACACCCGCCGTGCCGGCGCCGGCCCACCCGCCGAGGACCAGCTCCCGCTCGGCGTCGTCGAGCAGCGGCAGCGCGGAGACCGGCCGCTGCGGGTCGGCGACCGCCGCCTCGAGCAGCCGCACGTAACGGGCGACCACCGACTCGGCGGTGGACCGGTCGAACAGGTCGGTGCGGTAGACCAGCCGGCTCTCCCCGGCCGTGACGTCGAAGGCCAGGTCGTCCTTGGCGGTGCCGAGCTCCACCGGGTCGAGGCCGGAGTCGGGGATGAAGTTCAGCGCGGTCTGGAAGATCGGCTGCACCGACGGGTCGCGCTGCGGGTCGACCGCCTCGACGATGCGCTGGAACGGCGTCTGGCCGTGCTCCATCGCGTCGACCAGGCCGTCGCGAACCCGGCCGAGCAGTTCGGTGAAGCTCGGGTCGCCGCCGACGTCGCAGCGCAGCGCGACCGGGTTGACGAACATGCCGATCAGCGGCATCACCTCGGCGCTGTCCCGCCCGGCGGTGGAGACGCCGACCACCACGTCGCTGTCGCCGGAGATCCGCGACAGCAGCGCGGCGAAGCCGGCCAGCAGCACCATGTACGGCGTGGCCGACGCGCCGACGGCGAGCCGGCCGATCCGGTCGAGCAGCCCGTCGGGCAGGGCGAAGCGGACCTCGTCGCCGGCGAAGCCGAGCTGGGCGGGGCGGGGCCGGTCCAGGGGCAGCCCGGTGACGGCCGGCGCGCCGGTCAGGTGCCGCTTCCAGAAGTCGAGCTGCCGGTCCAGCTCCGCGCCGCTGAGCTGGTCCCGCTGCCAGGCCGCGAAGTCGGCGTACTGGATGGGCAGCTCGGGCACGGCGGCGCTCGCGCCGGTCGACGCGGCCCGGGCGAAGGCGTCGAGTTCGTCGACCATCAGCACCGCCGACCGGCTGTCGAAGACGGCGTGGTGCACCACGAACAGCAGCAGCCAGGCGTCGCCGCGGTGGACCAGCCGGGCCCGCCACAGCGGCGGGGCGTCCAACGGGATCGGCGTGCGGGCGAGGTCGACGCAGAGCGCCTCGAACCGGGCCGCGCGCTCGGCCTCCGGCAGCTCGCGCAGGTCCTCGACGGGGACCGTCACCGGCTCGTGCTCCCGCACGACCTGCACCAGGGCGCCGTCGTCGACGCGCAGGTGGGTGCGGAGCGCCTCGTGCCGGGCGACGACCCGGTCGAGCACCTCGATCGCGGTGGCGGCGTCGACACCGGCCGGGACCCGCCACGGGCCGGAGACGTTGTAGACCGGGGACCCGGGGTCGAGCTGGTTGGCCAGCCACACCCGCTCCTGCGCGAAGGAGGCGGGGAAGGTCCACTCGCGGGTCACGACGAGACCTCCCGTACCGAGCGGGGGCGCATGTCGGTCCAGACCACCTCGACGTGGGCCAGGCACTCCTCGCGGGAGCCGGCGAAGCCGGCGTCGTGCCAGCCGGCGGGCAGCTCACGGTCGGCCGACCAGATCGAGTACTGCTCCTCGTCGTTGCGCACGACCAGGAATCGGGGCTCGGCCATCAGTTGTCTCCAGCGCTCTCGGGGGTGTGCGGTTCGGCCATCGCGACGGCGATCTTGCGGGGGCCGGTGAACGGCTCCCGCGCGTGCGCGGCGGTCATGTTGTCGACCACCAGCACGTCGTCGCGGTGGTAGTCGAAGCGGACGCTGGCCGCCCGGTACGCGGCCCGCAGGTGGTCCAGCACGTCGGCGGGGATCTCGCCGCCGTCGCCGTAGTAGGTGTTCGAGGGCAGCCCGTCGGGGCCGAACATGGCGAGCAGCCCCTCCTGGTAGTCCTTCGGCAGGGTGCTCACGTGGAAGAAGGTGGCGTGGTTGAACCAGCGCGGGGTGTCCGAGCCGGGCCGCAGGTGCACCACGTCACGGACCGCCCGGGTACGCAGGCCGTCGGCGCCGACCCACTCCAGCTCGATCCGGTTGCGCGCCGCGTACGCCTGGACCTCGGCCCGGTCGGCGGTGCCGAAGACGTCCTGCCAACGGGTGCCGAAGTCGGCGTGGAAGTTGCGCACCAGCATCCAGCGCCGCCGGACGAACTCCTCCCGCACGTCCGGGTCGATCGCCTCGTACACCCGGCGGACGTCGGCCAGCGGGGTCGCGCCGAGGGTGTCCGGCGGGGTGATGCAGTAGAAGAACAGCGTCAGCGGCCAGGACGCCTGGTACGAGTTCTCGTTGTGCAGGAAGATCTCCTCGTCCGGTGGGTAGTCGGTCGAGGTGTAGACCCGGCCCTTGATGGCGTGCCGGGGTGAGGACCGCTCGGTGTAGGTCAGCGGCTCGCCGGAGAACGCCCGGACGACCGCGTCGAAGCCGTCCACCCCGCCGACGTCGAAGCCGCGGAACAGCAGCCCGCCGTGCTCGGTGAGGGTGGCGCGCAGCTCCGCGCGGCGCCGGCCGATCAGCTCGGTCAGCGGTGTGCCGTCGCTCTCGACGACCACCGGCAGCGTGGCGATCGTGTCGCTCATTGCTCTGTCACTCCTGTATCTCGACGTCAGGCGCGGGGCAGCCGCGGGATGGCGGCAACGGTGGCTGGGGCGGCCGGGGCGTCGGCGGGGGCGGCGGCGCGCAGCTCCTCGATCCGGGCGGCCAGCCCGGCCACGGTCGGGGTCTCGAAGAGACTGCGCATCGGCAGCCGCACCCCGGTCGCCTTGCGCATCGCGGCGATCAGCTGCACCGCGACCAGGGAGTTGCCGCCGAGGGCGAAGAAGTCGTCGTCGACGCCGACCTCGGCCACGCCCAGGCCGTCCCGCCAGACCGCGGCGATGGTGCTCTCCAGCTCGGTGCGCGGCGCGGCGGAACCGGCCGCGGCGGCCGTCGGGACGGCCACGGCCGACTCGCCGTCGGACTCCAGGTCGCTGGTGCTCACCCGCGACGACCGGTGCCGGACGTCCTCGACGGTGCGGGTGGAGATGACCACCTGGGCGCCGAGACCGGCGCTCAGGCTGCGCCGGAACGCCTCGGCCCCGTCGACCGGGCGGATGTCCTCGGTCACCGCGTCACCGGCCGGGGTGCTCGGCTCGCCGGCGCCGGCGGCGGCCAGTCCCCCGGTCACCGCACCCTGGTCGACCCGGCGCAGCACGAAGTCGCCGATCGCGACGAGTTCGCGGCCCTGCGCGTCGGTCAACGACAGGTCGGCGGCGACCACCTCGACGCTCGCCCCGGTCCGGTGCCGCAGGTGGCTGTGGAACTGCGCCGGCAGCGGCCCGCGCACCACGATCCGCCCGTACGACAGCGGCAGGTAGGTGCCCTCGCCCTGGCCACGGCCGAACGCGGTGGCCACGTCCAGCAGCGCCGGGTGCAGCCCCCAGGCGGGCAGGTCGGCGGCCACCTCGGCGGGGGCGACGACGTGCGCCAGCTCCTCCCCCTCGCCCAGGTGGTGCTCGGCCAGCGCGTGCCACCGTGGACCGAAGGTGAGCATGCTGGTGCGGCCCCGGCCGAACGACGCGTCGTCGTCGACCCGGCGGCCGGTGACCGCCGGCACCCGGGCCGGCGGGGCGGGCTCGGTGGTCCAGCCGGCCGCGCCGCGCACGTGGGTGCGCGTCGTGCCCGCGGCGAGGCTGCGCACCGTGAAGTCGACCCCCTCGTCGGTGGGGGTCAGCTCGACCCGGTACTGGGCGACGGTCCCGTCCGGCACCGAGAACGGCTCCAGGAAGACCACGTCGCGCAGCTCGACCGCCGCGTCGGCGGCCGGGGCGGGCAGCGCGGCGACCACCGCGGCGCGCACCGACTCCAGGTGGGCGGTGCCGGGCACCACCGGCACCCCGCCGATGCGGTGCTCGTCGAGCAGCCAGTGGGTGTCGGCGGAGACCAGTCCGTGCAGGACGGTGCCGTCCGCGCCGACGACCTTGGTGGTGAGCACCGGGTGCTCCACCGCGCTGGTCACGGTGTCCCGACCGGCGGCCCGGAAACCGGCCGGCGAGTCGGTCTCCACGGCCATCCCGACCTCGGCCCAGCCGCCCCAGTTCTGCGCCACCACCGGGGCCCGGAAGCCCGCCCCGGAGCGGGCGTACGCGTCGAGGAAGGCGTTGGCCGCGCAGTAGTCGACCTGGCCGAACCCGCCGATCACCGAGGTGATCGAGGAGCAGAGCGCGACGAAGTCCATCGGCAGGTCACCGAAGACCTGGGCCAGGGCGAGGGTGCCGGTGAGCTTCGGGGCGAGCACCCGCTCCGCCTCGGCCCGCTCCTTCACCTCGGCCATGCCGCCACCGGGCAGGCCCGCGGCGTGCACGATGCCGTCGATGCCGCCGAACCGCTCCTCGGCGGCCTGCCGAACCCGGCGCAGGTCGGCCGGGTCGGTGACGTCGGCGGCGAGGACCAGCACCGAGGCGCCGGCGGCCTCCATCCGGCGGATCGCCGCGATCGCCCGGCCGGCCCGGTCGGCGCCGCCGTGCACGGCGAGGTGCTGGTCCCACTCCTCGCGCGGCGGCAGGCCGGAGCGGGCCAGCAGCACCAGCTTCGCCCGCACCCGGCGGGCGAAGTCCTCGGCGAGGGTGACGCCGATGCCGCCGAGGCCACCGGTGACGACGTACCGGCCGCCCTCGCGCAGCGGGCCCGGCCCGGCCTCGGCGTCCACGGTCACCTGCTCGTAGTCGGTCACCCAGCGACGCCGCCCGCGCAACGCCAGCTCGGCCCGCCGCGGGTCGACCGGGCGGCGCAGCTCGGCCACCACCGGGTCCACGTCGGAGCCGGCCGGGTCCGCGTCGAGCAGCCGGACGGCGAGCCCGGGCAGTTCGGCCGGGAGCACCCGGGCCAGGCCGGCGAGGGTGGCGTGCTCCGGCCGGAGCAGGTCGGCGCCGGTGACGTCGCCGATGCCGGAGGTGACCAGGTCGAGGGTGAGGGTGCGCTCCTCGGCGGTCAGCCCGGCGCCGGCGAGCGCCTGCACCAGGTGCAGGGCGCTGAAGAAGCCCCGGTCCTGGGCGGCCCGGGCGGCCGCGAGGTCGGTGCCGGCCGGCGCGCCGTCCAGGGCGAGGGCGTGCACCAGCCGGTCCGGCAGGTCGGCGCCGAGGGCGGCCACCAACGCGTCGTGGTCCTCCCGGACGCCGGGGCGCAGCCGGTAGCCGCCGTCGACGGCGGCGAAACCGTCGCCGGGGCGTACCACGGTCGGCTCGGCGCCGGCGGCCCGCAGCGCCGCGACCAGCGCGTCGCCGCGCGGACCGTCGACGAGGACCAGGCAGCGGCCCAGCGGCGCGGCCGCCGGGTCGGCGGCGGCCTGCCGCCAGACCGGCACCGCGAACCACTCCGGCAGCGGACGCGGGCCGGTCTCCACCGGCGCCGCGGCCACCTGCTCCTGCGGGTCCGGGTCCACCCAGTAGCGGCGACGCTCGAACGGGTACGTCGGCAGCGGCACCCGCCGGGCGTCCGGGTCGGCGCCCAGCCGCACCGGGACGCCGGCGCACCAGAGCGCCGCGGCCGTGCCGAGCAGGGTGGCGAGGTCACCGGTGGGCTCGCCCGGGCCGGGTAGGCTGCCCAGCGGGACGAGCGCCCGCTGCGCCTCGGACGCCTTGGCCACCTGCATCCGGGCCAGGTTCGCCAGCTGCCGGCCCGGGCCGCACTCCAGCAGCGACCAGGTGCCCTCGGCGAGCAGGGTCGCCACGCAGGCGCCGAAGCGCACCGGTCGGCGCAGGTGCGCCGCCCAGTACGCCGGGTCGGTGGCCTGCTCGTCGGTGATCCAGTCACCGGTCACGTTGGACAGGAACGGCACCGTCGGCGGCCGCAGCGTCACCGTGCCCATCAGGGCGGTGAACTCGGCCAGGATCGGCTCCATCATCGGCGAGTGGAAGGCGTGCGAGGTGCGCAGCGCCTTGGCCTTGACGTCCAGCGTCTGCGCGAACGCGGCGACCGCGTCGCTCGGGCCCGCCACGACGCAGGTGCCCGGGCCGTTGACGGTGGCGACCGTGACCCCCTCGGGCAGCCGCTCGGCGACCACCGACTCGTCCAGCGGCACGGCGAGCATCGACCCCGGCGCGACGGACTGCATCAGCCGGCCCCGGGCGGCGACCACCCGCAGGGCGTCCGGCAGGCTCAGCACCCCGGCCACGGTCGCGGCGACGTACTCGCCGATCGAGTGGCCGATCATCGCGGCCGGCCGCACGCCGGCGGACTGCCAGAGCACGGCCAGGGCGTACTCGACGACGAAGAGGGCGGGCTGGGTGTAGCGGGTCTCGGTGAGCTTCTCGCCGGCCTCCGGGTCGCGGCCGAGGATCAGGTCGCGGATGTCCAGGCCCAGCTCAGGGCGGAGCAGCTGCGCGCACTCGTCCACGGCGGCGGCGAAGTCCGGCTCCTCGGCGTAGAGCTGCGCGCCCATGCCGGCGTACTGCGAGCCCTGGCCGGAGAAGAGGAAGGCCGGCCGGGGCGCCGTGCCCTCGACCACGCCGGCCTGCCGGCGACGCTTCGTGCGCAGCGCGGCGACCGCGTCGGCCAGGTCGGTGGCGACCACGGCGACCCGGTGCGGGTACTGCCGGCGGCCGACGCGCAGGGTGTGCGCGACGTCCGCGAGGTACTCCGGCCCCCGGTCGGTGGCGGACTCCAGGTGCTCGGCGAGCCGCCGCACCGCGGTCTCCAGCGCGCCGGCGGTCCGCGCCGAGACGGGCAGCAGGTGCGCCGGACGGACCCGCCGCTCCCGGTACGCCGCCGGCGCCTCCTCGAGCACCACGTGGGCGTTGGTGCCGCCGATGCCGAACGAGCTGACCCCGGCGCGGCGGGGCGTGCCGTCGGTGTCCCACTTGGTCAGGGTGTTCGCCACGTAGAACGGGGTGTCGGCGAAGTCGATCGCCGGGTTCGCGGTCTCGTAGTTGATGGTCGGCGGGATCAGGCCGTGTTCCATCGCCAGCACCGTCTTGATCACGCTGACGATGCCGGAGGGCTGGCTGAGGTGGCCGATGTTCGACTTGACCGAGCCGATGCCGCACCAGCCCCGGTCGTCGGTGTCCTTGGTGTAGACGGTGGACAGCGCGGTGACCTCGATCGGGTCGCCCATCGCGGTGCCGGTGCCGTGCGCCTCGACGTAGCTGATGGTGCGCGGGTCGATCCCGGCCATGCCGACCGCCTGGGCGATCGCCTCCACCTGCCCGTCGACGCTGGGGGCGGTGAAGCCGACCTTCCCGGCGCCGTCGTTGTTGATGGCGTTGCCGAGCACCACGGCGCGGATCGCGTCGCCGTCGGCGATCGCGTCGGAGAGGCGCTTGAGCAGGGTGACGCCCACGCCGCTGCCCCAGACCGTGCCGTTGGCGGCGGCGTCGAACGGGCGGCACCGGCCGTCGGGCGAGGTGAAGCCGTCCATGCCCAGGTAGCCGACGTGCGGCAGCTCGATGTTGACGCCACCGGCGAGGGCCATGTCGCACTCGCCGTTGCGCAGCGCCTCACAGGCGAGGTGGAACGCGACGAGCGAGGTGGAACAGGCGGTGTGCACGGTCAGGCTCGGCCCGCGCAGGTCCAGCCGGTACGACACGTTGGTGGCGACGTAGTTCGGCGAGTTGCCGCTGGCGATGGAGACCGCACTGTGCGGGCCACCGCCGACGCGCTTGTTGCGCAGCACGTACCGGTGCAGGTAGGTGTTGCCGCCGGTGCCGGCGTACACGCCGACCGCGCCGTCGTAGCGGGCCGGGTCGTAGCCGGCGTCCTGCAGGGCGGTGTAGCAGCTCTCCAGGAACAGCCGGTGCTGCGGGTCGGTGATCTCCGCTTCCCGGGCGGTCATCCCGAACAGGCCCGCGTCGAACTCGTCGTACCCGTCGACGAGCGGGGCCCGGTTGACCCAGCCCGGGTCGTCGACCTCCTCGGCGGTGGCGCCGCGGGCCAGCTGCTCCTCCCGGGTCAGTTCGGTGACCGACTCGACCCCGTCGACCAGGTTGCGCCAGAACTCGTTCACGTCCGCCGCGCCGGGCAGGCGGGCGGCCAGCCCGACGATGGCGATGGGCTCGATGCCGTCGTCGGCCGGCAGGTCGGTATCGGTCGGGTTGCTCATGAGGCTGTCCTTCGTCACGCGGTGCCGCCGGGGCGGCGAGGTGGGTTGCGGCGGGTACGACTGCGCCGGGCGGCGGCGCGCAGCGCGGCGCGGGCCAGCTCCGGCCGGTCGGCGGCGCCGTCGAGGTTGGCGGCGAGCGCCCGGATGGTGGGGTGGCGGAAGAGGTCGAGCATCGTGATCGACCGGCCGGTGGCGGCGGTGAGCCGGGCGTGCACCGCGGCCAGCGCCAGGGAGTGCCCGCCGATGTCGAAGAAGTTGTCGGTGACCCCGACCTGGTCGCGTTCGAGGACCTCGCGCCAGATCCCGGCGATCAGCTCCTCGGTGTCGGTCAGCCCGCCCGGGCCGGCCGGCAGCGGGGCGCGGGGCGGCTCGGTGGCGGCCACGGTCATCGCGCCGAGCTGCGCCGTCCGTACGGTGGGCCGGGGCAGCGCGGCGGCGACCGCGTCGGCCGGTGCGTCCGGGTCGGCGGCGAGCGCGCCGACCAGCTCGGCCAGGTCGGCCAGGAGCGCGTCGATCCGGTCGGCGTCGAACAGGTCCGGGTTGTGCACCACCTCGACGCCGAGGCGGCCGTCGGACTCGACCACGTAGACGGTGATGTCGAAGGGCGAGCCGGGCTTGGGCACCGGGACCGGCGCGCCGGTCAGCCCGGTCAGCGTCAGCCGGGGCGCGGCGAAGTTGAGCACGTTGAACAGCACCTGCACCAGCGGCGCGCGGGAGGTGTCGCGGCCGACGCCGAGGGCCTCCACGACCCGTTCCAGCGGTGCGCCCGGGTGGGCGGTGACCTCGTGCAGCTCGGCGGCGCACCGGTCGACCAGCTCACCGAAGCCGGCCCCGCCGGTGCGCAGCCGCACCGGCACGGTGTCGATGAAGAAGCCGACCACGTCGTCGAACGCGGCCACCCGGCGGTCGGCGACGATCGCCCCGATCACGTGGTCGTCGCCGCCGGTGAGCCGGCGCAGCAGCTCGGCGAAGCCGGCGAGCAGCACCGTGGCGACGGTGGTGCCGCGCCGGGCGGCCAGGGCGCGTACCGCCCGGTCGGCGGCCGCGGAGAGGGTGACCGCCGACTCGGCGCCGGCGTACGTCTGCACCGCCGGGCGGGGCCGGTCGCGGGGCAGCTCCAGCACGGTGGGCACGCCGCGCAGGTGCTCGGTCCACCAGGCGAGGTCCGCCGCGCCCCGGCGGCGGTCCCGCTCGGCCCGCCACACCGCGTAGTCGGCGTACGTGGCGGCCAGCGGCGGCAGCGTCGGGGGCGCACCGGTGACGGCCGCGGCGTACGCGGCGGCGAGGTCGTCGTAGAGGACCGCCTCGGACCAGCCGTCGAAGACCGCGTGGTGCAGGGTCATCGCCAGCACGTGCGCCTCGGCGCCGAGCCGGTAGACGGTCACCTGCCAGGGCGGCCCGGTGGCCAGGTCGAAGGCGTGCGCGGCGCCGGCGGCGAGCATCCCGGCCAGTTCCGCCTCGGCGTCGGCGCTGCCGGTCAGGTCGACCACCGGCACGGCCACGTCGGTGGGCTCCTCGCAGACCGCGTACGGCACCCCGGCGGTCTGCGGGATCCGCCAGCGCAGCACGTCGTGCCGCTCGGCGACGGCCCGCAGCGCCACGCCCAGCGCGGCGATGTCCAGCGGGCCGCTCAGCCGGTGCGCGACGGCGATGTTGTACGGGGCGCTGGAGGGGGCGAGCTGGTCGACGAACCAGAGCCGGCGCTGCGGCGGGGAGAGCGTGGGCGGGTTGCCGGTGCGCAGTTCCTCGGCCTCGGCCGGCGCGGCGGTACGCAGCCGGGCGACCAGGCCGCCGAAGGTGCGCCCGGTCAGCACGTCCCGGGTGTCGACGTGCCGGCCCAGCTCGGCGCGGAGCGCGGCGACCAGGCGCATCGCGGCGATGGAGTTGCCGCCCGCGGCGAGGAAGTCGGTGTCCGGTCCGGGGACCGCGCCGAGCAGCCGCGCCCAGATCCGGGTCGCCGTCCGGGTCACCGGGTCGGCCGGGCCGGTCGGATCGGTCGGATCGGCCGGGCCGGTCGGATCGTCGGGGCCGGTGTGCAGCGCGGCCAGGGCCAGGGCGCGCAGCGCCGGCCGGTCCAGCTTGCCGGTGACCGGACTGACCGGCAGGTCGTCGCGGCGCAGCAGCCGGGCCGGCAGCATCGCGGCGGTCAGCCGTGTCCGGGCGTACCCCCGGATCGTCTCGTCGTCCGGCGCGTCGGCCGGGGTGAGGACCGCGACCAGTTCGGCGCCGGCCGGCCCGGACACCGCCTCGACGACGACCCGGTCGACGCCGGGGACGCCGGCCAGCACGGCCTCGACCTCGCCCAGCTCGATGCGCTGGCCCCGGATCTTCACCTGCCGGTCGGCGCGCCCGAGGTAGACGATCCGCCCGTCGGGCGCCTGCCGGACCAGGTCACCGGTGCGGTACAGCCGCTCGCCGGGCAGGCCGGAGAACGGGTCGGGGACGAACCGCTCGGCGGTCAGGCCGGGCCGGTGCAGGTAGCCGTCGGCCAGGCCGGGGCCGCCGATCAACAGCTCGCCGGTCTCCCCCGGCGGCACCGCGCGCAGTTCGGCGTCGACGACGTACGCCCGGTGGTTGGGCAGCGGCAGGCCGATCGGCACCGGGTCGCTCTCGGCGCCGGTCAGCTCGCCGGTGAGCGCCAGCACGGTGGTCTCGGTCGGGCCGTAGCCGTTGATGAAACGCCGCCCCGGCGCCCAGCGGGCGGCCAGCTCGGCGGGGACCGCCTCGCCGCCGCAGAACACCGTGCGCCAGCCCGGCACCTCGGCCGGGTCCAGCAGGGACAGCACGATCGGGGTGATGAAACCCCAGTTCACCTCGTGCGCGGTGATGAACCGGGCGAGCCGGACCGGGTCCGCGCGGTCCTCGGCGCCGACCAGCTGCACCGCCCCGCCGAGCAGCAGCGGCAGGAAGAGGTCCATGACGGAGACGTCGAAACCGAGCGAGGCGATGCCGAGGCTGCGCACCCCGGCGTCGGCGTCGCTGACCGCCGCGCAGCCGGTGACGAACTCGACCAGGTTGCGGTGGGAGGTCAGCACCCCCTTGGGCCGGCCGGTGGAGCCGGAGGTGAACAGCACGTACGCGGGGTCACCGGGCCGGGCCGGGCAGGGGGCCAGCGGGGCCGGGCCCGCCGACTCGACCACCTCGACGCCCGGCAGGTCGGCCGCCTCGGTCAACTCGGTCGCGGCGTCGCCGACCAGCAGCGACACCTGCGCGTCGGCGAGGATCTCGCGCAGCCGCTCGCGGGGGCCGTCCGGCTCCACCGGCACGTAGCAGCCACCCGCCAGGAGCACCCCGAGGACGTCGACGACCAGCCGGGGTCGGCGTCGGCCGCAGACCCCGACCCGGGTGTGCCGGCCGACGCCCCGGGCCCGCAGCGCGGCGGCCAGCCCGGCCGCCTGACCGACCAGCTCTGCGTAGGTGAGCCGGTCGTCCCACTGGCGCACCGCGACCGCGTCCGGGGTGCGGGCGGCCTGGGCGGCGATCAGGTCGGCCAGGGTCGCCTCCGGCCACGGCAGGGTCTCCCCGTCGACGGCGCTGATGGACAGGATGTCGGTCACCCGTGCTCTCCCCGGTAGCTGACTGGATCGGTGATCTGCAGGCGCAGCTCGCTGACGTAGCCGCGCCCCTGCGCGTCGGTCACCCAGGCGTCCGCCGGGTCGGGCAGCAGCTCGCTGACGGTCACGGTGACGTCGGGGCCGCTCTTCGCGGCGGCGTCGACCATGGCGCAGAGGGACTGGGCGTGCAGCGGGGCGGTGAGGTCGACGTAGCAGGGCTTGATCTCGGTGCCCACCTTGACGAACACCCGCTCGGGCAGCCCCAGGTCCGCCCGCCACCGGCGGACGGCGAGGAACCGCTCGGCCTCGCCGGTGACGCCGGCCAGGCCGGTCCGGCTGACCGTCGTCCGCCAGGTCCGCCGGGCCACGACCAGCCGGTCGATGGTGATCCGGGGGGTGTGCGCAGCCGGTGCGAGGAGCTTGAAGCTGTCCAGCAGCATCGCGCCGAGCAGGTTGGCGAAGATCTCCATCAGCGGCCAGCGGGTGCCGTCGGGCAGCACCGCCACCCACTGACCGCCGTCGTCCTCCACCAGGGCCTCGGTGGAGCGGGCCAGCCGGTCGACGTCGGCGCCCCGGGCCGTGTCGATGCCGAACTGCCGGTCCCGGGGACCGTTGAGGGCGTACGTGATGCGGGTGGTCATCCGCGGGAAGCTCTCCGGGTAGAGCACCCGGGCCCGGGCCGGGCCGAGTTCGGCGTCCAGCGCCGCCCGCAGCGCCGGCTGGTCGGGGTGGAACGGGGTCAGCACCGCGCTGTCGAACGGCACGTACGCCGGGTGCAGCTCGCCGAGCACCAGCAGGAAGTCGCCCCGATCGAGCGCGTCCAGCCCGTCGGCGGCGATCTGCACGTCGGGGCTGTGGAGGCGGGCGGACGGCCAGCCGGGGCGGTCGGCGGCGAACAGCACGCGGGCCCGCTCCGCCAGGTCGGCGCTGCGCAACCGCAGCTCGGTCTGCCCCGGTGTCACCGCGTCCAGGCCGATCAGCTCGGCCCAGCGGGCGGTCAGCCCGGCGCCGGCCCGGGCGATCGGGCCGTCCGGGGCGAGCAGCAGCCCCTGGGCCAGGGCCCAGACGTCGGCCAGCCGCACCGGCCCGTCGCCCCGCAGCTCGGCGTGCAGGTCCGCGAAGAGCCGCTCCCCGGCGGCGCCGACCTCGGCGGTCAGCCACCGCGCGGCCGTCAGCACGATCGCCAGCGGCTCGGCCAGCGCGTCCAGCACCGTCGAGCCGACCGTGAAGTCCAGGTCGCGGGCGGTCTCCTCGTAGAGCACCGTGCGGCCGGCGTACATCTGCCCGGCCTGACGGGTGGCGGGGCGGCCGGTGACGGCGGTGAACTCGGCGTTCAACGCGGCCAGCGCGGCGCCGAGCCGTTCCGGGTCGCCGGCCGCCGCGGCGACCGCGTCGCGGGCCGCGCACAGCCGGCCGAAGGCGGCCGCCGCCTCGGCGCGCACCGGCGCGTCACCGATGGCGTCGATGCGCTCGCGGAGCACGTGCTCGGCCTCGGGGCTGACCGGCAGGCCGGCGTCCCAGGTCAGCAGGCTCCGGTCGACCAGCCGGTCGAGCAGCAGGTAGGCGTCGTCGGCGCTGCGCAGGCCCGTCTCCCCGTCGGCCAGCAGCCGCTGCACGAGGGTCACGGCGGGGGTGCGTCCGTCGCAGGCGGCCAGCAGCCGGGCCTCCACGGCGGTCAGCTCGGTCGGGGGCAGCAGCGGCCGGGTGACCCGCCGGTCGGACAGGCTCAGGTGCGGCGGCAGCGTCGGCGCCCACCAGCGCCGCACCGCCAGGTCGTCGGCGAGCCGGTCGGCGTACGCGATCAGCGCCCACGCCTCGAAGTGGACCTCGCGCCGGGACACCAGCGCCGGGCCGGGCCGCAGCCGGGTGGCCGGGTCGTCCGGGTCGAGCCGGCCCCAGCAGACCGGGCCGAAGAAGCCGATCGTCTCGGCCTTGCCGCAGTAGCGCTGCCAGTAGCGCAGCAGGCTCAGCTCCCGCTTGCGCCGCCGCACGTTGCGCACCGCCGGATCGGTGCGCAGCAGGCCGTCCAGCGCGATCAGCATCTCCGGGTTCTGCCAGGTGACCGCCTCGCGCAGCAGCGGGTCGGCGGCGATCTCGCCGGCCACCGTGGAGCCGTCGGCCAGCGCCGCCGCGAAGGCCTTCTCGAACACGTCGGCGGCGCCCTCGCCGGCCAGCAGGGCGTCCGCGGCGTCCGCCGCCTCGGGCGCGGCGAAGGCGGCCAGTCCGCCCGCCGGGAAGCCGGCGGTACGCAGCACGACGTCGCGCCACACCGACCAGCCGGTGTCGCCGAGGGGGATCAGGTGACTCATCGGCGGGCCTCCCGCTCGTCGGCGTCCACGATGTGCAGCCGCAGCTCACTGAAGTAGCGGCGGCCCGCCGCGTCGGGCACCCAGGCGTCCTCGGCCGTCGGCAGCATCTCGCTGACCAGCAGCGAGGCGTCGTCACCGCCGTCGGTGCGGGCGGCCCGCGCCATGGCGCAGAGCATGGCGCTGAACGCGGGGCTGCTCAGGTCCACGAAGCAGGGCTTGGTCTCGGTGCCGAACTTGACGTACACCTGCTCGGGCAGGCCGAGGCGGCGACGCCAGTCCCGGACCGCGAGGAACCGGTCCCGTTCGCTGGTGACGGCGGCCAGCCCGCTCGCGCCGACCGTGGTACGCCAGGTCTGCCGGGCCACCACCATCTCGCCGAGCGTGATCCGGGGCGTGTACGGCGCGGCGGCGACCAGCTTGAACCCGTCGACGGCGTGCGCGCTGAGCAGCGGGGAGAAGACCTCGGTCAGGGTCCAGCGCGCACCGTCCGGGGCGGTGGCGAACAGCCGGCCGTCGGACTCGGTGACGGTCAGGTCCACGGTGGGCAGCACCCGGTCCGGGTCGGCGCCGGGCGCCGCGACGAAGGCCAGCTGCCGGTCGGTCGGACCGGTCAGCGCCTCGGCGACCCGGCTGGTGCGGCGGGGCCACTCGGTCGGCAGGAGCAGCCGGATCCGCCGCTCGCCGAGGTCCTCGGTGAGCGCGTCGCGCAGCCGGCCCACGTCCGGGTGCGACGGGGTGAAGACGTGGCAGTCGAAGGACGCCCAGGCGGCGTGCAGCTCACCGAGGACCACGGTGTACTCGCCGCGCGCCAGCGCCGCCACGTCGGTGGCGCAGATCTGCAGGTCCGGGCTGTGCAGCCGGGCGTTGGGCCAGGCCGGTCGCGCGGCCGGGAAGACCTCGGCGACGCGGGCGGCCAGGTCGGCCACGGAGAGCCGGACCTCGGTGGTGCCGGGCGGAAGGGTGGCGAGGCCGAACAGCCCGGCCCACCGGTCGGCGAACTCGGCGGCGACGGCGTCGACCGGTCGCGGCCCGTCGCCCCAGAACATGCCCTGCGCCAGGTACCACAGGTCGGACAGGGCCACCGGGGCGTCACCCGCCTCGGCGCGCAGCTCGTCGTGCAGCTCCCGGAACGCGGCACCGTACGCCCGCTCCAGTGCGTCGACCAGCCAGCGGGCCGCCTGCAACAGCACCCCGAGCGGGGCGGCGATCCGGTCCAGCAGCGGCTTGCCGAAGACCACGTCGAGGTCCCGGCTGGTGTCCTCGTAGCAGAGGGTGCGCCCGGCGTACATCTGGCCGGCGCGGCGGCGCGGGGACTCCCCGGTCAGCTCGGTGAAGGTGGCGTCGAGCGCGTCCAGGGCGACGCGCAGCCGCTCCGGGTCGCCGGCCGCGGCGGCCACCGCGTCGCGGGCGGCGCACAGCCGGTCGAAGCCGGCGCGGGCGTCGCGGCGGGCGGTCTCGTCGCCGATCGCCTCGATCCGTCGCCGCAGCACGTCCTCCGCGTCCGGGCTCACCGGCAGGCCCGCGTCCCAGGTGATCAGCTCGCGTTCGACCAGCCGGTCCAGCAGCGCGTAGCCGTCCTCCGGCCGGCGCAGCCCGATCGTCGGGTCGGCGACCAGCTCGCGGGCCGGGCGGCGGCCGTCGACGGCGGCCAGCAGCGCCGCCTCGACCGGGGCGAGCGTCACCGGGGGCCGGCCCGGCCGGCGCAGCGCCCGGCCGGCGAGGCTCACCTGCGGGCAGAGCATCGGCGGCCACCACCGGCGCACCGCCGGGTCCGCGCCGATCCGGTCGGCGTAGGCGCTGAGCGCCCAGGACTCGAACCACACCCAGCGGCGCCGGGTCAGGCCCGGTCCCGGACGCGCGTCAACGGTCTCCGGCCGCGCCGGGTCGAGGGTGACCCAGCAGCTCGGCCCGAAGAAGCCGACCGTCTCGTTCTTGCCGCAGTACCGCTGCCAGTACTTCAACAGGGCCCGCTCGCGATCCCGCCGCCGCACGTTGCGGGCCGGGTCGGGGCCGCCGCGCGCCAGACCGTCGAGGGCGACCAGGGCGTCCCGGTTCTGCCAGGTGACCGCCTCGCGCAGCAGCGGATCGGCGGCCAGCTCGGTGAGCCGGCGCCCGGTCGCCGTCAACGCCTCGGCGACCTCCTTGTCGTAGCGCTCCGCGCCGTCGCCGGTGGCGAGCAGCTCGTCGGCGGCCGTGGCGGCGGTGGGGGCGGAGAGCATGGTCAGCCCGTCGGCGGGGAAGCCGGTGGTGCGCAGGATGGCGTCGCGCCACACCGACCACCCGGTGTCGCCGAGCGGCACCCGGTGCCCGCCCACCGGGCCGGCGACACCGGCCGCCCGCTCACCGGACGCGGCCGGACCGACAATGGCCCCCCGGTCGTCGGACGCGGCCGGGCCGGCAGTGGCCGCCCTGTCGTCGGACGCGACCGGGCCAGCAGTGGCCGCCCGGCCGCCGGACGCGACCGGACCGACAGCGGCCGCCCGGCCGCCGGACGCGGCCGGGTCGGCGGCCGGGTCGGCGGCGGCGGGCACGGCCCCGTCGAGGTCGGCGCGGATCGCGGCCAGCAGCTCGGGGAGCCGGTCGGTGAGGAAGAAGTGCCCACCGTCGATGTCCCGCAGGGTGAAGCCGGCGGCGGTGTGCTCGCGCCAGGCGTCGCTGTGCGCGCGGGTCACGGCGCGATCGTGCCGGCCGCTGAACGCCACGATCGGCACCGGCAGCGGCTCGTCCGGGACGTAGCGGTAGCTGTCCACCCGGCCGAAGTCGGCGCGCAGCAGCGGCAGCAGCAGCTCGACCAGCTCGGGGTGCGCCAGCAGCTCGGCGGGCAGGCCGCCCCCCGCGCCGAGACGGCGCAGCAGTTCGTCGTCGTCCACCCGGGACAGCCCGTCGAAGAGGCTGGGCGCGGTCACGTGCGGGGCGCGGGCGCCGCCGACGTAGAGCCGCAGCGGCAGCGGACCACCGCTGCGGCGCAGCTCGCGGACCACCTCGAAACCGACCCGGCCGCCCATCGAGTGGCCGTAGATGACGTACGGGCCGCGGACCCGCCCGGCGACGGCGGACGCGACGTCGGCCACCCGGAACTCCGGGTCCTCGCTGATCCGGTTCTCCCGCCCCGGCAGCTGCACCGGCAGCACCTCGACGTCCGCGCCGAGCCCGTCCTGCCAGTGCCGGAAGACGCTCGCGCCGCCGCCGGCGTAGGGCAGGCAGAACAGCTGCACCGGTGCCGGGTCACGGCGGCCGGCGGAGAGGAACCAGTTCACCGCGTGCCTTTCTGAGGAGGGTCGATCCAGTGGCGCTGGCGCTGGAACGGGTAGGTGGGCAGCCCGGTGCGCCGGACCGCGCCCTCGGGGTGCAGCGCCGTCCAGTCCACGTCCCGGCCGGCGAGCCAGGCCGCCGCCAGCTCGCGCAGCTCACCGGGGTCGCCGGCGAGGCGGGCGTCGGTGGCGAGCAGCTCGTCCAGCGCGGCGACGGCGCCGGCCGGGTCGGCCGCCACCACGGCCGCCCGGCAGGCGAAGGCGCGCCGGCCCAGCGCGAGGGTGGCGGCCACCTCGGACAGCGCCGGGGCGGCCCCGGCGAGGTGCTGCCGCAGCCGGGTCAGCGCCGCCCGCAGCGCCGCCGGGGTCCGCGCCGAGACGGGCAGCAGGTACGCGGGCGCGTCCACCGCGTCCACCGGCTCGGCCGGCGGCGGCTGCTCGACGACCACGTGCGCGTTCGTGCCGCCGACGCCGAAGGAGCTGACCCCGGCGACCCGGCGCGGCCCCTCCGGCCAGTCGCGGACCTTGGTGGGCACGTAGAAGGGACCGCCGGCGAGGTCGATCTCCGGGTGCGGACGGGTGAAGTGCAGGTTCGGCGGGATCACCCCGTGCCGGACGGCGAGCACCGCCTTGATCAGCCCGGCGATGCCGGCCCCGGCGTCGAGGTGGCCGATGTTGGTCTTGACCGAGCCGAGCGCGCACGACTCGGCGGGCGCGGCCCCGCCGTACACCTCGTGCAGCGCGGCCACCTCGATGGCGTCACCGAGCGGGGTGCCGCTGCCGTGGGCCTCGATGAAGCGGACCTCGCCGGGGGCGACCTCGGCGGCGGCCAGGGCGTTCGCCACGGCGGCGGCCTGGCCGGCGGGGCCGGGCACGGCGTAGCCGGCCCGGTCGGCGCCGTCGTTGGTGACCGCCCAGCCGGGCAGCACGGCGTGGATCCGGTCGCCGTCGGCCTGGGCGTCGGCGAGGCGGCGCAGCGCGACCACGCCCACCCCGGAGCCGAAGCCGGAGCCGTTGGCGGCCTCGTCGAAGGCGCGGCAGCGCCCGTCCGGGGAGGCCAGGCCACCGGCCCGGTAGCGCGGCCAGGTGACGTTGACCCCGCCGGCCAGGGCGATGTCGCACTGGTAGTCGGCGAGGCTCTGGGCGGCGAGGCAGACCGCGACCAGCGAGCTGGAGCAGGCGCTCTGCACGGCCACGGCCGGCCCGGTCAGCCCCAGCCGGTACGCGACCTGACCGGGCAGGTGGTCGGTGAACTGCCGCCCGATCAGCCGGGCCTCCCAGTCGTCCGGATCCACCTGCCCGACCACGGCCGGGTTGTCCATCAGGTGGAAGAGGAAGTACCGGTTGGCGGAGGTGGCCGAGTAGACGCCGATCAGCCCGGGGAAGCGGGACGGGTCGTGCCCGGCGTCCTCCAGCGCCTCCCAGGCGGTCTCCAGGAACAGCCGGTGCTGCGGGTCGGTCCGGGCGGCCTCCTCGGCCGCCATGTGGAAGAACTCGGCGTCGAAGTCGGCGACCCCGTCGAGCCGGCCGGCGGCCCGGACGTGCCGGGGGTCGGCGCGCAGGCCCGGCCCGATGCCGAGCGCGGCCAACTCCTCGTCGGTGTGCTCGTGCACCGAGTCGACGCCGGCGCAGATGTTCCACCAGAAGGTGGCCACGTCGGGAGCGCCGGGGAAGCGCCCGGCCAGGCCGACCACGGCGATCTCGTCGCCGGTGTACTCGCGGGCGGGCACCGACGGGGCGGCCGGCGCGGGCAGGGTGGGCGCGACGTCCACGGTGGTCGCCGCGTCGAGCAGCCGGGCCTGCGCCGCGACCGTCGGGTGGCCGAACAGCCGGACCATCGGCAGGGTCACCCCGAACCGTTCGGTGATGCGCTGCTGCACCTGGCCGAGCAGCAGGGACTGGCCACCGGCGTCGAAGAAGCTCTCCTCGCGCCCGACCGCCGGGCGGCCGAGCACCGCGCACCAGATGTCGTGCAGCTCCCGTTCGGTCGGCGTGGCCGGCTCCTGGCCGGGGGCGACCTCCTGCGGCGGGTCGGGCAGGGCGCGCTCGTCGACCTTGCCGGTGACGGTGAGCGGGAAGGCGTCGAGCACGACGACCGCGCGCGGCAGCGCGTACTCCGGCAGTTCCCGGGCCAGCGCGGCGCGCAGCGCCGCCGGGTCGGGTGTCGCGCCGGCCGGGGTCGCGTACGCCAGCAGCGCGCCGTCGCGGGCGACGGCGCGCACGGCGGCGACGCCGGGCTGCCGGGCGAGGACCGCCTCGATCTCGGTCAGCTCGACCCGGAAGCCCCGGACCTTGACCTGCCGGTCGAGCCGGCCGAGACAGACCAGGTCGCCGCCGGGCAGTCGGGCGCCGAGGTCGCCGGTGGCGTACGTGGGGACGCCGTCGGGGTCCACCCCGAACCGGTCGCTGTGCCGGCCGAGGTAGCCCGGGGCGAGGTGGCGGCTGCGCACCACGATCTCGTCGCTGCCCGGCGCCAGGCGCAGCTCGTACCCGGGCAGCGCCGTGCCGATCGGCAGCGGGCCGGTGGCGGTGGGGTCGGTCCGGTCGAACCGCAGGGCATACCGGGCGGCGAAGGTCATCTCGGTCGCGCCGTAGCCGTTGACCAGCACGCAGTCCGGGGCGAAGCGGCCCGCGCCGCGGGCGGCGTCGGCGTAAGTGGCCTGCTCGCCGCCGAGCAGCACCACCCGCACGGCGTCCAGCCGGCGCGGGCCGAGGGTGTCGAGCAGGAACCGGTAGACCGTCGGGGTGGAGTGGTAGACGGTGACCCGGTGCCGGGCGAGCTGCTCGACCGCGTACGCCAGCCCGTGCCGCCGCAGGTCGACGGGGACGACGGCGGCGCCGGTGAGCAGCGCCGGCCACAGGTCGGGGATGGCCGCGTCGAAGCTGAACGAGGCGAGCAGGCTGAGCCGGTCGTCCGGGCCGATGGACAGGGCGCGGATCTGGTTGTCCACCACGTGCAGCAGGTTGCGGTGGGTCTGCGCGACGGCCTTCGGCACGCCGGTGGAGCCGGAGGTGAACAGCACGTACGCCGGGGCGTCCGGGTCGACGGGCAGCGGGCGCAGCGGGGCGGGCGCGGTGCCGTCGAGGACGACGACCGGGGTGTCCGGTCGGTCGGCGCGCAGCCGCTCGGCCAGTTCCCGGTGCGCGGCGGCGCAGGCGATGACGCGCACGTCGGCGGCGGCGAGCATGTGTCGCAGCCGGGCGACGGGGAACCCCGGGTCCAGCGGCACGTACGCGCCACCGGCGGCGAGGGCGCCGAGGATGGCGGTGACGGTCGGCGCGCCGTGCCCGGTGAGCAGGGCCACCCGGTCTCCGGCGCGCAGGCCGGCGGCGGTGAGCGCGGCGGCGTGTCCCCCGGCGGCTGCGGTGAGTGCGGCGTAGTCGACCTCGTGGGCGTCGCCGAGGATGGCCGGCCGGTCGGGTCGATCGGACGCGACGGCCGCGAAACGTTCGATGATCATTGGTTGTGCCATCTCAGGGAGCCGGGTGAGCTCCACTGGGGATGGGCACGCAGGAATGGATGATTGTGATCATGATCCCCCCCAGGACTTCACAATGGATGCAGAATATGGCTCGATGGCCGGGGAGGAAGGCCATCGATCGGAGTCGGCCCGAAGGTCCGACGGGCCGGCGGTGATCGGTCGCCGAAATTCAACCGATCATCCCTCTAGCGCGTAGAGGAGTTTCCGCTTAAGTGCCTACCGGCAAGTAAATTTTCGGCGAGAGGCCCCGAAGGCCACTGTTTTTCCGCCCCGTCCGGCCCCTTAACGGCTGCTCAGGAGGGGTGCGCGGGCGCTCCGGGCGTCACCCATCGTACGGCCGCGGCGGCGCCGGGTCGATGCCCCGGGTGAAACTTTCCGGCAACTGGGCGACGAGATCCTGGAACTCCCCGACGGTCACCGCCTCCCTCAGCGTGGCGAAGACGGCCCGGACACCGACCTGCGCGGTGGCCGGCTCGACACCGGCCCGCTCGGCCACCCGGCGCAGGAACTCCAGCGGGCCGTACGTGTCGGGCCGCCCCGCCCCGCCGGCCTCCGCCGGCCCGGCCAGATAGGCGCTCAGGTCGTCCGGGAGCTGCGCGGCCAGGTCGTCGGCCTCGCCGGCCTGAACCCGCTCGGCCACCGTGCGCAGCACCGCGCGGGAGATCGCGGCCGCCTGGTCCGGCCGCAGCTCCGCCCGACGGGCCACCGCGTCGACGAAGAGGGGAAAGCGCACCACGGCCTCCTGCCGTCCACCGAGCTCCCGCCCGTACGACCCGGCCCCGATCCGGACCCGGGTCGGCATTCCGACACCGCGTCCGCCCGGCCCCGGAGCGGGAATCCGTGCGCGGTTACCCGCCCCCGGCCGGCGCAAACGGCCCTGGCGGGCGGTCGGGCGCCCGAAACGACCGGCGACCGACCGCCCGCACCGGGCTCAGGGCGCACGGGCGGCCGTTTCCGATCACGCCCGGCCGCGCCGCCACCGCTCAGCCGGAGGGGCCGGGACCGACCGGTGACGGGGAGCCGGCGCGGGCGAGCATGCCGACGGCGGCGACGGCGCAGCACGCCGCGACCACCGCCAGCAGGAGCGGGTAGCCGCCCGGTCCCCCCAGCGCGGTGGCCGCGGCCACCGGGGCCACCGCCTTGGCGACGGTGACCGCCGCGGCCAGCCGGCCGGCGATGCTGGCGTAGGCGGTCGCGCCGTACCGGTCGGCGAGCAGCGCGGGGGTGGCGAGGCTGGCCACGCCGAAGCCGAGTCCGAAACCGACGACGCCGACCACGGCGCCGGCCCGGCTGCCGGCCAACCACGGCAGGGCGGCGACCGCGACCGCCTGGACGCCGAAGACGACGGCGACGACGGTCGCGACGGGCACCCGCCGGCGGGCGCCGGCCAGCACGAGCCGGCCGGTGACGGAGAGGACGCCGAGCAGGCCGGCGGTGGCGGCGGCGACGGTGGGCGGGTGACCGCGGGAGACCAGGTACCCGACGAGGTGGACCGTCATGACGCTGGTCGCCACCCCGTGCGCGGTGAGGGCGGCGGCCAGGATCCGGAACCTCGCGTCCCGCATCGCGGTGACCACCAGGGCCCGCCGGTCGGCGTCGTCGGCCCGCCCGGTGCGGCCGGTCGGGTGGCCGGAGCGGGGACGGCGCACCGTGAGGGCGTGCAGCGGCACGGTGACCGCCCCGTGCACGGCGGCCAGGACCAGCAACGCGCCGCGCCACCCGAGGTGCGCCTCCAGCAGGCCGGTGAGAGGCATGAAGACGGTGCTGGCGAACCCCGCGACGAGGGTCACCACGAGCAGGGCGGTCGGGCGCCGGTCCGGGCCGAACCAGGAGACGACGACGGCGAAGGCCGGCTCGTAGAGGACCATCGCGCCGGTGACCCCGATGGCGACCAGCACGGCGTAGAGCTGCCCGACGGTCCGCACCTGGGACCAGGCCAGCAGCAACGCGGTGGCGGCGACCGAGCCGACGGTCATCAGGGCGCGGCCGCCGTGCCGGTCGAGCCACCGCCCGACCGGCACCGCCATGAGCGCTCCACCGAGGACCGAGACGGTGAGCGCGCCGGTGACGGTGGTGGCGGACGCGCCGAGGGTGGCCGCCATCGGTCGCAACAGGACCGGGAAGGCGTAGTACAGGGTGCCGTAGCCGACCGTCTGGGTGACGGCGAGGGCGGCGACGAGCCGCCACGCGTGGGCCCGGCGCCCGTCGACCGTGGGGTCGGCGGGCGCCGGGACGGTGGCGCGCATCAGCCGCAGCAGCCGGCCTGCGCGCCGGAGGGGGCCGCGTCGAGCGTGACCAGGGACAGCGGCGCGGCGAGCAGCCCACCCGCGACGCCGGTGGCGAGCCCGCGCGCGGCCGGGGCGGGACCGCAGCAGCTCTCCCCGGTGGCGGAGTCGGCGGGGTCGCTGTTGCACACCCCGGTCTCGGGCAGTTCGAGCTGGACGTCACGGGCGGCGTCCCAGTCGCCGGCGAGGGCGGCGACGACCGAGCGGACCTGCTCGTAGCCGGTGGCCATGAGGAAGGTGGGGGCCCGGCCGTAGCTCTTCATGCCGACGGCGTAGTAGCCGGTCTCGGGGTGCGACAGCTCGTCGACACCGTGCGGGGGCACCGTGCCGCAGGAGTGCTCGTTCGGGTCGATCAGCGGGGCGAGCGCGCGGGTGGCGCCCAGCACCGGGTCCAGGTCCAGCCGCAGCTCGGCGGCGAGGGAGTGGTCCGGCCGGAAGCCGGTCGCCGCGACGACCCGGTCCACCGGCAGCGACTCCTCGGTGCCGTCGGCGTGGCGCACCACCACCGCGACCCGGGCGCCGGTCGGGGTCAGGGCGTGCACCGAGAAGCCGGTGAGCAGGCGGATCCGCCCCGCGTCGACGTGCTCGCGCAGCCGGACGCCGAGCGCGCCCCGGGCGGGCAGGGCGTCGGCGTCGCCGCCGCCGTAGGTCCGGGTCGGGCTGGCCGACCGGATCGCCCAGGTCACCTCGGTGCCCGGCACGGCCGCGGCCAGCTCGGCCAGGGACAGCAGCGTGTTGGCGGCGGAGTGGCCGGCCCCGACGACCAGGGTGTGCCGCCCGGCGAACCGGTCCCGGTCCGCGCCGAGCACGTCGGGCAGGGCGTGCTCCAGGAACGCCCCGGCCTCCTGCTCGCCGCGGGCGGGCAGGCCGGACGCGCCGAGCACGTTGGGGGTGCCCCAGGTGCCCGAGGCGTCGATCACCGCGCGGGCGAGCAGCTCCTCGCCGTCGGCGAGGCGGACCAGGAACGGCGTGCTCTCCCGGCCGGCGGTGCGCAGCCGGTCCAGCCCGAGCCGGCTGATCGCCCGCACCCGGGCGCCGAAACGCACGTGCGGCTTGATCGCCGGCAGTTCGGCGAGCGGCTGGAGGTAGTCGGCGGCGAGTTCGGCCCCGGTGGGCAGGGCGTCGGGGTCGGGGGCGACCCAGCCGGACTCGTCGAGCAGCCGGCGGGCGGCGGGGTCGACGTCGTAGCGCCACGGGGAGAACACCCGCACGTGCCCCCACTGCCGTACCGCCGCGCCGGCGCCGGCACCGGCCTCCAGGACGGTGAAGGGCAGGCCACGCTCGTGCAGGTGCGCCGCGGCGGCGAGGCCGACCGGTCCGGCGCCGATCACCACGACGGGCAGCTCGTCCAGGACACTCATGGGACAACTCCTCTGTCTCGAAAACTGTCTAATCAGAAGGGCGGACGGGGCCCCGGCAGGTCCGGCCGGGGTCGGTCAGCGCACGACGGGGCTGCGCCGCTCCAGCAGCACCACGTCGCGCCAGCGGCCGTGGTGCCGGCCGACCCGCTCCCGGGTGCCGACGACCCGGAAACCGGCCCGGCGGTGCAGGGCGAGGCTGGCGGTGTTCTCCGGGAAGATCCCGGACTGGATGGTCCAGATCCCGGCCGCCTCGGTGGCGGCGATCAGGGCGTCCAGCAACAGCGCGGCCACCCCCCGCCCCCGCGCGGCGGGGTCGACGTAGACGGAGTGCTCGACCACCCCGGCGTACACCGGGCGGGCCGAGGTGGGCGAGACGGCGACCCACCCGAGCACGGTGTCGTCGGCGTCGACGGCGACGAGGCGGTGCGCGGCGTGCCGGCCGGCGTCGAACGCCGCCCAGGTGGGCGCGACCGTCTCGAAGCTCGCGTCGCCCCCGTCGAGCCCGGCCTGGTAGATCGCCAGCACCCGCTCGGCGTCCGCGGCCGTCATCGGGCGGACGGTGACGTCGGCCATCAGCAGACTCCGTTCGGCGTGGGGGCGGGACGCCCCATGACGACGTCGGCGGCGGAGGGGAAGCAGCCGACGCAGGCGTCGTTGACGCGGTAGTGGCGGGCCGTGCCGACCGCTTCGACCAGCACGAACCGCACCTCGGTCAGGATCTTGAGGTGCTGGGAGACGGTGGACTGGGCGAGCCCGACCGCCGAGACGATCTCCCCCACGCTCATCGGCCGGGCGTGCCGGGCCAGGTACTCCACGATCTGCACCCGGGTCGGGTCGGCCAGGGCGCGGAACCAGGACGCGTACGTCCGGGCCGCGTCCCGGTCGAGCAGGTCACCCATCTCTCCCACCTCATCATCGTCGATCGCCGATTGACGATCGAGCTTACCCGGCCGTCGCCACCCCGCCCGGCCGGACCCCACCTGCGACCGCCTGTCTCGACGGCCGTCTAATCAAACGGTTGCACGTTGATTAGACAGATGTCAACCTAGACCCATGCCGAAACAAGCGCTGCCGCTCACCGTCGCCGACCTGAACGGGGAGACGCCCTGCTGCCCGCCCCTGGCGCAGGGTCGCGTGCCGGCCGAGACCGCCGCGATCCTCGCCCCCGCGTTCAAGGCGCTCGGCGACCCGGTACGGCTGCGGCTGATGTCGATGATCGCCTCGGCCGAGGACGGCGAGGCGTGCGTCTGCGACCTCACCCCCGCCTTCGACCTGACCGGGCCGACGATCTCCCACCACCTGCGGACGCTGCGGGAGGCGGGCCTGGTGGACGCCGAGCGGCGTGGCACCTGGGTCTACTACCGGGCCCGTCCCGGCATCCTGCGCCAGTTGGCGGCACTGCTCACCGTCGAACCGGCCGTCGGGTCGTAGACCCCCACTCACCGCGCCGGCGCACCCGCCCGACGCCCGGGCCGGCCGGACAGGTGCCCGGCGAGCGCGGCGATCACGTGCGCCGCGTCCCGGCCGACCCCGCGCAAGGTGTTGGAGGCGAAGGACCGCTGGAACTCCCACCCCAGGTGGACGAGGCCCGGACGGTCGGCGTAGACCCCGCCCACCGGCCGGGGCGCGCCCGGCTCCCGCAGACCGAGCGGGTCGAGGTACCCGACGTCCGGGCGGTAGCCGGTGGCGAACAGGACCGCGTCGACCGGCTCCGCCGCCCCGTCGCTCCAGACGACACCGTCGGGGGTGAACGCCGTGAACATCTCCCGACGGGTGATCAGCCCGGCGGCGAGGGCGGCCCGGTGGACGCCGCTGTCGATCACCGTCGCGCCCCGGACGACGCGGCGCACGACGGCGGCCGGCAGCCGGTCCAGGCCGGTGACGTCCAGCCAGTGGTGCAGGTCCCGGCCTCGGACGCGTTGCGGCAGGAACCGCACCGGCCCCCGGGTGGCGAGGGTGACCCGCGCGTACCCGGCGATCTCGTGGGCGACCTGGACGGCGGAGTTCCCGGCGCCGACCACCACCACCCGCCGGCCGGCGTACCGGTCGGGCCGGCGGTAGCCGGCGACGTGTCGCAGTTCCCCGGTGTAGTCGTCCTGGCCCGGCAGGCGCGGCAGGTACGGGTTGCCGAAGGATCCGCCAGCGGCGACCACCCCCGCCGCGGCGATCTCGTCCCCCGCCTCGGTACGGACCAGGTATCCCCCGTCGGGACGCGGGTGCACCGCGTGGACCCGGACCCCGGTGCGGATGTCGACGTCGAGGCCGTCGGCGTAGCGGCGCAGGTACGCCACGACCTCGTCCCGGCGCGGGTAGCGGTCGGGGTCGCCACCGAACGCCAGCCCGGGCAGCGCGCTGTGCCGGGCGGGCGAGAAGAGGGTGAGACTGTCGTAGTAGTCCGGCCAGGAGCCGACCGGCTCCGCTCCGGCGTGCAGGACGACCGGTCGCAGGCCGGCGAGGCGGGCGGCCCGGGCGGCGGCGAGGCCGGACTGGCCGCCGCCGACGACCACCACGGGTTCGGTTCGTGACGTCATTCAGAGATCATATCGTCGTTTCGTTAAATGACAATATGATGTCCGGGAGAGAGGGTGTGACCATGAGTCAGGCGCTGACCGGAGAGCCGGCGGACCCCACCAGCGGCGACGCCCCCGCCGGACTGGACCCGCGCACGCAGGAGTTCCTCAAGGCCCTGGCCAGCCCCACCCGGCAGCGGATCATGATGCTGTTCGCCCGGGGCGCGGAGCTGTCGGTGGGCGAGGTCGCCGAGCGCGCCGGCATCAGCCAGGCCACGGCGTCGCAGCAGTTGACGCTGCTGCGCCGGGGCGCGGTGGTCACCGCACGCCGTGACGGCAAGACGGTCTGGTACCGGGCCGACCGCGAGGGGACGCTCGCCGCCCTCGCCGAGCTCCGGTCGTACCTGACCACCTGCTGCTGAACCGCCCGCGCGGATGGACGACGGGATCCTCCTTGACATCGAGCAGGAAGCTCAACGAGAATTGACTCAATGAAAACTGAGCTTGATTCCGTGATCGCGCGGGCCCGGATCCACGCCGCGCTCGGGGACGCCTCACGGCTCGCGATCGTGGACGCGCTCACCATCGGCGACGCCTCGCCCGGCGAGATCGCCCAGACCCTCGACCTGCCGACCAACCTGGTCGCCCACCACGTGAAGGTGCTCACCGAGGCGGGCCTCGTCGTCAGGGCCCGTTCCGAGGGCGACCGACGGCGTACGTACCTGCGACTGCGGCCGGAGGCGATGGCCGCGCTCGCCGCGCCGCCACTGCCCGGGGTGGACCGGGTCGTCTTCGTGTGTACGCACAACTCGGCCCGTTCGCAGCTCGCCGCCGCCCTGTGGCGACGGCGTACCCACGGTGCCGCCGCCTCGGCCGGCACCAGGCCGGCGAGCCGGGTCCACCCCCGGGCGGTGGCGGTCGCCCACCGCCACCGGCTGGACCTCGACCCGACCGGCACCGCGCACGTCGACGACGTCGTCCGCGACGACGACCTGGTGATCGCCGTGTGCGACAACGCCCACGAGGAACTCACCGGACCCGTGCGTCCCCGGCTGCACTGGTCCGTCCCCGACCCGGTCCGGGCCGACACCGACGCGGCGTTCGAAGCCGCGTACGCCGACCTCGCCGACCGCGTCGACCGTCTCGCCCCCGCCGTCCTCCTCCGGAGCCAGTCATGACCGACACCCGCCCGCACCCGCGCGCCGACCTCTCCGTCGACCAGCACCTCGCCCTACACACCGCGGCGGCCCGGCTGGCCGCCGAGTTCGACGGCAGCTACGGCCCCGAGACCGTCGAACGGTTCCTGCACGCCAGCTACGACCAGTTCGCCACCGGCAGCACCATCCCCCACTACCTGCCGCTGCTCGCCGAACGCTTCGCCCGTCAGCGGCTGCACGCCCTCGCCCGGGTCGAGGGCCACCACCTCGACGGCCGGCCCGTGGTGCTCTTCCTGTGCACCCACAACGCCGGCCGCTCCCAGATGGCCCTCGGGTTCCTGACCCACCTGGCCGGCGACCGTGCGGTGGCCTGGTCCGGCGGCAGCGAGCCCGCCGGCCAGGTCAGTCCGGCCGCCGTCGCGGCGATGGCCGAACGGGGCATCGACATCTCGGAGGAGTTCCCCAAGCCGTGGACCGACGAGGTCGTCCGGGCCGCCGACGTGGTGGTCACCATGGGCTGTGGGGACGCCTGCCCGGTCTTCCCCGGCACCCGCTACGAGAACTGGGATCTCGACGACCCGGCCGGTCTCGACCTGGCCGGTGTACGACCGATCCGGGACGAGATCGAACGTCGCGTCCGCCGGCTCCTCGACGAGCTGCGGATCACGACGTCGTAGCCTCCCCGCCGGTCCCGACGCACCGGGCGATCGCCGAGCCGCTGGTGGACCGGCGGGACTTCCGGCCCGGCGGCAGGGCCCCTGCGCCCCTGCCCGCCCCCGCCCGCGCCGCCTAGCGTCGAGGGCGGGACGAGGAGGTCGCCATGCGGACGTGGCAGGTGCAGGACGTGATGACGACGGAGGTCGCGGCGGTCCGGGAGGGTGCCGCGTACCGCGAGATCGTGGACCTGCTGACCGGCCGGCACGTCACCGCGGTGCCGGTGGTGGACGGCGCCCGGCGGGTGCTCGGCGTGGTCTCCGAGGCCGACCTGCTGCACAAGGTCGAGCTGCTGGGCCGCCCGCACGAGCGGCGGATCTTCCCCAGCCGGCACGACGGGGAGGCCCGGGCCAAGGCCGGGGCGACCCTGGCCGCCGATCTGATGACCACTCCGCCGGTCTGCGTCTCCCCCGACACCACGGTCACCGAGGCGGCCCGGATCATGGACCGCCGCCAGGTCAAACGGCTCCCGGTGACCGACGACCTGGGCCGGCTGGTCGGCATCGTGACCCGGGGCGACCTGCTCCGGGTGCACCTGCGCCCGGACGCCGACATCCGCCGGGACGTGGTCGGCGACGTGCTGCGCCGGGTCCTCGGCGTCGCCGACGACACGGTCGACGTGACCGTCCACGGTGGCGTGGTGACCCTCACCGGCCAGCTCGACCGTTGGTCGAGCGTACACCTGGCGCTGCGCCTGACCGCGCGGGTCAGCGGCGTGGTCGAGGTGGTCGACGCGCTCGGGTACGCGATCGACGACGCGCCGCTGGGCGCGCTGCGGGTCGCCGCCGGCTCCACCGACCACGCCTGAGCACGGCCGGGGCCACGCCGGCACAGGGTCGCGCACGGGACGGGACCGGCACGGGACCGCGCCTCAGCCCTCGGCGAGGGTGTCGAGCAGCAGCGACGCCGTCCAGCTGAACGCCGCCGACCCGAGCCCCGCCCGGGTGTCCGGGTGGAAGTACTCGTGGCAGCCGCCGGTGGCCACCAGCTCCAGCATGGACTCGCGCAGCCCGGCCGCCAGGTCGCGCCGGCCGTGGGTGAGCAGCCCGCGCCAGAGCAGCCAACTGGTGTTCATCCAGGCCGGACCGCGCCAGTAGCGCAGCGGCTCGAAGTCCGGCGCGGTGCGGTCGTGGGTGGGCAGCGGGCGCTCCATCCGCGCCGCCAGGCCGAATCGCGGCGAGCACGCCTCGACGATCACCGCCTCGACCTGTCGGGCGGGCAGGTCGGGCAGGAGCAGCGGCATCAGCCCGAGCACCGTACGGGCCGGCAGCAGCCGGTCGGTGCGCAGGTCACGCGGATGGAAGGTGCCGGTGTCCGGGTCGTACAGCCGGCGCACCAGCGCCTCGGTGACCCGGGCGGCGCGCTCCCGGTGCGGGCCCGGGTCCGCGCCGACGACCCCGGCGATCCGGGCCAGCGCGTGCTCCGCCGCGCCCAGCGCCGCGTTGAACAGCGGGCACTCGACCAGGAACGGATGCCGACCGGCCAGGGTGTCGTCGCGGTAGCGGTGGGCCCGGTAGGAGTCGACGATCGCGACGTAGCGCGCGTAGTCCAGGTCCGTGGGGCGGTGCGCGGCGTCGGCGTACGCGGTGTCGTGCCTCCGGTACGCCCGCATCACCGCGGCGTCGGCGGGGACGGCGTCCATCGGCGCGTCCCAGGCGGGGCTGTTGTCCAGGCCGGACTCCCACGGGTGCACGATGCAGGCCAGCCCGGCGCCGCCGACGTCGCGGCGTCGGGTCAGGTACCGCTGCTGCGCGACCAGCCGCGGGTAGAGCCGGCGCAGCGCCTCCCGCGACGCCTCGGCGGGGGCCCGCCGGTGCACCAGCCAGGCCGCCTGGGCGTGCACCGGCGGCTGGACGATGCCCGAGGTCGCGACGGCGGGCGCCCCGTCGGCGGCGGTCGAGCCCCAGAACTGCGGACCGGGGAAGTACGACCCGACCCGCAGCGCCGGGTTGAACACGATGTGCGGCACCCGCCCGTCGGCCCACTGGGCGGCGAACAGGGTGTGCAGCTCCCGCCAGGCCCGGTCCGGGCGTACGTGCGCCGACCCGATCGCGATGAACGCGGAGTCCCAGCTCCACTGGTGCGGGTAGAGGGTGCGCGACGGCACGGTGTGGTCGTGCTCCCAGTTCGCGTCGAGGGTGGCGATCGCCAGCCGGCGGAGCGCGGCGATCCGCTCCCCCGGAGCCGGGTCGGCGACGCGCCGGCCGGGCCCGGCGGGCCGGGGTGCGGGCTCGCCGGTCGCCGTGCCGGCGGTCCCGGCGCTCATGCCGCCGCCTGCCGGGGCCGGGCGTGGCGCAGCACGGTGGCCGCCTGTTGCAGGGCCCGGACCGGGTCCCCGCGCAGCCGGCACTCCACGGCCAGCCAGCCCGGGTAGCCGATGTCGCCCAGGGTGCGCAGCAGCGCCGGCCAGTCCAGGTGCCCGGCGCCCGGCTGGTACCGGTTGGAGTCGCTGACCTGCACGTGCCCCAGGTACGGCGCGGCGGCGCGCAGCGCGGCGTGCACGTCGTCCTCCTCGATGTTCATGTGGAAGGTGTCGGCCACCACCCGCACCGACGGCAGCCCGACGGCCGCGCAGAGCGCCACGGCCTCGTCGAGCCGGTTGACCATGTGGTCCTCGTACCGGTTGAGCGGTTCGAGGAAGAGGGTGACGCCCTCGGCACGGGCGTGCTCGCCCAGCTCGCCGAGGGCGTCGACGAGCACCTGCCGGTCACCGGCGGGTGAGCGGGGCGGCTCGAACGGCGGCAGCCGGCGGGAGAACATCCCCCAGGCGGCCGGGGTCATCGCGCCGACGCCGCCCAGCTCGGCGATGACGGACAGCTGGGAGCGCAGGTTGGCCACCGCGTCCCGGGAGAGCGCCGGGACGAAGTCGCCGATGAAGTGGTCCATCTCCACGCAGACGGTGGGCATGACCACCCCCTCGGCGCGGGCCCGGCGCAGCTCCGGCAGGCGGCGGGCGAACGCGAGGTCACCCCGCCCGCGCAGCTCGATGCCGTCGTAGCCGAGGGCGCGGGCGAGGGCGAACTTCTGGGGCAGGTCGGCGCCGGGGAGCAACTGCTCCTGGCAGGCGAGTGGCAGGGTCATCAGAACCTCAGCACGACTTGGAGGACGTCATCGGCACCGCGGTCGAGCAACGCCAGCGCGTCGGCCACCGCGCGGGCGTCCACGACGTGGCTCACCAGCGGCAGCGGGTCGACGCTGCCCTCGGCCACCAGGTCCATGAAGGTGTGGGCGATGCGGGCGCCGGACCACCGGCCGGCCAGGCCGGGCGCGGGGGCGGGCCCGGAGACCTGGGCCGCCACCAGCTGGATCCGGTTGTGGTGGAACTCCTCGCCGAGGCCGAGCCCCTCGGCGCCGCCCTGGTAGAAGCCGGCCGCCACGACGCGGCCGGCGTGGGTGGTGGCGCGGATGGCCTCGTGCAGCGCCGGATACGCCCCGGACAGCTCCAGGCAGACGTCCGCGCCCCGGCCGTCGCTGAGCGTACGCAGCACGCCGGCCGCGGACTCGACGCCGGCGTCGACGGTCCGTCGCGCGCCGAGGCGGGCGGCCATCGCCAGCCGGGCGGGCACCCGGTCGACAGCGACCACCCGGGCGCCGGAGAGCGTGGCGAGCCGGGTGGCGAGCAGCCCGATGACGCCCTGGCCGAAGATCCCGACCCAGTCGCCGAGGTGCAGGTCGCCGGCGAGGACGGCGGTCAGCGCGATGGCGCCGGGGCGGGCGAACACGGCGGCGAGCGGGTCGAGCCCGGGGGCGAGCGGGGTGACCGCGCCGGCCGGCAGGACGGCCTCGGCCCGATGCCCCCAGATGCCCCAGACGAGCTGCCCCGGGACGCGGTCGTCGACGTCGGCCGCCACCTCGACGACCTCGCCGACCTCCTCGTAGCCGAAGCCGACCAGCGGGTACGGCACCGGGGTCTGCCGGGGGACGAACATCCGGGTGAGATCGTCCCAGTCCTTGCTGAGCCGGGGGTTGCTGCCCCGGAACAGGGTGAGTTCGGTGCCGGCGGAGATGCCGGAGAAGCAGGTGCGGACCCGGACCTGGCCCGGGCCGAGCGGATCGGTGGGGCAGGGCTCGAGGCTCACGCGCCGCGGCCCGGCCAGAGAGACAACCCAGTTGCCCATGGCGCACTCCCGGGACGTACCGGATTCGAGATTACCAAGGTAAATCGCCATATGTCTTGTTATTGATCAATAGCGTCCTCGGCGCGCGATGCGTGCTTCGCGGGCCTGCGCCCTCCTTCGTGCCGGCGCCCCTCCCCGGCGGGGCCCGAGATCCGATCACCCTCCGCAGTCGCCGCGACACACCACGAAGCACCCGCTCGATCATGCTGACGGGAGGCCGCGTCGTCCGTAGCATCGTGCGGGGGCCCGCGACGGGCGGGTGCGGGGGGAGGCCGGCGGTACGCGCTGCGCGCGTGACGCCGGAGGTGCGTGAGCACCACCTTGTCCGTATCCGCTACAGGCAAAGGGGCCGGCGATGGAACACACACGTCAGGACACCGCGGCGAGCACCGAGGGTGAGGACTACACCCGCCGGCTGCAACGCCTCGGCGGCGCGCGCTGGAAGCAACTGCTCGACGTACAGGCGCCGTACCGGTGGAACCTGCGCCGCCTGCACCTCGGCCGGACCCTCGACGTCGGCTGCGGGCTCGGCCGCAACCTGGCCAACCTCGGCGGCGACGCGGTCGGGGTGGACCACAACCCGACCTCGGTCGCGCACGCCCGGGCCGCCGGGCACGAGGCGTACACGATCGAGGAGTTCTTCCGCTCCCCGCACGCGCGGCCCGACGCCTTCGACTCGCTGCTCGCCGCGCACCTGCTGGAGCACCTGCCGGCCGCCCAGGCGCTGGAGGTCATCTCCTCCTACCTGCCGTTCGTCCGCTCCGGCGGCACCGTCGTCTTCATCACCCCGCAGGAGCGCGGGTACGCCAGCGACGCCACCCACGTCCGGTTCGTCGGGTTCGACGAGGCCGCGCAGGCGGCCCGTGACCTCGGCATGACGGTGACCCGGCAGTACTCGTTCCCGTTCCCGAGGGCGCTCGGCAAGCTCTTCACGTACAACGAGTTCATCACCGTCGCCCGGGTGGCCTGACCGCCGCGCCGCCCGGCCGGGCGGCGGCTACCGTGGCGGCATGGCCAACCCCACCCGCTGGGCGACCGAGACCGGTCCCGGGCACTCGCAGTGGTACATCGACCGTTTCCGCAAGCTCGCCGCCGACGGCGCGGACCTCGCCGGCGAGGCCCGCCTGGTCGACGCGACCGTGGCGCCCGGCTCGCGGATCCTCGACGCCGGCTGCGGCACCGGCCGGGTCGGAGCGGCGCTGGCCGCACGGGGTCACCGGGTCGTCGGGGTGGACGCCGATCCGGCGCTGGTCGAAGCCGCCCGGGCCGACCACCCGGGCCCGCGCTGGCTGGTCGGTGACCTCGCCGAACTGGACCTGGCCGCGGCCGGCGAGCCGGAGCCGTTCGACGCGGCCGTGGTCGCCGGCAACGTGATGGCCTTCGTCGCCCCCGGCACCGAGCAGGCCGTGCTGTCCCGGATCGCCGCGCACCTGCGCCCGGACGGGGTGGTACTGGTCGGTTTCGGCACCGACCGGGGCTACCGGATCGAGGACTTCGACGCGGACGCCGTCGCCGCCCGGCTGCGCCCCGAGCAGCGCTTCGCCACCTGGGACCTGCGCCCGTGGCGCGACGACGCCGACTTCGCCGTCACCGTGCTGCGCAAGCCCGCGCAGTGACCGGCCGTCCGTCCCCGCCCGCCGAGCGGGGACGGACGGGCCGCCGCCGGCCTGCCGACGTCGGGCGTCAGGCGGGGGCGGCCACCGCCCGGGCGGCGGTCGGGTCGAGCGGGCTGCCCGCCGGCACCAGGCTGACCAGCCCGGCCGGCAGCCGCAGCGGGCGCACGTCGCGGTAGCCGAGCATGCCCAGCACCTCCGCGTCGGCCAGCACGTACCGCCGGCCCAGGTCGGTGACGACGGAGATCGCGCCGCCGGTGGCGCCGGGCGCCGCGACGGACTCGACGACCGCGCCCCGGCCGGGCTCCACCACCACGTGGTCGGCCAGCACCCCGCGCCCGGTGGGAGCGGTACGGGCCACCGCGGCCAGGTCGGGCACGCCCGCCCCGACCCGTACGTCGTCGACCTCGCCGTCGTCGCCCACCCGGACGCAGATCCCGCCGCCGTCGACGCCGGCCAGGCGGGGCGGGGCGGGCGGCGGGGCGGCGGGGCCGGTGGGGACGAGAGCGGGCAGCTTCGGCAGAGCGGCGAACCGGCCGAGGCTGATCGGATCGGGCTCGTCCTGGCCGGTGCGGGCCATCAGCAGGGCCGCCTGCAACTCGGTGATGCCGGCCAGGCCGCCCCGCAGGGCCACGGCGTACTGGCGACCACCACCGGAGTTGCGGACCAGGTAGACGTCACCGACCACCGCGCCGGACACCCCGGTCGAGGACTGTCCGAGGTCGGACAGGGCCGGTGGGGCGAGGTCCGCCCCCGCCGGCAGGGTGTTGAGCAGCGCCGGCGCGACCGGCACGGCCCGCTCCCGGGTGGCGGCGAGGGCCGCCAGCACCCGGGCGGTGTCCCGCAGCAGGTAGCGCCGCTCCCGCCAGAGCAGGTGCAGGCTGCCGTCCGGGTGCCGCAGCAGCACCCCCTCCTCCCCGGCGGGGCGTCCGCCGGTGGCGTCCTGCCCGATCAGCAGCGCCGAGCGGGGGGCCGACCGGTCCGCCTGCGTCGGGGCCAGGGAGCAGACCGTCCAGGGGGTCGTCGAGAGCCGGCCCGGCGCGGGCAGCGAGTCCGGCGCGTCGGCGATGCCCAGCGGCAGGCCCCGGGGCACCCCCTCGATGGACCGGCGGGAGACCAGCACGGTGCTGGACCGGTCGGCGCCGATGATCAGCAGCGCGGAGGCGTAGTTGAGCACCGGGTGCAGCTTGCCGTCGCGGTAGACGAACCGGGCGCCGGACTCCTTCTCCACGATCACCGCGCCGGGATCGCGCCACTTGCTGCCGCCACCGGCGAACAGGCCGTAGAGGGCGAAGCCACCGAGGACGATCGCGGCCACCAGCACGCTGGCCAGGCCCGCGCCGGCCAGCCGGCGAAACGGCGACTGCGCCGGATCGGTCTCCCGCATGACCAGCGCGGCGACCGCCCGCTGGACGGTGAACTGGTACGAGTGCAGCTGGTCCTGCCGCGACGGCATGGTGTCCCTTCCGGCGAGTCGTCGGGGCACAGGATATGCGTTCCGTCGATGTCCCGGAGACCCTGCGTCGTCGTCCCGGCATCCGGCGGGCCCGACGGTGGCGTATAACCACGGGATGGACAGCACCGACTGGGACGCCCGGTACGCCGCCGCGCCGGAGCTGGTCTGGACGGCCGAGCCGAACCGCTTCGTGGTCGAGGCCACCGCCGACCTGCCCCCGGGTGACGCGCTGGACCTGGCCGCCGGGGAGGGCCGCAACGCGGTCTGGCTGGCCGGGCGGGGCTGGCGGGTCACCGCGGTGGACTTCTCGCCGGTGGCGGTGGACCGCGGCCGGGACCTGGCCACGCGCCGGGGCGTAGCGGTGCGCTGGCGGGTCGGCGACGTCACCACGGACCTCCCCGAACCCGACCGGTACGACCTGGTCGTCCTCGCCTACCTGCACCTGCCGCCGGCGCAGTCCACGGCGGCGCTGGCCGGGGCGCGGGCGGCGCTGCGCCCCGGCGGCACGATCGTCGTGGTCGGGCACGACCGCGCCAACCTCGACAGCGGGGTCGGCGGCCCCCGGGACCCGGAGATCCTGCTGACCCCGGAGGCGGTGGTCGCCGGGCTCGACGGGCTGCGGGTGCAGCGGGCCGACACCGTCCGCCGGCCGGTCACCGTGAACGGCGCGACCCGCGACGCCCTCGACACGCTGGTGGTCGCCCGCCGGCCCGCCTGACCCGCCACGCGGTCCCGGTGACCTGCCGGCGGACCCTCCCACTGACCCTCGCCGGCCCGGCGGCCCGCCTGGTCAGGGACGCAGGATGAGGCGGATCGGGTCGCCCTGCTTGGACTCGACCCGGCGGACCGCCTCCGCCGCCTCGGCCAGTGGCAGCACGTCGCTGACCGAGCCGGCCAGGTCGAGCCGACCCGCCCGGGCCAGGCCGACCAACTGCTCGACGTGCTCGGCCTCCGAGCCGTAGTGCCCCAGCACTGCCTGCTGGAAGTAGTTGAACGGGCTGTCCGAGGCGATGGTGACCGGCTTGTTGGCGATGCCGGCGAGCACCAGCCGGCCCCGGCGGCCCAGCACGGTCAGCGCCTGCTCGCGTACCGCCGTCACCCCGGCGAAGTCGAACGCGACGTCGAGCCCCCGGCCGCCGGTCAGCTCCCGCACCGCGTCGCGGAAGGTGACCTCACCCGGGTCGAGCACGGTGTCCGCGCCGAGGGCCAGCGCCCGCTCCCGGGCCGCCGGCAGCGGGTCCACCGCGATCACCGGGGCCGCCCCGACCAGCCGCAGCAGTTGGACGGCGTGCGCGCCGAGGCCGCCGACGCCCCAGACGGCGACCGCCTCGCCGGCGCGGGTACGAGCGGTGTCGGTGACCGCCGCCCACGGCGTGGAGACCGCGTCCGGGATGATGCACGCCTGCTCGAAGGGGAGGTCGTCGGGGATCGGCACGACGGTGTCCTGCCGGGCCAGGGCGTACTCCGCCCACCCGCCGTCGTAGTCGACGCCCCGGGTGAGGACGGTGCCCCGCCGGTCCCGCTCCCCCGCCTGGAGCAGCACCCGCTGCCCCGGCTGCCAGCCCTGCACCCCCTCGCCGAGCGCGTCGATCACCCCGGCCACCTCGTGACCCAGGGTCACCACGTCGTCGGGCAGGTAGAGCGGGGTGAGGGTGCCGTCGATCAGGTGCACGTCGGAGAGGCACACGCCGGCCGCGGCCACCCTGATCCGTACCTGCCCGTGGCCGGGTTCGGGCACCGGCACCGTCTCCACCCGCAGCGCCCGATCGGTCACGTGCAGCCGTCCGGCCAGCATCTGAGCCACCACAGGTCTCCTCCGTCCGTCGACGTCCCGATCTTTTCCCGGGTACCCGGGGTGCCGGCGGGGATGCGCGCCGCACCGGAAATCCGCGCGGATCCCGCCCGTACCGGTAGCATCCCGGCACGACAGGCGACGGCGAGGAGGCCGGGGTGGGCGCGCGTTTCGAGGAACTGGCCTGGCGAGAGACCCCGATCGGCGCGATCAGCCTGCGCCGGCGGCGCGACCCGGCCCTCGACGTCGACGTGTACGAGGTGAAACTCGACGACGACTTCCTGATGTCCAGCCTCTTCCCCGTCGCCGAGATCGAGCTGGCCCGGCTGGGCCTGGCGGCGCTGGGCGGCGACGACCTCGACGTGGCCGTCGGCGGGCTCGGCCTCGGCTACACCGCCCGGACCGCGCTGGAGGATCCCCGGGTCCGGTCCCTGGTGGTGGTCGAGGCGATCGAGGACGTGATCGACTGGCACCGCCGGCAGCTGCTGCCGTTCGCCGCGGGACTGGCGCCGGACCCGCGTACCCGGTTCGTACGGGCCGACTTCTTCGCGGCGGTGGCCGGCGGGGACGGCCTCGACCCGGAGCACCCCGGCCGCCGGTTCCACGCCGTGCTGCTGGACGTCGACCACTCCCCCCGGCACGTCCTGCACCCCAGCCACGCCCCGTTCTACACACCCGACGGGCTGCGCCGGCTGGCCGAGCTGCTGCACCCGGAGGGGGTCTTCGCGCTCTGGTCGGACGACCCGCCGGACGCCGACTTCGGCCGGGTGCTCGCCGAGGTGTTCCCGACCTCCCAGGCGCACGTCGTCGCATTCGCCAACCCGCTCACCGGGGGCGAATCGGCGAACACGGTCTACGTCGCCCGGCGCTGACCTGGCCTTTTCCGGCCGTCCGCGGCATGCCGCCCGGCAGGGCGGGGAAGGCAGCCGTCAACTCTTCGGAAAGGTGGCGGACATGCGGGCCATGCTCTGGGTCGTCGGGGTCGTCGGCGGCGCGCTTCTCCTGCTCGGGCTGCTGCTGGAGGCGGCCCGCTGGTTGATGATCATCGGGGCGATCGCGCTGATCGTGGTGATCGTGCTGGCGTTCGTCCGGGGACGGCAGGCGATGCAGCACCACTCCGCCGGCCGCCGCTGACCCGGCGGCCGTACCGGGTGCGTCTACGGGGGCGCGCGTCGGCGATCCGACAGGACCGCAACCGTGCGGGCCGGTGGGGCGTGGGTCGGTCATGACTCGACGCCCGGCACCACCGGGCCCGACACGGGGAGAACCGTCATGACCCACCTCGCTCGACGCACGATCCTGGCGGCGGCCGTCGCCGGACTGCTGTCCACCTCGCTCGGCGTCGCCGGCTCCGGGGCGGCCTCCGCCGCGCCCAGGACCGCCACCCGCGCCTGCACCGTCACCACCCTGCCGTTCCCCGCCGACGTCTACCGGGCCGAGGCGTCCGCCGTCGACCCGACCGGCCGGTTCGTCGCCGGCACGGCCCTGCGCCGTGGCGAGGAGAGCAACCAGTTGTTCCTGCTGGTCTGGCGGCAAGGCCGGCTGACCACGGTGGAGTCGCCGCTGGCCGACTCGGTGGCGGACGTCAACTCGCACGGAGTGGTCGTCGGCAACGGTTGGGCCGAGGGCCGGAACCGACCCTGGGTGTACCGGAACGGGACGTTCGAGCTGCTGCCGAGCCCGTCCGGCTCGGCCGGGGCGACGGCGATCAACGCCGCCGGAGACATCGTCGGATCGGGTGAGGAGGCCGGCACCGGCCGGCAGCTCGCCCTGCGCTGGCCGGCGGCGCGCCCCGGCACGGTGGAGGTGCTCGACGTACCGGCCACCGCCTGGGCCCTGGGCGTCACGCGCGACGGCACCGTCGTGGGCACCTCCGGGGACTGGGAGACGGCCAGGTGGAGCGGCTGGGCCCGGTACCTGGACGGGCGGCGCGAATCGCTGACCGTGCCCGGCGCGCGGTCGGTCAACGTCGACGCGGCGGAGGGACACTGGGCGGTCGGCCGGGTGGACCTCGGTGGCTCCGACCAGATGCGGGTGCGATGGGACCTGCGGGACCGTTCCTGGTCGCGCCTCGCCGACGAGCTGCCCTGGGTGGCGGACGTCAACGCCCGTGGGGTGGTGGTCGGTGGGGACCGCGTCGTGCGGGGTGGTGATTCCCGGGTCCTGCCCGGGGGCGGTGACCGGATCGGCGTCGGCGCCAGCGCCATCGCCGACACCGGCGCGATCGTCGGGTTCCGCAACGACCACGGCCGGGTGACCCCGGTGCGCTGGACCGGCTGCTGACGCCGTGCCGCCTCGCCGCTGAGCCGAGGCGTCCGGCGCCGCGCGGTGGCGGCCACCGCGCGGCACCGCCGACGGTGCCGGGGACGGCGGCGATAGCGACTCGCCAGGCACCTACGCCACCGTAGGTTACCGGCCCGTAAGTTACCCTGGGCACACGACGCCGGCGCCACCGGACGGCGCGCCACCACCAGCGACGGGAGATCCGATGGACCTGACCGAGCGGCCCTGGCTGCGCAGTTACGCCCCGGACGTCCCGGCCACCATCGCGCCGTCGGACGACTCGCTGGTCGACCTGCTGCGCTCCGCGGCCCGCCGGTTCGGTCCCCGGGTCGCCCTCGACTTCTTCGGCGCCACCACCACGTACACCGAGCTGGACGCGCAGGTGGCGCGGGCCGCGGAGGCGTTGCGCCGGCTCGGGGTGGGCGCGGGCGACCGGGTGGCGCTGGTGCTGCCGAACTGCCCGCAGCACGTGGTGGCCTTCTACGCCGCGCTGCGCCTCGGCGCGGTGGTGGTCGAGCACAACCCGCTCTACACCGCGCAGGAACTGGCCCACCAGCTCGCCGACCACGGCGCCCGGGTCGCCGTGGTCTGGGACAAGGTCGCGCCGCTGGTGCGCGGGGCCGGCGCGGTGCAAACGGTCGTCGCGGTGGACCTGAGCCGGGCGCTGCCCCGGCTCAAGCGCTGGGCGCTGCGGCTGCCGCTGCCGAAGGCCCGCGCCGCCCGGTCGGCGATGACCGCCCCGGCGCCCGGCGCGCTGAGCTGGGACGCGCTGCTGGCCGACGCCGCCCCGCTCGCCGCCGACCATCCCGCGCCCGGTCCGGACGACACGGCGCTGCTGCAGTACACCGGCGGTACCACCGGCACCCCGAAGGGCGCCATCCTCACCCACCGCAACCTGCGGGCCAACGCCGCGCAGGGTCGCGCCTGGGTGCCGGGCCTGCGCGACGGCGAGGAGACGGTGTACGCCGTGCTGCCGCTGTTCCACGCGTACGGGCTGACGCTCTGCCTGACCTTCTCGGTGGACATCGGCGCGACCCTGGTGCTGCTGCCCCGCTTCGACGTCGACCAGGTGCTCGACGCGGTACGCCGCCGCCCGCCGACCTTCCTGCCCGCCGTCCCGCCGATCTACGAGAAGCTCGCCACGGCGGCCCGGGAGCGCGGCGTCGACCTGACCTCCGTGCGGTATGCGATCTCCGGCGCGATGGCCCTGCCGCCGTCGACCGTCGAGCTGTGGGAGTCGGTCACCGGTGGCCTGCTGGTCGAGGGGTACGGCATGACCGAGACCTCGCCGGTGGCGCTGGGCAACCCGGTCTCCCCGACCCGCCGGCCCGGCACCGTGGGGGTGCCGTTCCCGTCCACCGAGGTCCGCATCGTCGACCCGGAGGACCCGTCCGTGGACCGGGCTCCGGGCGAGGCCGGTGAGCTGCTGATCCGCGGCCCGCAGGTCTTCTCCGGCTACTGGAACCGTCCGGAAGAGACCGCCGCGGTGCTGCTGCCCGGCGGCTGGCTGCGCACCGGCGACGTGGTGGTGATGGACGCCGACGGATTCGTCCGGGTGGTCGACCGGATCAAGGAGCTGATCATCACCGGCGGCTTCAACGTGTACCCGTCGGAGGTGGAGGACGCGCTGCGCCGGGTGCCCGGGGTCGTCGACGCGGCGGCGGTGGGCCTGCCCGGCGAGCACGGCGGCGAGGAGGTCGTGGCGGTCGTGGTGCTGCACGAGGACTGCGTCACCGGCCCGGAGGGCCTGCGTACCGCGTGCCGGCAGCACCTGACGGCGTACAAGGTGCCGCGCCGGGTGGTGGTGGTCGAGGAGCTGCCCCGCTCGCAGATCGGCAAGATCCTGCGCCGCGAGGTCCGGGAACGGCTGCTGGCGCAGGGCTGAGCGACCGGGTCGGCCACCGCCGCACCGGGTGCCCTCAGCGCACCGGCGGACCGAGGCGCAGGATGCGGCGGGCCCGCCTGCGGTCCAGCCAGTGCGGAGCCGGCGGGTCCGTCGGCTGCGCCCCGGTGACCAGGTCGACCACTATCTCGGTCCAGAACCCGAGGGCGCTGAGGATGTTGCGGGCCCGCCCCGGCTCCGGCGCGCCGGGCGGCAGGACGACCTGCGCCCAGCGCCACGCCGTCCAGGCGATCTCCTCGTCGGGGTGGTGCCGCCGCTCCAGGCTCAGCCGCCGGACCTCCGCCCGCACCGGCCCGGGCAGCCGCCACCAGCTGCGCAACGTCGCCATCGGGTCCTCCCGCGACAGCGGGTCGGAGTCCGTCGTGTCCCCGGAATCCATGCGCGTCAGGATATCCAGCCGGCTCCCGGGCCGGGACGGTGGTCGATCCGGCTCCACGACCGAAGCGCCCGACCATGGCACCGCGCCGTGGTCAGTTCCCTCGCAGTCCGCCAGGAACCCACGTTCGACGGTTCCTCAGTCCGTCGCGTCCGAGTAACGCCACACCCGACGGTAGCGGTCGACGATCTCCTCGCGCGTCTCGTGCTCGGTCGCCCACACCTCGGTCTCGCCCGCCTCGACGTCGTCCCAGCGGGGCAGAGCCTCCGGGAACGCGAAGTCGTCGATCATGGCGGTGAGCCTGCCACGTGACGCCCGTGGCCTCCACCCGCGCCGGCCCGGAAGCGGACGGTCAGAACCACTCGTCGCGCATCTCCAGGGTGGTCCGGTCCAGGCTGTCCAGCAGGTCGAACCAGGCGGTGGTGCGGGGCAGCTCGTACCGGAAGAAGTACCGGGCCGCCTGCCGCTTGCCGGCGTAGAAGTCCGGGTCGGCGTCGGACGGCGCGGCGTCCACGGCCAGCAGCTGCTCCAGCCACATCCAGGCGACCACCACGTGCCCGACCGCCTCCAGGTAGACGCCGGCGTTGGCCAGGGCGAGGGCCGGGTCGCCGCCGGCCCAGAGCCGGCGGGTGGTGGCGGCGATCCGGTCCACCGCCGCGCCGAGGCGCGCGGCCAGCTCGGCCGCCTCCCCGTCGGCCTTCCAGGCCCGGCTCACGCTCGCGCGGATCGTCTCCAGCAGCACGGCCAACGCGGCCCCGTCGCGCATGGTGGCCTTGCGGCCGAGCAGGTCCAGCGCCTGGATGCCGTGGGTGCCCTCGTGGATCGGGTTGAGCCGGTTGTCCCGCCAGTGCTGCTCGACGTCGTAGTCGCGGGTGTAGCCGTAGCCGCCGTGCACCTGGATGGCGAGGTCGTTGGCGGCCAGGCACCACTGCGACGGCCAGCTCTTGGCGATCGGGGTGAGCATGTCCAGCAGCAGGTGGGCCCGCTCGCGGTCGGCCGGGTCCGGGGCGGTCCGCTCCTCGTCGAGCAGCCGTCCGCAGTAGAGCACCAACGCCAGCGCGCCCTCCACGTAGCTCTTCTGGGCCAGCAGCATCCGGCGTACGTCGGTGTGGGCGACGATGGGCACCTGCGGCGCGGTGGGGTCCTTGTCGGTGACCGGGCGGCCCTGGGGGCGCTGCCGGGCGTACGCCAGCGACTTGAGGTAGCCGGTGTAGCCGAGCGCGGTGGCGCCCGCGCCCACCCCGACGCGCGCCTCGTTCATCATGTGGAACATCTGGGCCAGGCCCTGGTGCGCCGGGCCGACCAGGTGGCCGACCGCGCCGGGGCGGCCGTCCGGGCGGTGCACCCCCTCACCGAAGTTGAGCAGGGTGTTGGTGGTGCCCCGGTAGCCCATCTTGTGGTTGAGGCCGACCAGCGTGACGTCGTTGCGGGCGCCGAGCGCGCCGTCCGGCCCGACCAGGATCTTCGGCACCACGAACAGCGAGATGCCCTTCACCCCGGGCGGCCCGCCGGGGATCCGCGCGAGCACCAGGTGCACGATGTTCTCGGCCAGCTCGTGGTCCCCGCCGGAGATCCACATCTTGGTGCCGAAGAGGCGGTACGTCCCGTCGTCCTGCGGCTCGGCCCGGGTGGTGATGTCCGCCAGCGAGCTGCCCGCCTGTGGCTCGGACAGGCACATGGTGCCGAAGAACCGGCCCTGCACCATCGGCCGCACGTAGGTGTCGACCTGTTCGGCGCTGCCGTGGGCGAGCAGCAGGTTGGCGTTGCCCAGGGTCAGGAACGGGTACGCCGAGGTGCCGACGTTGGCGGCCTGGAGGAAGCCGAACGCGGCGGCGGAGACGACGTGCGGCAACTGCATGCCGCCGACCGACTCGTCCATGCTGGCGGCCAGCAGCCCGGTCCGGGCGAACATGTCCAGCGCGGCCTTGACCTGCGGGATCATCCGTACCCGTCCGCCTTCGACGGTCGGCTCGCTGGTGTCCGCCGCCCGGTTGTGCGGGGCGAAGTGCTCGACGGCCAGCCGCTCGGCGAGGTCCAGCACGTCGTCGAAGGTCTCCCGGGAGTGCTCGGCGTAGCGGGGGCGCTCGGTGAGCCGGCACACGTCGAGCCACTCGTACAGCAGGAAGCGCAGGTCACGACGGGACAGCAGGGTGGACGACACGGTTCTCCTTCCGGGCGCGGGCGCCGTCAGCCGCGACGCAGCCCGGCGATCGCCTCCGCCAGCTCATCCTGGCTGATCGGGCCGGCCGGCGCACCCTCGGTGGCCTCACGCATCGCCTTGGCCAGCTGCACCCGGCGCAGCACCTCGCGCAGGTCGGCGCCGGTGAGCCCGGGGGTGAGCGCCGCCAGCGCGCGGGGGTCGACGTCGTCGGCGAACATCCGGAAGCCGGGCCGTTCGTGCCGGGCGATCAGCTCCCGGACCATCTTGGTGACGATCGCCGCCCGCCCGTCCTCGTCCGGCAGCGGGATCGCCAGCTTGACGTCGAAGCGCCCGGAGCGGGTCAGCGAGGCGTCGACGCGGTGCGGGAAGTTGGTGGTGGCGACGACGATGACGTCCGGGTTGGCCTCGATGAGGGTGTTCATCTCCTGCTTGAAGATGCCGGCGACCGCGTTCACCGCCTGGCTGGCGGCGTCGCCACCGGCCCCGGCGTAGCTGATGATGCTGTCGAACTCGTCGAAGAGCATGACGGTGGGCCGCCGGTGGGCGCGGGCCTCCCGGAAGATCTGCTTGATGTTGCGTTCCGAGCCGCCGAGGTACTTGTCGAGAATCTCCGGGGTGCGGATCTCGCGGAAGTCCGCGCCGATCTCGTTGGCCAGCGCTCGGGCCAGCATGGTCTTGCCGGTGCCCGGCGGGCCGTACATCAGGATGCCCTGCGGGCGGCGGGCGCCCCAGCGGGCCATGACCTGGGGGTGCCGGAACGACACGGCGATCTCGCGGAACCGGGCGACCACGTCGTCGAGGCCGCCGACCTGGTCGAGGGTCACCGCCGCGGTGCCCGGCGGCGCGGCGTCGGGCGTTACCCCCACGGTGTACGACCGCCCGCGCAGCACCCGCGGCTCGGGGGTGTCGCCGGCCAGTTCCCGGACGGCCTGCAGCCACACGCCGACCATCGCCCGCAGGTGCGCCGGGGTCACCTCCCGGCTGGGCACGGCGCCGCGCACGGTCACCGACCGGGCGCCCGGTGCGACGCGGTGGTCGAGGTCGGGGCGCAGCCCGAGCGCCTCGGCCTCGCGCAGCACCGCCTCTCCGGCGGCGTCCCGGGGGGCGAGGGCGGTCGCCGCGCCCCGTCGCCCTGGCCGGGGCCCGGCCGCTGCTCCCGGCGGACGCAGGCCGAGGCGGCGGGACGCCTCGACGGCCACCCGGCCCGCGCCGGCCAGCACCCGCTCGGCGCGGGGGTCGCCGACGGCCAGCCGGCGGGCCAGCAGCACCCCGGCCGGGCCGGCCAGGCCGAGCGCGAGCAGCCCCACCGTCGCGCCGGGTGGGCCCGCCGTCAGGTACGCCTCGAAGTGGTGCGTCCCCGCCTCGGCGCGCACGGTGAAGCGGGCCCGGCGGACCCCGGCGGGCAGGTCGGCGTCGGTGAGCAGGTCGACCGGCTCGGCTGCCGCGGCGGCCAGCAGCGCGTCGGGGTCGACGAGGGTGACCCGGGCGCCGAGCAGCGTCCCGGTGTCGGTGTCCGGCCGGAGTGCGTACCCGTGTCCCGTCATGCGTCCACGTCCCTGGCTGCGGCGGCGTACCGGGCCAGTCTGACACCGCCGCACCGGCACGGCCACCGCACGCCCGGTTGCCCGGCCGGGGGTCACGGCCGGGCGGCGTGCCCGCGCGGCGGACCGGCCGGCCGTTGTCGGACCCATGGTCCAGGATGGCCGCGGGCGGGAGCGACCCGCCGGGAAGAGGAGCACCGATGGCCGAGATCCTGCTGTTCCACCACGCGCTCGGGCTGACGCCCGGGGTCCGTCACCTCGCCGCGACGCTGGAGGGTGCCGGGCACACCGTCCACCTGCCCGACCTGTACGACGGGCGGGTCCTCCCCGACCTCGCGCAGGGCCTCGACCACGCCCGCGAGGTGGGGTTCGGCACGCTGCTCGACCGGGGCCGGCAGGCCGCCGACGGGCTGCCGGCCGGGCTCGTGTACGTCGGCCTCTCCCTCGGCGTCGTGTCGGCGCAGGCACTGGCCCAGACCCGCCCGGGCGCGAAGGGCGCGCTGCTCGTCGACGCCTGCCTGCCGCCCGGCGAGTTCGGTGACGGATGGCCGGCGGGAGTGCCGGTGCAGGTCCACGGCATGGACGCCGACGAGGTCTTCGTCGGCGAGGGCGACCTCGACGCCGCCCGGGCGCTCGTCGAGGCGACGCCGCAGGCCGAGCTGTTCCTCTACCCCGGCAAGGAGCACCTCTTCGCCGACGACAGCCTGCCCTCGTACGACGCGGCCGCCACGACGCTGCTCACCACCCGGATGCTCGACTTCCTCGCCACGCACGGCTGACCCGCGCGGCCCGGGTCGGGGGTCCCGGGGGTCGGGTCCGTTCGGCCCTGTCGATGCCCGGCGGGCAGGGGCAGGGTGGCGGGAGGAGGTGTTTCCCGATGACCCAGCCGTCCACCACCACGGGCCAGGCGCCGACCGTCCGCGAACTCGAGGCCGCCGCCCGGCTGTCCCTGTACGCCCCGTCGGTGTTCAACACCCAACCCTGGCGTTGGCGGGTCACCCCGACCGCGCTGGAGTTGCGCTCCGACGGGTCCCGGCAGCTCGCCACCACCGACCCGGACGGCCGGCTGCTCACCCTGAGCTGTGGTGCCGTGCTGCACCACGCCCGGGTGGCGCTGACCGCCGGCGGCTGGACGGCCACTGTGGAACGGTTGCCCGATCCGGCCGACCCGGGGCTGCTGGCCCGGGTGCGGGCCACCGGGCCGGGGACGCTCGACCTGGCCGCGGCGCGGCTGGTGGACGCCATCCCCCGCCGGCGCACCGACCGGCGGGCGTACGGCGACCGTCCGGTGCCGGCGGAGCAGCTGGCCCGGCTGCGGGCGGCGGTCGAGGCGGAGGGGGCGCACCTGCACGTGGTCCGGCCGGACCAGATGCCGATGCTGGCGGTGTCCACCGCCCGGGCCGGCGACGCCGAGCTGGCCGACCCGGCGTACCGGGAGGAGCTGCACCGGTGGACGCACCGCCCGGAGTCCAGTGGTGACGGCGTTCCCGCGGCGACCGCCGTGCGCCCGGCGCCGCGCCGGGTGCCGGTACGCGACCACGCCCCCGGCGAGGCGGCGGGTCTGCAGGCCGGCACGGACTTCGACCGGGGCGCGGCGTACGTGATCCTCTTCGGCGACCGGGACGACCCGGCCGGTTGGCTGCGCGGCGGCGAGGCGCTGTCGGCGCTGCTGCTCACCGCGACCGCCGACGGGCTGTCCACCGCGCCGATCAGCGACACCATCGAGCTGGCCTGGCCGCGCCGGATGATGCGGGAGCTGCTCGCCGACGTCGGGGAGCCCTACCTGGTGGTCCGGGTGGGCTGGGGCCCGCCGGCCGACGACCTGCCCACCGCGCCGCGCCGGCAGGCCGACGAGGTGATCGAGATCGACGCCTGACCGGCCGCCGGCCTTTCGGTCCACCCGATCCGGCCCGCCGGCCAGCCCGGCCGGCGGGCCGGGCTGGCCGGCGGGCCGAGCTTGGCCGGCGGGCCGGCAGCCACCGTCGAGCCGGCGGGCCGACCCACGGGCCGGACGAGCCGACCCGACGGCCGGACAGACCGACCCACAGCCGAACAGAGCGACCCACGGCCGGACAGGCCGACCCACGGCCGGACAGGCCGACCCACGGCCGGACAGGCGTCGCCGGGCAGGCCGGACAGGCCGACCCGCCGGGCGGGGTCGCTCAGTCGGTCCCGCCGAGCAGGCCGTCGACCAGGTCGCGCGGCAGCCCGTGGGTGTCGTGCAGCCAGCGGTAGTCCGCGTCGCCCAGTGGCCCTCGCGACCGCAGCCGCGCCACCACCGGCCGTCCCCGCCCGACCAGCCCGCGGAAGCGGCGCTCCTCCTCGGCCAGGACGTCACGCAGCGCGGTGACGTCACCGTGCTGGCGGAACCGGCGCAGCGTGTCCCCGGCCAACCCGGGCGGCAGCCCGGTCAGCGTCCGGGACACGTCGTCGCGCCACAGCACGGTCAACGCGCGGCGGACCAGCCGGCGCAGCACGTACCCCCGGCCGGTGTTGGACGGCCGCACGCCGTCGCCGAGCACCACGACGGCGGAGCGCAGGTGGTCGCAGACGATCCGCAGCGACACCTCGTCCAGTGGCCACCGCTCGCCGACGGCGTCCACCCAGGGGCGCAGCCCCGCGCCCGGGTAGACCGACCGGTCGCCCCGCAGCACCATCTCCAGCCGTTCCAGCCCCATCCCGGTGTCGATGTTCGGCTGCGACAGCGGCGTCAGCCGTCCGTCGGGGTGCCGGTGGTGGCGCATCTGCACGTGGTTCCACACCTCCGTCCACCGGTCGTCGGTGCCGGGGGTGCCGGTGGGTGGGCCGTCGCCGGTCCACACGAAGATCTCCGAGTCGGGCCCGCACGGGCCGGTCGGCCCGTTGGACCACCAGTTGTCGTCGCGGAGCGCCTCGACCGGGACGCCGAGTTCCGTCCAGGTCCGCCACGCGGTCTCGTCGGGGCCGACCTGGTCGTCGCCGCCGAAGACGGTCGCGTGCAGCCGGCCCGGGTCCAGGCCGAAGCCGTCGACGAGCAGCTCGTGCCCCCAGCGCAGGCTCTCGGCGATGCCGTAGTCGCCGAGCGACCAGGAGCCGAGCATGTCGAAGACGGTCAGGTGGGTACGGTCGCCGACCTCGTCCAGGTCGGTGGTGCGCAGGCAGCGTTGGACGTTGACCAGCCGCCGGCCGCCCGGGTGTGGCCGCCCCTCGAGATAGGGCGTCAGCGGGTGCATCCCGGAGGTGGTGAAGAGCACCGGATCGCCCGGCGGCGGGACCAGCGTGCTCTCCGGCGCGTCGCGGTGGCCGCGCCGGTGGTGGTGGTCGAGGAAGGTGTGCAGGATCTGCTCGGGTGTCATGGCGGTGGCCTTCCGGTGGGCGCGACCGGAGAGGGTCCGCCGTCCCGGCAGGGCGCCCGGGCGGACAGCACGAAGCCGGCGGACCGTTTCCGGTCGCCGGCTTCGAGGGTCAGGAGGTCAGGCGGCGGCGGCCGGCGAGCGGGAAGCTCGCGCGGCCGCGACGGTGCTGCGCCTGATCTGCATGTCCCCGACCGTACCGCGACGACAGCGCCGCCGCCCACCGGTTTTGCGGCGGTGGCTCAGGCTCCGCTGGGGGCGAGGGCGCGGGTCGGCAGGTCGTCCACCGGCTGCGCGGTCCTGCGGTTGGGCAGCGAGAGCCGGATGACCTTCCACCAGGCGGAGGCGACCTGCTTGGGCAGCGGCCCGGTGGTGTACTTCAGCCCGTACCGGTCGAACAGCGCCCGCACCTGCGGGGCGATCTCCTGGTAGCGGCAGCTGGGCAGGTCGGGGAAGAGGTGGTGCTCGATCTGGAACGACAGGTTGCCGGTCATGATGTGCATCAGCCGGCTGCCGCTGATGTTGGCCGAGCCGAGCATCTGCCGCAGGTACCAGTCGCCGCGCGTCTCGCCCTCGATCGAGGTCTTCTCGAAGGTCTCCACGCCCTGCGGGAAGTGCCCGCACATGATCACCGAGTGGCTCCACAGGTTGCGGACCAGGTTGGCGGTGAAGGTGGCGGCCAGGGTGGTGAGGAAGGACGGGCCGGAGAGCAGCGGGTGGATCACGTAGTCCTTGAGCACCTGGCGACGGATCTTGCGGCCGACCGCGCGGGCCCGGGCCCGGAACTCGGGGGCCTTGTGGCGGCCCTTGCGCAGGTTGCGGCCCAGCTCCAGGTCGTACGCGGCGATGCCGTACTCGAAGAAGCAGGCGTTGACGAGGTTCCACAGCGGCTGGCCGAGGTGCATCGGGTGCCACTTCTGGTCCTCGTCGACGCGCATGATGCCGTACCCGAGGTCGTTGTCCTTGCCGAGCACGTTGGTGTACGTGTGGTGCAGCTCGTTGTGCGAGTGCTTCCACTGGTCGGCCGGGGAGACGTGGTCCCACTCCCAGGTGGTGGAGTGGATCTTCGGGTCCCGCATGAAGTCGTACTGGCCGTGCAGGATGTTGTGGCCGATCTCCATGTTCTCGAGGATCTTGGCGATGGAGAGGCCCAGGGTGCCGACCACCCAGGCCGGCGGGAAGAGCGAGAAGAGCAGCACCGCGCGGCTGCTCATCTCCAGCGTCCGCTGGGTCTTGATGACCTTGCGGATGTAGCGCGCGTCCGACTCGCCGCGCTCGGCGAGGACCCGGTCCCGGATCGCGTCGAGCTCCTTGCCGATGATCTCGATGTCCTCGGCGCTCAGGTGGGCGATCGGGTTGTCCGGCTTCTTCTGGATCACGGTCACGTCCGGCCTCCGTCTTACAGGTCGATGTCGCAGGTACCGGCCGCCGCCGACACGCAGGTCTGGATGAGGACGCCGTCGCCGGGGACGGCGGTGGTCAGTTCGCCGTTGCGCAGGTCCCGCACCGCGCCCTGGCGCAGCGGCAGGACGCAGCCGTAGCAGATGCCCATCCGGCAGCCGGACGGCATGAGCGCGCCGGCGGCCTCTCCGGCCTCCAGGATCGGGGTGGCGCCGTCGGCCTGCACGGTGAGACCGGCCCGGGTGAAGGTGACGGTGCCGCCCTCCCCCGGTGAGATCACGGTGGGTCGGAACCGCTCGGTGTGCAGCCGCTCGCCGACGCCCGCCGAGGTCCAGTGCGCCTCGACCGCGTCGAGCATCCCCACCGGCCCGCAGGCCCACGTCTCGCGCTCCAGGTGGTCGGGCACCAGCCCGGCCAGCTCCTCGACGCCGAGCAGCCCGTCGGTGTCGGTGTGCCGCTCGACCAGCCGGATCGCGCCCCGCGCGGCGAGGTCCCGCAGCTCCGCGCCGAAGACCACGTCGGCGGCGGTGGGCGCGGAGTGCACCACGACCACGTCGGAGCGGGTGTGCGCGCCGGCGCGCAGCATCCCCATGACCGGGGTGATGCCGCTGCCGGCGGTGAGGAAGAGGACCCGGGCGGGGGCGGGGTCGGGCAGGACGAAGTCGCCCTGCGCCTGGTCGAGCTGGACGATCGTGCCGGGGCGCAGCCGCCGGACCAGGTGGTTGCTGACCTTGCCGCCGTCGATCGCCTTCACGGTCACGCAGATCCGGCCGTCGGGACGGCCCGGCGCGGAGGTGAGCGAGTACGCCCGCCACTGCCGGACGCCGTCCACGTCCACGCCGAGGCGCACGTACTGCCCGGGGGTGTGCCCGCGCCAGTCGCGGCCGGGTTGGATGGTCAGCGTGGCGGCGTCGCGGGTCTCGGCGTCGACGGCGACGACGCGCCCGCGCAGGGCGGCGCCGGCGCGCAGCGGCGCGACCAGGTCGAGATAGTCCTCCGGCAGCAGCGGGGTGGTGACCGTCTCGGCGAGCCTGAGCAACCGGGCCCGGACGGAGATCCGCGCCGGGGAACGCGGGACGGTGGTGGTCATGCTCCCCAGAGTGCTCGCCCGTGCGGATAACATCTTGACCAGCAAAGGTGAATTGGGCACGGATTTTTGTTCGGAGAGAACAGCATGACCGACCATTCCGCGGGTACGTCTCACCGGGCGGCCCACCTGGAGCTGGACGAGCAGGTGGCCGACCAGCTGCGTGGGCGACTGCCGGTGGTCGCCGAGCGCACCGTGACCGCGATCACCGCCGAGGTTCCCGACTACTCGGGCACCCTGACCGGCCAGATGCGCGACAAGATCGAGAACGCGGTACGCATCGCCCTGGGCACGTTCCTGCAGCTCATCGAACGCGCCGGCGAGTCCGACCCGAGCACGCCGCTGAACCGGGCGCTGGAGGCGGCGTACGCGCTGGGCAGCGGCGAGGCCCGCTCCGGGCGGAGCATGGACGCGCTGCTGGCCGCGTACCGGGTGGGGGCCCGGGTGGCCTGGCGGGAGGTCTCCACCACCACGGTGCGCAACGGCCTGTCCGCCGAGACCGTCGCCGAGTTCGCCGAGTTGATGTTCGCCTACATCGACGAGCTGTCCGCCGCCAGCGTGGCCGGGCACGCCGACGAGCTGGCCAGCGCCGGGCGGGTACGCCGCCGCTACCTGGAACGGCTCACCCAGCAACTGCTCGCCGGCGAGCCGGAGGAGGTGCTGCACCGCAGCGCCGAGCGGGCCGAGTGGCCCCCGCCCCGGACCCTCACCGTGGCGGTGCTGCCCCGCAGCAACCTGCGCGCGGTGCTCGCCCTGCTCAGCCCGCACACCCTGGAGAGCGGCGAGGACCTGCCCGGGATCGAGCCGGCCGAGGAGACGGCCGTGCTGCTCGTGCCGGACATGCACGGCGCGCGTCGGCGACGCCTGGTCACCGTGCTGCACGGGCACCGGGCCGCCCTCGGCCCGGCCCGCCCGTGGACCCGGGTGGCGGGGTCGTACCAGCGGGTGCTGCGGACGCTGGCCCTCGGACTGGAGCGGCCGGAGGGCGGGGCGCCGCTGGACACCGAGGCACACCTGTCCCGGCTGGTGCTCAGCACCGACGCGGAGGCCCTGGCCGACCTGCGGGAGCAGGTGCTGAGCCCGCTGGCCGAGCTGCCCCCGGCGACCGCCCAGCGGCTCGCCGAGACGCTGCGCTCCTGGCTGCTGCACCAGGGACGGCGCGACGACGTGGCGGCGGACCTCTTCGTGCACCCGCAGACCGTCCGCTACCGAATGGGCCGGATCCGCGAGCTGTACGGCGAGCGCCTGAACGACCCGGCGACCGTGCTCGACCTGACCCTGGCGCTGGCCCACCTGCCGCCGGAGTAGCCGGCCGAGGCGGGCGGCCCGGACGGGCACATGTCATCGGATCGACGACGCTGCGTCGCCCGGTGTTCACAAAGTCGATCTTGATATCCGCATCAATCTCTGTCCATATGTGAGCAGGCAACCACGCCCTCTCACCGGACGGAGCGCCCCATGACCCGTACGCTGCGCACGGCGGCACTGACCCTCGCCGCCGCCCTGGCCGCCACCCTCGGCCTCGCCCACCCCGCCTCGGCCGCCGGCTACTCCGCCTCGCTGACCACCGCCGTCGCCGGCCTCCCGGTCGCCACCGAGATCCGCACCGGCTACAGCCGGGACCTCTTCCGGCACTGGATCGACGCCGACGGCGACGGGTGCCACACCCGCAACGAGGTGCTGCTCGCCGAGGCGGTCTCGGCCCCGACCGTCAGCGGCACCTGCACGCTCTCCGGCGGCCGCTGGTACTCCTACTACGACAACGCCTACTGGACCCTCACCGGCGACCTCGACATCGACCACATGGTCCCGCTCGCCGAGGCGTGGGACTCGGGCGCGCGCACCTGGACCAGCAGCCGCCGCCAGGCGTACGCCAACGACCTGGGCGACAGCCGTCCCCTGATCGCCGTGACGGACAACGTCAACCAGGCCAAGGGCGACCAGGACCCGGCCACCTGGCTCCCGCCGTACGCCTCGGCCCGCTGCCGCTACGTCAACGAGTGGGTCGCCACCAAGATCCGCTGGCGGCTGACCGTGGACAACGCCGAGAAGAGCGCCCTGACCAGCTGGGCGAACAACTGCCCCAACGTGACCATCTCGGTCACCTACGCCTACTGACACTCCCGGCCGGCCCGTCACCCGGCGGGCCGGCCCGGCACCGCCGGCCCGACGCCCAGCGTCGCCGAGCAGTCGCCGGCGGCGGTCACGACACCGGACCGACGAACGCCAGCCAGTCGCGTGCGTCGCCCCCGTCGGCGGCAACCGCACCGCCCGCGCCCGGTGGGGCCGCCCGCCACCGGATCACCTGAAACTCGAAGATCTTGGCGAGTTGTCGTTCGACACGAACAGCAAGTCGCCAAGATCCGAGCAGCACGCCCGGGTGTCGGTCACCGGCGATCTGGCGGGAGCGGCTGGTGGAGCTGCTGACCCGGGCCGAGGTCGGGCCGTCGGCGGACGTACGGCGGCGCGATCTTCGGGACGCCGGGGGCGTCGGTGTCGCACACCGACGCCCCCGGGTCCGGGACGGCTCAGGCGGGCGGCCCACCGTGGCCGGCGACCTGCTTCTCCCGCGCGGCGTCCGGGGCGCGGCGGCCGTGTCGGGTGGTGAGCGTGACCGACACCGCCACGGCGAGGCCGAGGCCGATCCAGAGCAGCGGGTTGCTGCGCAGCCCGGCGGGCAGTTGCTGGGCGAGGACGAAGACGCCCATCACCACCACGAACCAGCCGAACGCCTTGCGCAGCACGTCCTCCGGGATGCGCCCGGCCAGCCGGCCACCGGCGACACTGCCGACGACGGCGGCGGCGGTGACCGCGGCGGCCAGGCCCCAGTCGACGCTGACGCTGGAGAGGTAGCCGGCCAGGCCGGCGAAGGACTTCATCGCGATGACCACCAGCGAGGTGCCGACGGCGACGGGCATGGGCAGGCCGCCGAGCAGGGCCAGGGCGGGCACCACCAGGAAGCCGCCGCCGGCGCCCACCAGGCCGGTGACCAGACCGACCACGACGCCGTCGAGGACCACCCGCAGCACGGGCAGCTCGTGCGGGACGGGCCGGCCGGCGGCGGCGCGCCGGCCGCGGATCATCGCGATCGCGGTGGCCAGCATCATCAGCGCGAAGCCGGTGAGCAGCACGCCGGCCGGGACGTACTCGGCGAGCCGGCCGCCGGCGTACGCGCCGGTCATGCCGGCGACGCCGAAGATCAGCCCGGTGCGCCAGCGCACCCGGTGCGCGCGGGCGTGCGGCAGCACCCCGACCGCGCTGGTGACGCCGACGACGAGCAGCGAGGTGGCGATGGCCTCCTTCGCGGGCAGGTCGGCGACGTAGACCAGCAGCGGCACGGCGAGGATGGATCCGCCACCGCCGAGCAGGCCGAGGCTGACCCCGATCAGGACGGCCAGCCCGACGGTCAGCGCCAGGCCGGCGGTCACGCCCGTGCCTTCGCTGCGGGTCCCTCACGGAGCTGGCCGACGACGGTGTCCAGGTCGCAGCTGGCGCCCCGGTTGTAGGGCAGCTTGCCGAGCATCATGCCCATGGCGCAGGTGTTGGTCAGGGCGGCGAAGGTCAGCCCGGCGCCGATGAACCCGGCGACCCACTTCAGGCCGGGGACGAACACCGAGGCCAGGATGCTGACCAGGACGATCGAGCCGGCGACCAGGCGGACCTGGCGCTCCAGGTCCCAGCGCGGGGCGCCCTGCTTGATCGGCGCCTTGGCGGCCTGCCAGGCCATCATCCCGCCGTCGAGCACCTTCAGGTTGGGCAGCCCGACCCCGGCGAGCGTCTGCTCGGCCTGGGTGGCGCGGGCGCCGGAGCGGCAGATCAGCACCACGTCCTCGTCGAGGTGCCGGCGCAGCTCCTCGCGGTGCTCCTTGAGCAGGTCCAGCGGGACGTTGTAGGCGCCCGGGATGTGCGAGGTCTCGAACTCGGCCGGGGTGCGCACGTCGAGCAGGCGGGGGCCCCGGCCGGAGTCGATCAGCTCGCGGAGCTCGGCGGCGTTCAGGGTGGCGGGGTTGGTGCTCATGTCTCCTCTTTCGGTGTTCGGGGGGCAGGGTGGCCCGGGGCGGCGCGCGGCAGGCGCCGCCCCGGGCGGGGATCAGTCGGTCAGGGCGACGCCGGCCGCGCCGGCCCGGTCGAACTTGTCGTCGATCACGACGACCTCGCGGCCGGCGTTGGCCAGCAGCGACGCGGCGGCGGTGGCGCGATAGCCGGAGCCGCAGTGCACCCAGACCGCGCCGTCGGGCACCTCGGCCAGTCGCTCGGGCAGGTCGGGCAGGGGCACGTGCACCGCGCCCTCGACGTGCCCGGCCTTCCACTCGTTGGTCATCCGCACGTCCAGCACGACCTGCGGGTCGGGCAGGCCGGCCGGGGTGTTGCCGGCGCGGGCGGCGGCCAGCGCCGGGAAGTCGGCCATCCGCAGCTCGCGCAGGTGCTCCGGCCCGTCCGTCCACTGCTCGGGCTGGCCGGTGGCCTGGGCGGCGGGCCGGTCGATGCCGATGCGGACCAGCTCGCGCTGGGCGTCGGCGACCTGCTCCGCGGTCTCGGCGAGCAGGGTGATCGGCACGCCCCAGTCGATCAGCCAGCCGAGCCAGGTCGACATCGGCCCGTCCAGCCCGAGGCTGACCGTGCCGGCCAGGTGCGAGGTGGCGTACGCCTTGCGGTGGCGCAGGTCCACCACCCACTGCCCGGCGGCGATCCGCTCGCGCAGCTCGGCGGCGTCGGCCCGGGCGACCGGGGTGAGGTCCACCGGCGCGGGGCCGGCGGTGTTCGCCACGCCCATGTGGGCGTAGTACGCCGGGTAGGCGTCCAGCCCGGCGAGGGTCTCGGTGACGAAGTCGTCCGCGGCCAGCCGCAGCACCGGGTTGGCCTGCTTCTCCCGGCCGATGGTCGACTCGGGCGCGTCGGCCTGACTGGCCGAGCAGAAGCTGCCGAAGCCGTGGGTGGGCCAGACCTGCGCGCCGTCGGGGAGCAGGTCCGCCAGCCGCTTCGCCGAGGCGTGCTGGTGGTGGGCCAGGTCGTGGGCGTGCTGCTGGCCGAGCAGGTCGGTACGGCCGGTCGTGCCGAACAGCAACGATCCGCCGGTGAAGACGCCGACCGGCCGCCAGTCGCCGCCGTCGGCCTCGTCGAGCACGTACGACAGGTGGTGGAAGGTGTGGCCCGGGGTGCCGACGACGCGCAGCCGCAGGGTGTCCGAGACCGGGACCGTGTCGCCGTCGGAGACCGCGAGACGGCCGAAACCGACCTCGTCGGCCGCGGCGACCAGATAGCGGGCGCCGGTGATCCGGGCCAGTTCGAGCCCACCGGAGACGTAGTCGTTGTGGATGTGCGTCTCCACCACGTGGGTGATCCGCACGCCCTTCTCTCCCGCCAGGTACATGACGCGGTCGATGTCGCGCTGCGGGTCGACGACGATCGCGACCTGCCCGTCGGTGGCCAGGTAACTGCGGTCGCCGAGCGACGACGTCGTGATGACGGACACCTCAACTGCCACTGCGTTCTCCCTTCCTCGTCCTACATACCCTGGGGGGTATGTAGGAAAGAGACCTCCGCGCCCCGGTCGGGTGCGCTTACCCGCCCGCGACGCCGGTAGGCGGCACGGGCGGACCGTGTTCAGATGTTCAGGCCAGCGCCAGGAAGAGCTTCTCCAGCTCCTCCTCGGTCATCTCCGGCGTGTCGCCGTTCTCCCGCGCGGCGTTGCAGTGCCGCATCCCGGAGGCGATGATCTTGTAGCCGGCCCGGTCGATGGCCTTGGACACCGCCGCGAGCTGGGTCAGCGCCGCGCGGCAGTCCTCGCCGTTCTCCATCATCTCGATGACGGCGTTGAGCTGCCCCCGGGCCCGCTTGAGCCGGGTCAGCGCCTCACCGGTCATCTCGGGTCGAAGCTTCACCACACACCTCCGTCGGAAAACATACCCTGGGGGGTACCTCTTGCGCCAGCGTATACCCCCACCGGTATCGTCAACCATCCCGCCCGAACAGCCATTCCCCGGCAGCGCGCCGCCATCCCCCGCCGGACACGGAGGGCCGACCGGCGCCGGAGGGCGGGCGGACCACCCCGACCGGAACCGGGAGGGCCGAACGGCCCCCCGAGTCCGGGACCGATGACCCGGAATATACCCCGGGGGGTATGCGCTACGGTTGTCGTATCGCCCGGCATCACTGCGAAGGAGCGCACCGTGCTGTTCACCCAGTACTACCTGGACTGCCTCTCCCAGGCGTCGTACCTGGTCGCGGACGAGACCACCAAGCGGGCCGTCCTGGTCGACCCCCGTCGGGACATCGACGAGTACCTCGCCGACGCCCGCGCCCGTGGACTGACCATCGAGGGCGTCATCAACACCCACTTCCACGCCGACTTCCTCGCCGGCCACCTGGAGGTCGCCGCCGCCACCGGCGCCTGGATCGGCTACGGCCGGCGCGCCGAGACCGAGTACCCGATCCGTAAGCTCGCCGACGGCGAGCGGATCAGCCTCGGCGACGTCACCCTCCAGATCATGGAGACCCCCGGCCACACCCCGGAATCGATCAGCGTCCTGGTCCACGAGCACGCCGACGACGCCGTCGCCTACGGCGTGCTGACCGGTGACGCGCTGTTCATCGGCGACGTCGGCCGCCCCGACCTGCTCGCCTCCTTCGGCGTCACCGCCGGTGAACTCGGCGCGATGCTCTACGACAGCGTGCAGCGCAAGCTGATGGGCCTGCCCGACGAGGTGCGGGTCTTCCCCGCCCACGGCGCCGGCTCCGCCTGCGGCAAGAACCTCTCCACCGAGCGGCAGTCCACCATCGGCGAGCAGCGCCGCACCAACTACGCCTGCGCCCCGATGAGCGAGGCCGACTTCGTCGCCCTGGTCACCGGCGGCCAGCCCTCGGCCCCGGGCTACTTCGCCTTCGACGCGGTGCTCAACCGCAAGGCCCGCGACCTGTTCGACCACACCCGCCCGGCCCGGCCGCTGGACGCCACCGCGTTCCTCGCCGCCCGGGCCGACGGCGCCGTCGTGGTCGACGCCCGCGACCCGCAGGAGTACGCCGCCGGCCACCTGCGCGGCGCGGTGAACATCCCCGCCGACGGCCGCTTCGCCGAGACCGCCGGCAGCGTCGTCGCCCCGGACCGGGCCATCCTGGTCGTCGCGCCGCAGGACCGCGAGGAGGAGATCGTGGTACGGCTGGCCCGGATCGGTTTCGACCGGGTGGTCGGCTACCTCCGCGAGCCCGAGCAGGCGTTCCTGGAGATGGTCGCCGAGCTGACCCCGGCCAGCCGGGTCACCGCGGCCCAGTTGCGCGCGGCCCTGGACCGGCCGGAGCCGCCGGTCGTCCTGGACGTGCGCAACGTCGGCGAGCGGGAGCAGGGCGCCGTCGCGGGTTCCCTGCACATCCCGCTGGCCGAGCTGCCGCGCCGGCTCGACGAGGTGCCGGCGGACCGGCCGATCGTGGTCCACTGCGCCGGCGGATACCGCTCCTCGGTCGCGGCCAGCCTGCTGCGCGCCACCGGCCGGCCCGACGTCTCCGACCTGCTCGGCGGCTACCAGGCCTGGCAGTCCAGCCTCGCCACCGCCTGATGCGTCGGAAGGGGGAGCGCCCGGGCGGCGCTCCCCCGCCCGGCGGTGCTAGACAGGGCCGGTGCGACAGCCGCGTACCCCGACCCTCGCCGACGTCGCCCGGGCCGCGGGGGTCTCCGTGGCCACCGCGTCGCGGGCACTCAGCGGCCGGGGACCGGTCTCCGCGTCGGCGCGCGCCGACGTGCTGCGGGCCGCGCACACCCTGTCGTACGCGCCGCATCCGCTGGCGGTGTCGCTGGCGCGCGGCGAGGGCCACCGGATCGTGGTGGGCATCGTCGCGCCCTCGGCCCGCATCCTCACCGACCAGTACGCCACCCGCCTGGTCGCGGCGGCGGCGCGCGAGGCCGACCGGCACGACGTCGGGGTGTCGACGCGCTGGCTGCGTCCCGGCGAGCGGGCCGCCCTCGACGCGCTGGCCGGTGACCGCACGGTGCGCGGCGTGCTGCTGGTCAACCACGACGAGGCCCTGGTCGCCGCGCTGCCGGCCGGGCTGCGCGGGCGGGTGACCGTGGTCGGGCCGGGCTTCGGCCGGGTGCCCTCGCACGACGTGGACACCGCCGCCGCGACGGCCGCCGCGGTGCGGCGCCTGACCGCCACCGGCCGGCGGCGGATCGCCATGCTCACCGGCCCGGCCTGGGCGTCCAGCCTGCGCCGCCCGGTGGACGCCTACCGCGCCTGCGTACGCGCGCACGGGCTGCCCTGCCGCACGGCCGCGGGTGGGCTCACCGTGGCCGGCGGCACGGCCGGCGCCCGGCGGGTGCTGCGCCGCTGGCCGGACACGGACGCGATCGTCGCGATCACCGACGCGGTGGCGATCGGGGCCCTGCGCGTCCTCGCCGACGAGGGAGTACGGGTGCCCGACGACGTCGCCGTGACCGGCTTCGACGACATCCCCCTCGCGGCGCTCGGCCGGCCCGCGCTGACCACCGCCACCCACCCCGTCGAACGTATCGCCGCCGGCGCGGTGCGCACCCTGATGGCCGGCGCCGACCCGGGCGACCGGGTCCTGCACCGGTCCGTGCCGGTGCGTCGGGAGAGCGCCTGAGCGCTACTTGCGGTGCAACCGCTTCCACCCCGTACGGTCTCCGGCATGCCGCCCACATCGACCGCCGACCCGGTCGCCGCCATCCGCCGGTACCGGCCCGAGGACCACGACGCGGTGTACGACATCTGCGTACGCACCGCCGACGCGGGCGGGGACGCCCGGGGCCACTACGCCAGCGACGACCTGATGCCCGACCTGTTCGCCGGGCCGTACCTGCACCTGGAGCCGGAACTGGCGTTCGTGCTCACCGCCGGAGGGCGGGTCGCCGGCTACGTCCTCGGCACCGCCGACACGCCCGCCTTCGTGGCCCGGTACCGGCAGGAGTGGATCCCCCGGCTGGCCCACCGCTACCCGGTGCCGACCCGGCCGCCGGCCACGCCGGACGACGAGATGATCGCCCTGCACCACCGTCCGGAGCGGATGCTGCTGCCGGAGCTGGCGGCCTACCCGGCGCACCTGCACATCGACCTGCTCCCCGCACAGCAGGGCCGGGGGCACGGCCGGCGGCTGGTCGAGACGTTCCTGCGCGCCGCCGCCGCGGCCGGGTCGGGCGGCCTGCACGTCGGGATGGTGACGGCGAACGTACGGGCGCGCGGCTTCTACGACCGGCTGGGCTTCCACGAGATCGACGTGCCGGACCCCGGCCCGGTCACCTACCTCGGCCGCTCGACCCACCTGCCGCAGCAATAGCGCCCGTTCTCGACGGGGGCTGGCTCGGCCGGGTGGACGGCCGGCGGCTGCGGCCGGTGTTCCGGCGTTTCCCGGCCGACGGTCGTTGACGCCACCCTGCGTGACGTGATGTGCTCACTCCGCACCGCCTGATGGCAATGGTTGTCGTTTTGACACTGAGGAGGAGTGCATGTCGCTCACCGTCCCACCCGCCCTGCTGGACGCCGCCGAGTCCGGCCCCGTGGACGACGCCGAGTTCGTCACCTGCGTCCGCGACTCCCTGCCGTACGCCTGGCAGCTGGTCACCCGGGTCGTCGACGACCTGCGGGCGTCCGAGGTGGACTTCGCCGACAACGTGGTCCCGCCGCCGAGCGAGGCGGAGCGGGGCCAGTTGCTGCGGGCGCTGGCCAGCGACGCCATCCGGGGGGCCCTGGAGCGGCACTTCGCGGTCAAGCTCGCGTTCCAGAACTGCCACCGGGTGGCCGCGTTCCGGCTGTCGGCGGTCGGCTCGGAGGCGTACCAGCGGTTCATCTCGACCCGCGGGCAGCTGCTCAACCAGTCCCCCGAGCTGCGTGACTGCTGACGGCCGAGCGGCCCGGCGGGCGGGACGACGGGTGGACGCCCACCTGTTCCTGCTCGCCGGGCAGCACCCCGGCACGACGCACGCCGAGGCCCTCGCCGACGCCCACCGCTACGCCCTGGCGGCCGAGGCCGCCGGCTGGGCCGGGGTCTGGCTGGCCGAGCACCACTTCGTCCCGTACGGCGTCATCCCCTCGGCGACCACCGTCGCCGCGCACCTGCTCGGCGCGACCCGGCGGATCACGGTCGGCACGGCGGCGTGCGTGCTGTCCGACCGGCACCCGGTCGCCCTCGGCGAGGAGGCGGCCCTGCTCGACACGATCTCCGGCGGCCGGTTCCGGCTCGGTGTCGGCCGCGGCGGTCCCTGGGTCGACCTGGAGGTCTTCGGCACCGGCCTGGACCGCTACACCGAGGGGTTCGCCGACGCGCTCGACGTGCTGGCCCGGTGGGTGTCCGGAGCGGCGACGGTGGCCGGCAACCGGCGCTTCCCGTTCCGGCCGGTCCCGGTCGTCCCCCGGCCGGCGCGGGCACTGCCGGTGTGGGTGGCGGCCACCTCTCCCTCGACGGTGGACCTGGCCGCCCGGCACGGCTTCCCACTGCTGCTGGGCATGCACGCCGACCTGCCGGAGAAGGCGGAGCTGCTGGCCCGGTACGCGCGGGTGGCCGCCGGACACGGCCACGATCCCGCCCGGGTCGCCCACGCCAGCGCGCACCTGGCGCACCTGGCCGACAGCGACGAGGAGGCCGCGTGCGCCGTGCGCGCCGGCCTGCCGGGCCTGCTGGCCGGGGCGGCACGACACGTCCGCCTCGACGGCTCCCCCGGCGCCGGGCGCGACCCGCACCGCTACACCGCGCACCTGATCGACATCCATCCGGTGGGCGCGCCGACCCGCTGCCGGGCCGCCGTCGCGCGGGCCGCGGCCCTGCCCGGCGTACGCCATCTGCTGTTCATGGTGGAGGCGGGCGGCGACCGGGACGCGGCCCTGCGCACCGTCCACCGCTTCCCGCGCGACGTGCTGGAACCGGCCCTGGGCGACGCCCGGACGGGCGACACGGCGCCGGCCTGCGCCTCGGGTGGACCGGTGGACCGCTAGAGTCACGCTCATGGAAACGGTTTCCATTACTGAAGCGTGGGAGCGGGCACGATGAAGATCGCATTCGTCGGCAAGGGCGGCAGCGGCAAGACCACCCTGGCCGCACTCTTCGCCCGCCACCTCGTCGCGGCCGGCCGCCCGCTGCTCGCCGTCGACGCCGACATCAACCAGCACCTGGCCGTCGCGCTCGGCGCGACGGCGGAGCAGGCCGCCCAGCTGCCGCCCCTGGGCGAGGCGCTGCCCCGGATCAAGGAGTACCTGCGCGGCGACAACCCGCGTATCACCTCGGCCGCCGCGATGGTCAAGACCACCCCGCCCGGGGCCGGCTCCCGGCTGCTGCGGGTGGCCGAGGAGAACCCGATCTGGGCGTCGCACGTACGCCGGGTCGGCGACGTCCGGCTCGCCGTGACCGGGGCGTTCACCGAGTCCGACCTCGGGGTCGCCTGCTACCACTCGAAGGTCGGGGCGGTGGAGCTGCTCCTCAACCACCTGGCCGACCCGCCGGACGAGTACGTGGTGGTGGACATGACCGCCGGGGCCGACTCCTTCGCCTCCGGGCTGTTCACCCGCTTCGACCGCACCTTCCTGGTCTGCGAGCCGACCCTGCGCAGCGTCGGCGTCTACCGCCAGTACGCCGCCTACGCCCGCGACTACGGCGTCGCCCTGTCGGTGGTCGGCAACAAGGTCGAGGACGACTCCGACGTGGACTTCCTGCGCGAGCACGTCGGGGAGGACCTGCTCGCCTGCCTCGGCCGCTCGCCCTACGTCCGGCGGGCCGAACGCGGCACGGTCGGCCCGCTGGACGAGCTGGAGCCGGCCAACCGTGCGGTGCTGGGCCGACTGACCGAGGCCGTCGACGCCACCGTGCAGGACTGGCCGACGTTCACCCGGCAGGCCCACGAGTTCCACCGGCGCAACGCGGCGGCCTGGGCCAACGAGCGGGCCGGCGAGGATCTCACCGCCCAGATCGACCCGGACTTCGTGATGGGCCCGACCGCGCTCTCCCCCGCCCCGGCCTGACCGGCCGACCCGGGACGACGGCCGGCGCGGCCGAGTGGACGCGCGCCGGCCGTCGCCATGGGGTCACCGGGACGCCCTGCGCACCCCCGGCAGCTCGCCGCGCAGGGCGAGTTCCCGCATCCGTACCCGGGACAGGCCGAAGCGGCGCAGCACATCCCGGGGGCGGCCGTCGACCTGGTCGCGCCGGCGCAGCCGGACCGGGCCGGCGTCGCGGGGCAGCCGGGCCAGCCGGCGTACCGCCTCGTCGCGCACCGCCGGGTCCGGGTGCCGGACGGCCCGCCGGCACTCGGCGTACCGGTCGGCGAGGCGCACCCGCCGGGCCTGCCGCCCGCGCCGGACCCGGCGGACCATCAGCGCTCCTCGCGGAAGTCGACGTGCCGGCGGACGAGGGGGTCGTACTTGCGCAGGACCAGTCGGTCCGGGTCGTTGCGGCGGTTCTTGCGGGTGACGTACGTGTAGCCGGTGCCGACGGTGCTGCGGAGCTTGACCACCGGGCGGACGTCGGTCTGCCGGGCCATCAGAGCCGCACCCCCCGGGCGCGGGCGCGCGCCACGACCTTCTCGATGCCGTCGCGGTCGACGGTGCGCAGCGCGCGGGCGGTGAGGGTCAGGGTGACCCACCGCCGCTCGGACGGCAGCCAGTAACGGTGCCGCTGGAGGTTCGGCCGCCACTGCCGGCGGGTGCGGCGGTGCGAGTGGGACACGGCGTTGCCGAAGCTCGGCACGGCGCCGGTGACGTCACAGCGTCTGGACAACAGGACTCCTCGTCTCGACGGGCGGGGGCTCCGATCCCGCCGCCCCGGGTCATCCTATAATGACAATCGTTTTCAAACAGAGTCGAGAGGATCCCGATGCCGACATCCCCACTCGCTCCCGCCGACGCCGCCGCACCGACCGCCGACACCCGCCCGTCGCTGACCGTGCTCAGCGGCTTCTGGCCGGCCGCCACCTTCGCCGCCGCCCGGGCGCTGCTCGCCGCCGACCCGACCCTGCTGCTGGTACGCCACGACATCAGCGGCGTCCGGGCCGGGGCCGTGCGCCGGGTGGTCCGCAGCGGCACCGGCCTGCTGGAGGACGAACGGGTCGACCTGGCGCACGGCTGCGTCTCCTGCACCCTGCGCGAGGACGTGCTGCCCACCCTGGCCCGGCTCGCCCGCACCCACCCCGACCGGGACCTGCTGCTGATGCTGCCCGAGGTCGTCGAACCGGAGGCGGTCGCCGCCGCCTGCGCGCACTGCCCGGTCGACGGCACACCCCTGACCGACCTGCTGCGCGTCGACTCGTACGTCACCGTCGTCGACGCCGAACACCTGCTCGACGGCCTCGCCAGCACCGACGACCTGAAGACCCTCGGCATCCACGCCGCCGACGACGACCACCGCGCGCTCGCCGACGTCGTCGTCCGGCAGATCGAGTACGCCGACACCCTCGTGCTGTGGGGCGAGGCCGGCGACGGCGCGTACGAGACCGGCCGGCTGGCGGTGCTGCTGGAACGGCTGGCCCCCTGGGCCACACTGGTCCGCGTCGACGGTGACCTCGTCGACGCCGGGGACCTGTCCCGGCGGCTGCGCGGCACCCGGCGGCACCGCCCGGAGATCCCCGGCGTCCTCGCCCGCGGCCTGGCCGGGTACGCGCTCGGCACCCACGAGCCCCACCCGGACTGCGGCGTGGTCTCCGTGGTGTTCCGCGCCCGCCGCCCGTTCCACCCCGGCCGGCTGCACGACGTGCTGGAGGAGGTCCACGCCGACGTCCTGCGCTCCCGCGGACACCTCTGGCTGGCCAGCCAGCCGGAAACCGTGGTGACCTGGGAGTTCGCCGGTGGCGGCCTCGGCATGGCAGCCGCGGGCCGCTGGCTCGCCGCGCTCCCCGACCCCCACTGGGCCGACGTCGGCGACCAGCGCCGGCTCGCCGCCGCGCTGGACTGGGACCCCTACTACGGCGACCGGCACCAGCACCTGGCCTTCATCGGCCTGGACCTCGACCCGGCCGCGCTGCACCGCACCCTCGCCCGGTGCCTGCTCACCGACGCCGAACTCGCCGACGGCGAGGCCGCCTGGCGCGCCCTGCCCGACCCCTTCGCCGACTGCTTCCCCCTCCCCGACCTCACCGACGACCGCACCGAAGGAGCCACCGCCCCGTGAAGCCCGGAATCCACCCCGAGTACCGGCCCGTCGTCTACCGCGACCGCGCCGCCGACTTCGCCTTCCTCACCCGGTCCACGGCGACCAGCGACCAGACCGTCGAGTGGACCGACGGCAACACCTACCCCGTGATCGACGTGCAGATCTCCTCCGCCAGCCACCCCTTCTGGACCGGCCGGCAGCGGTTGCTCGACACCGAGGGCCGGGTGGAGAAGTTCCGCGCGAAGTACGCCCGGCGCGGGCCCCGACACCCGCGATGAGCCGCGCGGCGCGCCGGGGCGGCCGACCCCGGCGCGCCACCGGCGTACCTCTCGTGACAGGACGACGCCGCTCGATACACTGTGGCCCCCGCACGGCACCCGGCGACGCCGCGCAGGCGGGCCGACGACCCCGCGGGCCTGCACCGCCGCGGCTCCGGCGGCCCGTCGCGCCGCTCGCGAGAACGGAGACGACGTGGTCGCACCCGAGCGCACCGGCGCCGCCGACCCCGACACCGCCCCACCCGACGGCACCGCCCCGGCACTCGACGCCGGCCCCGACCCGGCCCGTCCGGCGTCCTCCGGCGCCACGCCGACGGGCGACGCGCCGACGGCGCGGGGCGGCAGACTCACCGGCCGGATCGGTTCGGTCGAGGTGCTCGCCGCGCTGCTGATCCTGCTGATCGTCCTGCGCCAGCCCCTCGCCGAACTGCTCACCGCACCCTCGCTGGCCACCTGGACCACCGTCTTCGTCTCGGTGATGGTGCAGGCCGTGCCGTTCCTGGTCTTCGGGGTGCTGCTCTCCGCGGCCATCGCGGTCTTCGTCCCGCGCTCCTTCTGGGCCCGCGCGCTGCCCCGCCACCCCGCCCTCGCCGTGCCGGTGGCCAGCGCCGCCGGGGTGGTGCTGCCCGGCTGCGAGTGCGGATCGGTGCCGATCGCCGGGTCGCTGATCCGCCGGGGCGTCACCCCGGCCGCCGCACTGGCCTTCCTGCTCGCCGCCCCGGCGATCAACCCGATCGTGCTGACCGCCACCGCCGTGGCGTTCCCCGCCAACCCGGAGATGGTCGTCGGCCGGGCGGTGGCCAGCCTCGTCGTCGCCATGGTGATGGGCTGGCTGTGGCTGCGCCTCGGCCGGGCCGACTGGATCCGCCTGCCGCGCCGGCCCGACCTCGACGACACCTCACGCGGCAAGGCGTTCTGGTCTGCGGTGCGACACGACATCGTGCACGCCGGCGGGTTCCTGGTCATCGGGGCGATGGCCGCCGCCAGCATCAACGTCCTGGTGCCGGAGCGCTGGTTGCAGGCGCTGGCCGACCAGCCGGTGCTCTCGGTGCTGGCGCTGGCCGCGCTCGCGGTCCTGCTGTCCATCTGCTCGGAGGCCGACGCCTTCGTCGCCGCCTCGCTGTCGCAGTTCTCGCTCACCGCCCGGCTGACCTTCCTGGTGGTCGGACCGATGGTCGACCTCAAGCTGATCGCCATGCAGACCGGGATCTTCGGGCGCGGCTTCGCCGCCCGCTTCGCCCCCACCACGTTCGTCGTCGCGGTCGTCGTCGCCGCCGTCACCGGGATGGTGCTGCTGTGAACCGTCAGGCCCAGGCATGCGTCCTGCTGCTGCTCGGCGGGGCGGTGCTGCGCGCCAGCCTCACCGACCTCTACCTGCGCTACGTCAAGGAGGAGCTGCGCCCCTTCCTGATCGCAGCCAGCCTGCTGCTGATCGCCGCGGCGGTGATGACCCTCTGGTACGACCTGCGCCCCGCCCTGCGCCGGGCCCCGGCGGACGACGCGGACCCCGGCGACGCGCACCACGACGACCACGACGGGCACGGGCACCACGAGCCACGGGTGGCCTGGCTGCTCATCCTGCCGGCGCTGGGCCTGCTGCTGGTCGCCCCGCCGGCCCTCGGCGCGTACGCGGCCAACCAGTCCGGCACCTCGCTGGCGGCCGGGAAACTGCCCGAGTACCCGCCGCTGCCCGAGGGCGACCCGGCCGTCATCACCGTGTACGACTACGCCGTCCGGGCCGTGTTCGACAAGGGACAGTCGATCGGCGACCGGCGGGTCAAGGTCACCGGATTCACCGTCGCCGGCCGGGACGGGCGGCCCGTGCTGACCCGGATGCGGCTGTCCTGCTGCGCCGCCGACGGCCTACCCACCAAGGTCGCCCTGAGCGGCAACACGCCCTCGGGGCTGGCCGACGACACCTGGATCGAGGTGACCGGCCGCTACAGCAGCCAGCTCGCCCGGGACCCGGTCAACGACTTCGAGATCCCCTACCTGGAGGTGGAGAGCTGGCGGCAGGTGCCGGCGCCCCGCGACCCGTACGAGTGACCGTCGGGCCGCCGCGACGCGGCAGGGGCCTGTGCGCGCGGAACGAAGATCCTGCGCTAAGCTGTACCGGCTGTCGCGGGGAGCACCGCGCGGGAGCATCGGGACGTGGCGCAGCTTGGTAGCGCACTTGACTGGGGGTCAAGGGGTCGTCGGTTCGAATCCGGCCGTCCCGACACAGGCCGAAGGGCTGATCCGAATTTCGGGTCGGCCCTTTCGCGTTCCCGGGGACCACGATCAGTCAGGTGCGAGCCGGCCCGGTGCCGCGTGATCGTCGGTGACGCTTCACCGGTCAGGGCGAGTCCCTCCTTACTGTGTCGAGTCGCCGCGCCCGCGCGGTGGCCGCCGCCGGCCTCCCGTCGGCATCGCAGCGCTCCGTCGCGTCGGACGAGGGCTGTCCGAGCACCGAGACGGCGCTGTACGGTGCCCGCTACCGTGAGGCCCGTGACGATCTACGAGGCAGTCGCAGCGGTCGTGGACATCCTGCTCGCCGGCGCTGCTGTCGCCCTGGTCGGGTGCGCTGCCTGGGTGGCCGTCCGACGCCCGCCAACGGTTCGGCTGCTCGGGCGGACCCTGCATCACCCCCGGCTGTGGGCCGCAGCGGCAGCGTGCATGGGCTTCTACGTTCTCCTCGGGCTCGGACATCTCACGGAAGTCACACCCAGCACCTGGCGCACTCCGAGCCGGTGGGCCGCCGCTGTGCTGTTGCTGGCCGCGGTGGTCCTCATGCTCACCCACTCGATCCTCGAGTACCGCGCCAGGCGTCGAATTGCTCGCGCCCAGCAGCCGAGGCCATGACGATCGCGGTGGAGCCGGGGCGCCGTTGACGTCGGGGCGCTCGGCCGTGCCGTCACTCGCGGCTGTCCGCCGAGAAGGCAGCCGTTGGGGCTGGCAGTCGCTGGCCTTGACCATGCCGGGGGTGCGACGATGCCTGCCGTGTCGATTCATCGCCGTTCGGTCCTCGGTCTCGGACTCGCTGCCGCCGTCGGCCTGACCGGCTGCGCGAAGAACCCGCCGGCCGGGCAGGCCGGTTCCTGGAACACCGCAGGCGCGGGTGACGGCGGCCAGGGCGCTGCGGCTGCGGGCCGAGGGACCGCGCCCAGGGGCAGCGTCAAGCCACGCACCCTCTCGGTGGTGCTCCAGCGGTACCTCCAGCCGACCCCGGAGAACCCGAACCACCCCACGTACCCCGGTGCGGTGGTCTGGGCGCTGGCCGACGGTGAGCCGACCGATCATCTGGCGGTGGGTGAGGCCCTACGCTACGACGCCGGCCCGGTGCTGCTGCCCGCCGCGAAGCGGGTCGCCATGCGGCTCGACTCGATCTTCGACCTGGCCTCGCTCACCAAGGTCTACACCGCGATCCTCACCCTGCAACAGGTCGACAAGGGCCGCATCGACCTCGACGCGCCCGTGGTGCGCTACCTCCCCGAATTCACCGGCACCGGCAAGTCCGCCGTCACGGTCGCGATGCTTCTGGCCCACACCAGCGGCCTGCCGGTCGGGGCGAAGGTGACCGGCTACACCACGATGACCGAGCGATGGCGCGCGGTGCTGACCACACCACTGGTCAGCGGAGCGGTACCAGGCACAGTCTTCCGCTACTCCAGCGTGGGTCTGATGGTCGCCGGCAAGCTCGTCGAGAAGGTCACCGGCCTCAGCCTCGACCGGGCCCTCAAGGTCAACCTGACCGAGCCACTGGGGCTGCGGTACACCGGCTTCAACCCGAACACCTGGCTCAGCTCGACCGACCGGGCCAACCGGCTGGTCGCCACCGACGCCCGCTCCTCCCGGGGCCTGCTGCGCGGCGTGGTGCACGACGACGTGGCCAACCACCTCGGCGGCATCGCCGGCCACGCCGGCCTCTTCGGCACCGCCGCGGAGGTCGCGGTCATCGGGCAGATGCTGCTCAACGGCGGCAGCTACGGCGGGACGCGCATCCTCGCCGAGGACACCGTCGCCCGAATGCTGCGCAATGCCAACACCGGACTGCCCGCAGTCGATCCGGAACGCCCGGGACGCACCTCCGACCACGGACTCGGCGTGGTACTCAACCAACCCTGGTTCATGGGCAAACTCGCCCGGCCCACCACCTTCGGACACACCGGATTCACCGGGACCTCGATGCTGGTCGAGCCGGACCGGCGCAGGGTCCTGGTCCTGCTCACCAACCGGGCCCACCCGAACTGGAGCTGGGCCAACCCCGACCCGGCCCGGGTCGCTGTTGCCAACACCTTCGCCTAGGAGGATGGGGCAGAAGGGAACGCCGGGTGGAGCGTGCTGCTCCACCCGGCGTCCGGTGTGCCAGGGTCAGCCGTGCGCCTTGCCCCGACCGCCGGGGCCGAGCTTCTTGCGCGGGCGTACCGAGATCTCCACCGGGCTGCCCTCGAAGCCGAACTCCTCGCGCAGCTTGCGCTCGACGAAGCGCTGGTAGCCGGCGTCCAGGGGCGCGGTGGTGAAGAGCACGAAGCGGGGCGGGGCGACGCCCGCCTGGGTCGCGAAGAGGATCTTCGGGGCCCGGCCGCCGCGCACCGGGTGCGGGGTGGCCTGCACCAGGGCGGTGAGCCACTGGTTGAGCTGCGCGGTCGGCACCCGGGTCTCCCAGCTCGCCAGGGCCTTGCGCAGCGCCGGCGCGAGCTTGTCCACCGCCCGGCCGGTCTGCGCCGACAGGTTCAGCCGGATCGCCCAGGGGATGCGGCGCAGCTCCCGGTCGATCTCCTTGTCCAGGTAGTACCGGCGGTCGGCGTCGACCAGGTCCCACTTGTTGAAGGCGATCACCAGGGCCCGCCCGGCCTCGACCACCATGGAGAGGATGCGCTGGTCCTGCTCGCTGATCACCTCGCTGGAGTCCAGCAGCACCACGGCGACCTCGGCCGCCTCGATCGCCGAGGCGGTTCGCAGGCTGGCGTAGTACTCGGTGCCGGAGGCCTTGCCCACCCGCTTGCGCAGGCCGGCGGTGTCCACCAGCTGCCAGGTCTCCCCACCGATCTGCACCAGGCTGTCGACCGGGTCGACGGTGGTGCCGGCGACCGAGTCGACCACCGCCCGCTCCTCACCGGAGAAGCGGTTCAGCAGGCTCGACTTGCCGACGTTGGGGCGGCCGACCAGCGCCACCCGGCGCGGGCCGCGCGGGCGGTTCTCGACGATCTTCGGCGCCTCGGGCAGCGCGTCCATGATGGCGTCGAGCAGCTCACCCGAGCCCCGGCCGTGCAGCGCGGAGACCGGGTACGGCTCACCGAGGCCGAGCGACCAGAGCGAGGTCGCCTCCATCTCGATGGCGGTGTTGTCGGTCTTGTTGGCGACCAGGATGACCGGCTTGGCGCTGCGGCGCAGCATCTTCACCGCGGCCTCGTCCACATCGGTCGAGCCGACCATCGCGTCGACCACGAACAGCACCACGTCGGCGGTGGCGACGGCGATCTCGGCCTGCGCGGCGATCGCCGCGGCCCGGTCCCTGGCGTCCGGCTCCCAACCTCCGGTGTCCACCACGGTGAACGACCGGCCGTTCCACTGCGCGTCGTACGGGACGCGGTCCCGGGTCACCCCGGGGATGTCCTCGACGACCGCCTGCCGGCGGCCGATGATCCGGTTCACCAGGGTGGACTTGCCGACGTTCGGGCGGCCCACCACGGCCACCACCGGCTGCGGCCCCGACGGCTCCTCGACGTCGAGGTCCGGCTCACGCAGCTCCACCCAGCCGCCGTTGTCGTCGCTCATGCCACTCCCCGCTCGGTGAGCAGCTCGCGCAGCTTCGCGACGACCTCGTCGATGCCCAGCTCGGTGGTGTCCAGCTCCACGGCGTCCGGCGCCTGCTGCAACGGGTCGGCCTTGCGGGTCGAGTCGAGCTTGTCCCGGCGGGCCAGGTCGGCGGCGGTCGCCGCGACGTCCGCCGCGTCCTCCGCGCTGCGCCGCCGGGCGCGCGCCGCCTCGGAGGCGGTCAGGTAGACCTTCAGGTCGGCGTCGGGGGCCACCACGGAACCGATGTCGCGACCCTCGACCACGATCCGGCCCGCGTTGACGATCATCTGGCGCTGCCGGGCGACCAGCAGGGCGCGCACCGCCGGCACGGCGGCCACGGCGGAGACCGCGCCGGTCACCTCGGGACCGCGGATCTCGGCGTCGACGTTCACGCCGTCGGCGGTCACGCCGTACCCCCGGGGGTCGGTGCCGATGCGCAGGTCCACCTCACCGGCGACCTTGGCCACCGACTCGGCGTCGGTCAGGTCGACCCCGGAGCGCAGCACCGCCCAGGTGATCGCCCGGTACATCGCGCCGGTGTCGAGGTAGCGGGCACCGATGCCGGCGGCCAGCCGGCGCGAGACGGTGGACTTACCCGAACCGGACGGCCCGTCCACAGCGACCACGCAGCGCCCGGTCCGTACGTTTTCCTCCACCGTTGTCCTCCTCAGCCCGTACCTCGCAGGTCACCGGTGATCTCCGGCGCCGTTGAGCGGTTGTCCATCGTCCATCATGCCCGCGCCTCGCGGGCCGGCCACGCGCGACGCCGCCGGGGGCGACCCGCGCCACCCGTCGGCCCGTCGGCCGCGTCGAAGCCTACCGGCAGCGGTACCCCGATCGAGGGGGTCAGTCACCCACGGCCTTGAACAGGGCGGCGACCTCCGCGTTGGTCAGCCGCCGGGTCCGCCCGGCCCGCAGGTCACCGAGGCGGATCGGCCCGATCGAGGTACGGATCAGGCGGGCCACCGGGTGCCCCACCTCGGCCAGCAGCCGCCGGACGATGTGCTTACGCCCCTCGTGCAGGGTCAGCTCCACCTGGGCGGTCTTGCCCAGGGTGTCCACCACCTTGAACGAGTCCACCGTCACCGGCCCGTCCTCCAGCTCCACCCCGGCCGCCAGCCGCTTGCCCAGGTTGCGCGGGATCGGCCCGGACACCTCGCACAGGTACGTCTTCGGCACGCCGTACGAGGGGTGCATCAGCCGGTGCGCCAGGGTGCCGTCGTTGGTGAGCAGCAGCAGGCCCTCGCTGTCCGCGTCGAGCCGCCCGACGTGGTAGACCCGCTGCTCCACCCGGTTGCCGAGGAAGTCGGCGAGCGCCGTGCGTCCCTTCTCGTCCGCCATGGTGGAAACCACCCCGCGCGGCTTGTTCATCGCCAGGTAGACCAGTCGGGTGTCGACCTGGAGCCGCTCCCCGTCGACGTGGATGACGTCCCGGGTCGGATCGGCCTTGTCGCCGAGCTGCGCGACCCGCCCGTTCACGGTGACCCGACGCCGGAAGATCAGGTCCTCGCAGGCACGCCGGGAGCCCACGCCGGCGGCGGCGAGCACCTTCTGCAGGCGCTCGGCGCCCTCGTACACGGGGGCGTCGGGCTTCGGGGCACGGTCATCGCGTCGCATCGGCAAGCTCTTCTACGTCGTCGGGGAGGAACGGGGCGAGCGGGGGAAGGTCGGCGACCGAGTTCAGCCCCAGCTTCTCCAGGAACATCGTGGTGGTCCGATAGAGGAACGCCCCGCTGTCCGGTTCGGCGCCGCACTCCTCGACCAGCCCGCGGGAGACCAGGGTACGGATGACCCCGTCAGAGTTCACACCCCGGATGGCCGCGATCCGCGAACGGGTCACCGGCTGCCGGTAGGCGATCACCGCGAGCGTCTCCAGCGCGGCCTGGGTCAGCCGCACCGACTGCCCGTCCAACACGAACCGCTCGACGTAGGTCGCGTATTCCGGCCGGGTGTAGAGACGCCAGCCACCCGCGGCCCGGCGCAGCTCGAAGCCGTGCCCGGCGGCGGTGTACCCGGCGGCGATCTCGTCCAGCACCGGGCCGATCCGCTCCGGGGACTGCTCCAGCACCTGGGCGAGGGTCAACTCGCTGACCGGCTCGTCCACCACCAGCAGGATCGCCTCCAGCGCGCCGCGCAGCTCGGCGTCGTCCAGCACCGGCGTCGGCTCCGGCGCGGGCATCACCCGCCGCCGTCCCCGCTTCGGTACGCCCGGCGCGCCGCCGCCCTCCGCCGGCGTCTCCCCGGCCGGCACGGCGGCGTCGACGTTTGCCGCATCGCTGGCGTTTGCGGCGTTTGCGGCGTTTGCGGCGTTGGCGGCGTTGGCGTCGGCGGCATCGGCGACGTCGGCGGCGGCGGGCAGCGCGGTGGTGTGCACGGCGGCGGCGCTCGCGCCCACGTCGCTCGACTCGGTGCCGGGCAGCACGGCGCTGTGCGCGGCGGCGCCGGGCGTCCCCGCGTCGCTCACCCCCGCGTCGACGTCGACGGCGGCGCTCTGGCCGGCGCCGGACAGCGTGGCGCTGTCCGGACCGCCGGCCGGCTGGGCGCCGGCGGCGGCCGGTGCGGCCGGTGCGGCCGGGTCGGCCGGTGCGGCCGGGTCTGCCAGGTCGGCCGGGTCGGCCGGGTCAGCCGGGTCAGCCGGGTCAGCCGGGTCAGCCGGGTCAGCCGGGTCAGCCGGGTCAGCCGGGTCAGCCGGGTCAGCCGGGTCAGCCGGGTCAGCCGGGTCAGCCGGGTCAGCCGGGTCAGCCGGGTCAGCCGGGTCAGCCGGGTCAGCCGGGTCAGCCGGGTCAGCCGGGTCAGCGGCGAGATCTTGGCGAGTTACCGTTCCTGGCGAACGGTAACTCGCCAAGATCTCGGCCTCGGCCCGCTCGTCGGGCGCCTCGGCCGGGGTGGCGGGGTCGGGGGCGGGCTCCTTGGGCGGGGTGGGGCGCTCCCACGGGGGGATCCAGGCGGCGGCCTGGTCGGCCAGCGAGTCCCGGCGCTCCTCGTCACTCATCGCGCTGCTCCTCGTCGTTCCCACCCAGGTCACCGTTGGTGCCGCCGGGGTCGCCGTTGTCGCCCTGGTCACCGCCGACAGCCGGGCCGCCGTCGCCACGACGGTCGTCGTCGCCGTCGCCCGGGTCACCGCCGCCGCGACTGTCGCCGGAAAGGCCGGCGTCGACAGCCGAGTCGGTGGCACTGCCCGAGGCCACCACGCCGGCCGCGTCGGAGGCCGCTCGTGGGCGGGTCGGCAGGGTGTCGCCCGGCACGGTCGCGGCCGGGTCGGCGTCGGACGCCTCGGTCGCGCCGGCGTACTCGTCGACGTGCAGTTCGGTGTCGCCCTCGGCCGGGCCGGTCCACCGGACGGTCAACTCCTCCAGCGCCTGCTCCTGGACGAAGGCGACCAGCCCCTGCCGGTACAGCTCCAGCAGCGCCAGGAACCGCGCCACCACCTCCAGGGTGATCTCGCAGTCGGCGCAGAGCTGCGAGAAGGTGGCCGTGCCGGCCCGGCGCAGCCGCCCGGTGATGATCTCGGCGTGCTCGCGGACACTGACCCGGACCATGTGCACGTGCGCGATGGACACCTCGGGCGTCGGCTTCGGAGTCATCGCCCGTACGGCCAGCGCGCGCAGCCGCTCCGGGCCGATGCCGAGCACCAGGTCGGGCAGCGCCTCGGCGTAGCGGGGTTCCAGGGTGACCGCGCGCGGGTACCGCCGTCCGCCGACCGCCTCCAGCGCGGCGATGTGCGCCGCCGCCTCCTTGTACGCCTTGTACTGCAACAACCGGGCGAAGAGCAGGTCCCGCGCCTCCAGCAGGGCGAGGTCCTCCTCGTCCTCCACCTCGGCGGCGGGCAGTAGCCGGGCCGCCTTCAGGTCCAGCAGGGTGGCCGCGATCAGCAGGAACTCGCTGGTCTCGTCGAGGTCCCACTGGTCGCCCATGGCCCGGATGTAGGCGATGAACTCGTCGGTGACCCGGTGCAGCGCCACCTCGGTGACGTCGAGCTTGTGCTTGCTGATCAGTTGCAGCAGCAGGTCGAAGGGGCCGGTGAAGTTCGCCAGCCGGACGGTGAAGCCGCTGCTCTGCTCCGCCGCCGGCACACCCGTCGCGTCCGTCGCCACCTCGGCGGCGGCCTCGGCCGCCACCACGGGCGGCTGCCGCGGCGTCGTGGGCGGGTCGAGGGGTGGCGCGGTCACCGGAAGACCGTAGTCCACGTCGCGGACGTCCAGCGCTCCGGCTACCGGTCGGCTTGGGCGGCGATCACTTCACGGGCCAGCTGCCGGTAGTTGCGGGCGCCGGAGGAGGCCGGGTCGAGGGTGGTGATCGGCGCCCCGGCCACGGTGGACTCGGGGAACTTGACCGTCTTGGTGATCACGGTCTGGTAGACCTTGTCGCCGAACGCCTCGACCACCCGCTGGAGCACCTGGCGGCAGTGGGTGGTGCGGCTGTCGTACATGGTGGCGAGGATGCCTTCGAGCTCCAGGTCGAAGTTGAGCCGCTCGCGCACCTTGTCGATGGTGTCCAGCAGCAGCGCCACGCCACGGAGGCTGAAGAACTCGCACTCCAGCGGGATGAGCACCCCGTGCGCCACGGTCAGCGCGTTGATCGCCAGCAGGCCCAGCGAGGGCTGGCAGTCGATCAGGATGAAGTCGTACTCCTTGCGGATGCTGCGCAGCACCCGCGCCAGGGCCATCTCCCGGGCCACCTCGTTGACCAGCTGGATCTCGGCGGCGGAGAGGTCGATGTTGGCCGGCAGCAGGTGCAGCCCGGCGACGTCGGTCTTGATCAGGACGTCCTCGGCGGTGACGTCGTCCTGCATGAGCAGGTTGTAGACCGACAGGTCGAGGTTGTGCGGGTTGACGCCGAGGCCCACCGACAGGGCGCCCTGCGGGTCGAAGTCGACAAGCAGCACCTTGCGGCCGTACTCGGCGAGCGCGGCGCCCAGGTTGATGGTGGTGGTGGTCTTGCCGACGCCGCCCTTCTGGTTGGCCATCGCGATGATCCGCGCCGGGCCGTGCCGGTCGGTGGGCATCGGCTCCGGGATCGGCTTGCGCATCGTGTAGGCCGCCGGGTCGGCCGGACCCAGGTCGGCGCCGAGCGACGCCTGCTGCTCGCGGAGCTCCGACGTCCAGGCGTCGGCACGGTCACCGTTGCCAGCCATGTCCTCGTTGCCCCCTCCCGACGACCACCCGGCGTCGGAGCCGTCCGACGTCCTTCGCGGCGCCGCTGCGCACCCCGGATGTCGCTCCCAGGAGGTCCGCGCCGAAGCCGACTCTACGCCACCGACCAGCGGCGCGTTCGGTACCGGTCCGGCGTGTCGGGCGTCCCCGCCGGCCGGGTGCGCTCCGGTGCTCAGCCGAGGGCGCGGGGATGCGCGGTGGCGTACACCTCGCGCAGCCGGTCCACGGTCACCAGCGTGTACACCTGGGTGGTGGTCACCGAGGCGTGACCGAGCAGTTCCTGCACGACCCGCACGTCGGCGCCGCCGTCGAGCAGGTGGGTGGCGTACGAGTGGCGCAGGGTGTGCGGGGAGACCGCGTGCGGCCCGTCCACCGGCAGCCCGGCCCGCTGGGCGGCCCGGCGCAGGATGGTCCAGGCGCCCTGGCGGGTGAGCGCGCCGCCACGGGCGTTGACGAAGACCGCCGGGGTGCCCCGCCCGGCGGCGACCAGCCCGGGACGGGCCCGCACCAGCCACGCGCGCAGCGCCTCGACGGCGTACCCGCCGATCGGCACGAGCCGGGTGCGCCCGCCCTTGCCGCGCAGCGTCGCGGTGCCCTCGTCGACGTCGAGGTCGTCGACCGCCGCGCCGACCGCCTCGGAGATGCGCGCGCCGGTGCCGTACAGGAACTCCAGCAGCGCCCGGTCGCGCAGCGCGAGCGCCGCGCCGTCCCCGGTGGCGGCCCCGGCGGTCTCCAGCAGCCGGACCACGTCGTCGACCGGCAGCGCCCGGGGCAGCCGGCGCGGCGGGGTGGGCGGGCGGACGTCCCGGCTGGGGTCCGCGCCGGCCATCCCCTCGCGCAGGGCGAAGCGGTGCAGCCCGCGCACGGCGGAGGCGGCCCGGGCGGCGGACGAGACCGCCAGCGGCGGGTGCGCGTCGTCGCCGGCCCGCAGCCGGGCCAGGTGCGACTCGACGACGCCGGGCCCGACGGCGGCCAGGTCGGTGACCCCGGCCGCCGCCAGGGTGGCCAGGTACCGCTCCAGGTCCCGGCGGTACGACGACAGCGTGTTCGCCGAGAGCCCGCGCTCGACGGTCAGGTGGTCGAGGTAGCCGCGCACGGCACGGCGCAGGGCCGGCGCGGGCTGCCCGCCCGCGTCGGCCCGCTCGTGCGTCGCGGTCAGGCCAGCACCTCGGCCAGCGGCAGCGTCGCCATGCCGTGCGCCTCGGCGACCGGGCCGTAGACGACCTGCCCGTCGTGGGTGTTCAGGCCCAGGGCCAGCGCCGGGTCGGCCCGCAGCGCCTCCCGCCAGCCCTGGTTGGCCAGCTCCAGCGCGTACGGCAGGGTGACGTTGGTCAGCGCGTACGTGCTGGTGTTCGGCACCGCGCCGGGCATGTTCGCCACGCAGTAGAAGATCGAGTCGTGCACCTTGTACACCGGGTCGGCGTGCGTGGTGGGGCGCGAGTCCTCGAAGCAGCCGCCCTGGTCGATGGCGATGTCGACGAGCACGCTGCCGGGCTTCATCCGGCTGACCAGCTCGTTGGAGATCAGGGTCGGGGCCTTCGCGCCGGGCACCAGCACCGCGCCGATGACCAGGTCCGCGTCGAGCACGGCCCGCTCGATCTCGTACGCGTTGGAGGCGACCGTCTGCAGGTGGCCCCGGTAGATGGCGTCGGCCTGGCGCAGCCGGGCGACGTTCTTGTCCAGCAGCAGCACCTCGGACTGCAGGCCCAGCGCGATGGCGGCGGCGTTCATGCCGGACACGCCGGCGCCGATGACCACGGTCTTGGCCGCGTACACGCCGGAGACGCCGCCGGGCAGCACGCCGCGCCCGCCGCCGGTGCGCATCATGTAGAACGCGCCGACCTGCGGGGCGAGCCGGCCCGCCACCTCGGACATCGGGGCGAGCAGCGGCAGCGACCGGTCCGGCAGCTCGACGGTCTCGTACGCGATGCCGGTGACCTTGCGGTCGATCAGCGCGTCCGTGCACTCCTTCGAGGCGGCCAGGTGCAGGTAGGTGAAGAGCACCTGCCCCTCGCGCATCCGGTGGTACTCCTCGGCGATCGGCTCCTTGACCTTGAGCACCAGCTCCGCGGTGTCCCACACCTCGTCGGCGGTGGCCAGGATCTTGGCGCCGGCCGCCGCGAACTCGTCGTCGGTGATGCTCGACCCGACGCCGGCGCCGGACTCGACGAAGACCTGGTGGCCGCTGCGGACGAACTCGTTGACGCCCGCCGGCGTGATCGCCACGCGGTACTCGTGGTTCTTGACCTCGCGTGGGATTCCGACCTTCACGATGCAGACACCTCTCTCCGGGGCTGCTCACTCCCCGACTGCTCGGCCCCGCGCCGGCCCCATTGCCGGCGCGGTCGACCGGTCCCGCCGGCGGCAGTCTAGGCGCGCGACCTCGCTCCGGGAGCCAGCACAGTGACACCCGGTGCCCGATCCGCCTGACGATGTGTCAGGCGTACGGCCCGCGCCCCCGCTCGGCGTTCTCCCTCATCGTCGCACCGTGTGGCGGGTGCCGCCGGTCGGAAGCGGGAGGACGCACAGCGGGTGTCGACACCGTGCCCCTGGGTACCATCCGACACGCTCCGTATCCGGCCGGTGCCCCACCGCCGACGCCACCGACGGCCCTGCGGACACGGACGCACAGTGGCGGACCACCCGGCCCGGACGCACGGCACGGATCGAGATACCGAGGCGCGGGCGCGGACCGAGGCAGAGAGACGCGGAGACGCGGAGACGCGGAAGGCAGGGGACGCGGAAGGCAGGGGACGCGGAAGGCAGGGGACGCGGAAGGCAGGGGACGCGGAAGGCAGGGGACGCGGAAGGGGCCGCACGGCGTACCGTGCGGCCCCTTCGCGGGCGTACCCGAGATCGGTCAGCGGGGCAGCGGGGCGTCGGCCCGGCGCAGCGCCGACCAGCCGGCGTCGCGGGCCCGGGCGGCGGCCAGCAGCCCGGCCACGCACGGGCCGTTGGTGATCTCCCCGGCGAGCACCATGCCGACGGCCTCGTCGAGGTCGAGCCGGACGATCTGGATGTCCGCCTCCTCCTCGCTGCGCTCGTGGCGCTGCGCGGCGGGGACGTCGGCCAGGTCCCGGGCGAGGAAGACCCGGACCAGTTCGTCGGAGAAGCCCGGCGAGGTGTGCACGTCCACCAGCAGGTCGAGCCTGCCCGCGGTCAGGTCGGCCTCCTCGGCCAGCTCCCGCGCCGCGGCGGCCGGCAGGTCCTCGCCGTCGACGTCCATCAGCCCGGCGGGCAGCTCCCACAGGTGCCGCCCGACCGGCTGCCGGTACTGCCGCACCAGCACCACCTGGCCGGCGTCGTCGAGCGCCACCACGGCGACCGCGCCCACGTGCCGGACGTAGTCGCGGGTGGCGGTGCCGCCGCCGGGCATGGTCACCTCGTCGGTGACCACGTCGAAGATCCGCCCGCGGTAGCGCTCCTGCCGGTCCCGCAGCTCGTAGCGGTGCGCGACGGCGCTCACGACGCCGACGCCGCCTTCGCCGAGGCGCCGTTGCGCGACGGCTTCTTCGCCGCCGGGGCGTCGGCCACCGCGTCCAGGTCGACCGGGAGCTGGTCCGCCTCGGAGTACGCCACGGCCGCCTTGACGAACGCCGCGAAGAGCGGGTGCGGACGGGTCGGACGGCTCTTCAGCTCCGGGTGGGCCTGGGTGGCCACGAAGAACGGGTGCAGGCTGCGGTCCAGCTCGATGAACTCCACCAGCCGCCCGTCCGGCGAGGTGCCGGAGATGTGCAGGCCGGCCTTGGTGAGCTGGTCGCGGTAGGCGTTGTTCACCTCGTACCGGTGCCGGTGCCGCTCGCTGACCTCGGTGCTGCCGTACGCCTCGGCGACGATCGACCCCTCGGCCAGCTTCGCCGGGTACGCCCCGAGCCGCATGGTGCCGCCCAGGTCGCCCTTGCCGGCGACGATGTCCTCCTGGTCGGCCATGGTGGCGATGACCGGGTGCGTGGCCTCCTCGTCGAACTCCAGCGAGTTCGCCCCGTCGAGGCCGGCGAGGTGACGGGCCACCTCGATGGTCATGCACTGCAGGCCGAGGCAGAGGCCGAGCAGCGGGATGCCGTTCTCCCGGGCGTACCGGGCGGTGCCGATCTTGCCCTCGATGCCGCGTACGCCGAAGCCGCCGGGGATGAGGATGCCGTCCGCGCCGGCCAGGGCGGCCGCCGCGCCGGCCGGGGTGACGCAGTCGTCGCTGGGCACCCAGCGCAGCTGCACCCGGGCCCGGTGGCCGAAGCCGGCGGCCCGGATCGCCTCGCTGACCGAGAGGTACGCGTCGGGCAGGTCGACGTACTTGCCGACCACCGCGACGGTGACGGTGTGGTGCGGCTGGTGCACCCGGTCGAGCAGGTCGTCCCAGCTGGCCCAGTCCACGTCACGGAAGGACAGCCCGAGCCGGCGCACCACGTACGCGTCGAGGCCCTCGCGGTGCAGCACCTTCGGGATGTCGTAGATGCTCGGCGCGTCCGGGGCGGCGACGACGGCCTCGGAGTCGACGTCGCAGTAGAGCGACAGCTTCTCCTTGACCTTGTCCGGGATGTCCCGGTCGCAGCGCAGCACCAGCGCGTCCGGCTGGATGCCGATGCTGCGCAGCTGCGCCACCGAGTGCTGGGTCGGCTTCGTCTTCAGCTCGCCCGACGGGGCCAGGTACGGCACCAGCGACACGTGCAGGTAGAAGCAGTTGTCCCGGCCCAGGTCGTGGCGGACCTGGCGGATCGCCTCCAGGAACGGCAGCGACTCGATGTCGCCGACCGTGCCGCCGACCTCGGTGATCACCACGTCGGGCGCCTGGCCGTCGGCGTCCGGGTCGGCCATGCCGAGGATCCGGGACTTGATCTCGTTGGTGATGTGCGGGATGACCTGGACGGTGTCGCCCAGGTACTCGCCGCGCCGCTCCTTGGCGATCACGTCCGAGTAGATCTGGCCGGTGGTGACGTTCGCCTTGCCGGAGAGCGCCCGGTCGAGGAAGCGCTCGTAGTGCCCGACGTCGAGGTCGGTCTCCGCGCCGTCCTCGGTGACGAAGACCTCGCCGTGCTGGAACGGGTTCATCGTCCCCGGGTCGACGTTGAGGTACGGGTCGAGCTTCTGCATCACCACGCGCAGCCCGCGCGCGGTCAGCAGGTTGCCGAGGCTGGAGGCGGTGAGGCCCTTACCCAGCGAGGAGGCGACGCCCCCGGTGACGAAAATGTGCCTGGTCGTCCGTGCTGAAGGGGCCAAGGCCTGCTCCCGTGTCGTCCGTAGCGGTCGTGCGAACCGCCGTGCCGATCAGCAAAGTGATCACGCGATCCACGGGATTCCACGGTAACACCTCTCCGGCCCCGACCCGGCGTCGCACCCGACCTGGCACGCCCCGAGCCTCATCCGGTCACCCCGTCGCGACCTCGGTCGACGCTCGACCGGCCCGGTCCGGGGTGCGCGCGGCGGGCAGGACCGGCCCACCCGTACCGGCGTCGTCGCCCTCCCCCGCCGACCGGCCACCGGCGCCCGGGCCGTCGCCGTCGCGGCCCTCCCCGCGCCGATCGTCGCCGGGCGCCGGGGCGTCGTCGTCCCCCGAGCCGCCGCCGTCCACGCCGGGCCGGGCCGGGCTGCGCCCGGCGGCGTCCGCGCCGTCGCTCCCACCGGTGGCCGGGGCGCTGCCGCCGTCCGGTCCGCCGTCCGGCGTGCCACCGCCGGCCGGCGCGTCCGGCCCGTCGCCGCGCTGCCGGCCGGTCCCCGGCCGGGTGCGGTCGGTGGAGTGGTCGAGCACCCGCAGCGAGGCCAGCGCCGCCATCGGCACCACCAGGGCACCGGCCGCCCCGGCCACGTCCAGGGCCGAGCCACCGAGCACCCCGCCGATCACCGCCGCCACCGCGGTGCCGGCCATCGCGGCCCGCACCGCCGGGTAGATGCCGAACAGCCGCATCAGCCCGCCCCAGGGCTGGAGCAGGGCGAACCAGACCACCAGGGCGCCCACCACGGCCAGCACGGTCAGCGGGCTGTTCACCAGCGTGTCGAAGTTCGCCGTGCTGGACCGGTGCAGGGTCAACCCGCCGGTGCCGTCGCCGAGAGCGGCCAGGAAACGGCCCAGCGCGCCCCGCTCCTCCGCCGGCCGGCGCAGGTCCACCACGGCGTATCCGATGGTCAGCGCGAGGCCGGCCATGCCGGCCCAGACCAGGCGGCTCACGGTCAACCAGCCGCCGGTGCTGATCGCGGCGGCCACGGCCACCCCGGCGGTCAGCGCCACCGCGCCGATCGGGTCCGCGCCGAGGTACGGGCTGCCGACCACCACCACCGCCGTGCCGCCGACGGCGACCACCACCATCGGCCGCCACCCCCGGCGGACCCGCTGGGCGAGCCAGCCGGCGCTGAGCAGCGAGCCGGCGAGGAACACCCCCAGGCCCACGGTGCCCAGGCCGGAGAACCGGCCGCCCTCCAGGGCCGAGTAGCCGACCACGCCGTTGAGCTGCAACCGCGCGCCACTGAGCACGTCCGCCCCGACGATCAGCGTGGCCAGCCCGGCGACCGCGCCGAGCGGCCCGAGGGTCCGGTCGTGGCCGGGCGCGAAGCGCACCAGGGCGGTGGTGGCCACGATCAGCGCCAGGGTGACCAGCCCGAACCACCAGCCCGCGTCGTCGCCGCGCCACCACGGCACCGCGTCGGCGAGCAGGGCGGCCGGCACCGCGAGCGCGACGGCGATGAGCAGCAGTTCGACGCTCGCCACCACCCGCCGGGAGACCGGCGGCGGGCTGTGCGGGCCGGCGAGCCGGCGGGCCCGGCGCAGCAGCGGCAGCACCGCCACGAGGAGGGCCACCTCGGCCAGGGCGAGCAGGGCGAAGAACCACCCGGCGACGGTTCGTTGGGCGCCGGCCTCCCGGTCGGCGTCGGCGGGGGCGGCGATCGCGGCGGCCAGGTCGTCGGGGCGGTCGGCGACCCGGACCGCCGGGCGGCCGAGGAAGAGCCGCTCCGGCATCGGCCGGCCCAGCGCGGCGAGCGCCGTCGGCGCCAGGTCGACCAGTTGCAGGTAGCCCTCGCGGGCGGTGCTGGCCGAGGTGAGCCAGCCCCCCTCCCAACCGGGCCCGTCGGCGACCACCACGTGCAGCCGCGACGGCGCCTCGGTGTCGGAGACCCCGGCCACCATGACCAGGGAGCGGGGCGGGCGGGCGGCGAGCACCTTCGCCAGCGCGGCGTCCGCCGCCCGCGCCTCCTCGGCGCGCACCGCCGGGTCGTCGCCGGCCACGGTGCCCAGGTCGACGATGCTGAGCACGCAGGAGCCGAGCAGGTCGGCGGGGTCCTCGGGCAGTTCGGCGGCGTACCGGTCGACCCGCCCGAACGGACGGGCGGCGGCGACGGCGGCGCCCGGGCCGACCGCCACCGAACAGCGCACCGACTCCGACAGCGAGCCGGGCACCGTGCCCCACGGCAGCCGGTCGGCGTTGTGGGCGACCACGCTGCCCTGGTCCGGCAGGTTCGCGCCGATCCCGTCGGGCTGCTCGATCGCGACGTTGGCCGGCGGGCAGGCGCCCGGCTGGCGGCTGCCGTTCCAGGCGGCGTAACTGCCCGCGCCGAGGGTGAGCCAGCCGTCCACCGGGCAGGTGGGGCGGTGTGCGGAACGGGTGGACAGCGACCCGATCGAGCCCTGCTGGGCCATCCGCCACAACGTCGGCGTGTGCTGCGGGTCGACGTCCTCCCACCGCAGCCCGGCGACCCCGGCCAGCACCACGAAGTCGGCGGTGCGCCGGGGCGCGCCGGTCTCCGGACGCGCCGCCAGCGCGGTCACGCCGAGCACCACCACGAGCAGGGTGAGCAGGAGCGGGGTGAGTCTGCGCAGCATCACCGGCGTCCCGTCGACGGGGTGTCCGCGCCGGGCGTCGCCGGCCCGGCGGAATCGGGGCCGAGCTCGGCGTAGAGGGCGACCAGGGCGGCGACGGTGTCCTCCTCGGTGGGCCAGATCGCGGCCCGGGCGGCGCCGCGGCGGGCCAGGTCGGCCCGCAGGCTCGGGTCGTCGAGCAGGGTGCGCACCGCCGCGTCGACCGCGTCGACGTCGCCCGCCGGCACCAGCACCGCGGCGTCGCCGACCAGCTCCGGCAGCCCGCCCACGGCGGTCGCCACCAGCGGTACGCCGGCCCGCAGCGCCTCCTGCGCGAAGAGTTGGCGTGCCTCCCAGTCACTGGTCACCACGGCCACGTCCGCGCCGGCGAGCAGGTCCGCCACGTCGGTGCGGTGGCCCAGCAGGGTCACCGGCGCGCGGGCGGTGGAGATCCGGGCGGCCAGTTGCAGGTACGCCGGCCCACTGCCGGCGATGACGACCACCGGCGGCGGGGTCCGGGCCCGCCACCGGGCGGCGGCGTCGACCAGCACGTCGTACCGCTTCTGCGGGTGCAGCCGGCCGACCGAGAGGACCAGCGGCTGGTCGGCGGCGACACCGAACTCGGCGCGCACGGCGGCCCGGCGGCGGCGTGGGGCGGGCAGGGCCGGCGCGGCGACCGGGGCGAGCCGCGCGTCGGCGGCGCCCAGCGCGGCGGCGCGCTCGACCAGGTCGGTGGAGGCGCCCAGCGCGACCCGGGCGGCGCGGGCGACCACCCGCTCGGCGAGCCGGGAGAGCTGCCCGCGCAGCCCGCCGGCGAGCACCGCGTTGTGCCAGGTGACGACCAGCGGCGCGGCGGGCCGGGCGAGCGCGGCGACCAGCCCGGCGCGCAGCCCGTGGGCGTGCACGACCTGGACGGTCTCGGCGGCGAGCGTCCGGCGCAGCACCGAGACGGCCCGCGCGTCGGCGGGCGTGGGGCTGGCCGGGATCTCCACCGGCGCGAAACGGGCCCCGACGCCGGTGAAGTCGAACTGGTCCTGGGTGGCGGCGGGTCCGCAGACCAGCACCGGGGTGCCGGCCGCGGCGAGACCGCGGGCCACGGAGCGCACGTGCTGGCCCACCCCGCCGGTGCTGGAGGCGAGCAGCAGGACCACCGTGCCGGGTCGGCCCGGCGCCGGCGTCGCGTCGGTCATCCGTGCTCACCTCTCGTTCGCGACTGCGGGGCTCGCAGACCCGGCTCACTCCTCGCGCTCACCCGACCCACCGTCGTTCGCGACTGCGGGGCTCGCAAACCCGGCTCACTCCTCGCGCTCACCGGGACACCGTCTCCTTCCCGTCCCCTGGTCCGGGCGCGCCGCCGTCCTGCCGGTCGCGCGGCGGGGTCCGGCGGCGACCGCCGAGGCGGCGCAGCGCCCCGGCCAGCAGCGGCTGCACGTCCGGCCGGTCCGTCAGCCAGGCCACGGCGAGGAACACCGCCCCGACCACGGCCCCGGACAGCATGCCCTGCACGAGCGCCTGCGCTGTCGTCGGGGTGCCGCCGCCGAGGTCGGCGAGCCACCGGGCGGTGGCCGCCCCGGCGGGCGCGGCCAGTCCGGCGGCGGCCAGTCCGGCGGCCGCCGCCCGGCCCACCCCGGCCAGCGCCGGACGGCCGGCCGCGCGGGCCACCGCGAGCAGCAGCAGGCCACCGAGGAGGAGCATGCCGGCGGAGTTGGCCAGGGCCACGGCGAGCACCCGGTCGCGCAGCGGCAGGAGCGCGCCGAGCAGCAGCACCGCGACCGGCACCGCGAGCCAGCCCACGGCGGTGGCCCAGGTCGCCGTCCGGGTCTCGCCCCGGGCGTAGAGGGCCCGGGTGAGCACGGCGAAGAGGCCGTAGCCGAGCAGCCCCGGGGCGAAGCCGGCGACCGCCGCGGCGGCGGCGGGCGCGGCGTCCGCCGGGAAGAAGAACCAGCCGATGGGCGCGGCCACACCGACCAGCGCGGCGGCGCCGAGGCTGCTGAAGACCAGCACCCCCCGGACCGCGGGGGCCAGCGTCCGCCGGTACGCCGGCTCGTCGTCGGCGGCCCGGGCGGCGGCCAGGGTCGGGTACGCGGCGACGGCCAGGGGCACCGCCAGCACCGCCCAGGGCAGCAGGTAGACCGTCTGGGCGAGCTGGTAGACGCCGGGATTGGTGGTGGCGCCGTAGGTGACCTGGTTGAGGCTGACGACCAGCGCGATCTGCTGGGTGGTGACGGTGACCGCCCCGGCCACCGCCAGCCCGCCGACCCGGGCACGGGCGTCGGCCGGGAAGCCGTACCCGGGGCGCAGCCGCAGCCCGAGCCGGCGCAGCGGGACCAGCAGCGACAGCGACAGCACGACCACCCCGGCGGTGGTGCCGCCGGAGAGGATCAGCTCGCCGCCGGGACTCACCCCGCCCACGGTGGCCAGCCGCCCCTCGACGGCGGTGAAGGTCAGGTAGACGACGATCACGGTGATGCTGCTGAGCAGCGGCGCGATCACCGGCCAGGCGAAGCGCCGGTGCGCCTGGAGCACCCCGGTCAGCACGATGCCGACGCCGTAGAGCGGCACCTGCGGGGCGAAGACCCGCAGCATCCGTTCGCCGCTGGCCTGCTGGGCGTCGGTCAGGCCCTCGCCGAGCAGCCCGACGATCGGGCCGGCGGCGAGCGCCACCAGCACCGCCAGCGGCACCAGCAGGGTCAACGTCCAGGTGAGCAGGGCGCCGGTGGTGGCGTTCACCGCCCGCCGGTCACCGGCCGCGACCGGCCCGGCCAGCAGCGGTACGACGAGACTGGCCAGCGCCCCACCGGCGACGATCTCGAAGATGACGTTCGGCACGGCGTTGGCCACCACGTACGCCCCGCCCAGGTCGGTCGGGGCGAGGGTCCAGGTGAACACGGCGGTGCGCCCGAAGCCGGCCAGTCGGGCGACCACGGTGAGTACGGCGATGAGGGCGGCCGCTCCGGCCACCCGGCCGGCGCCGGCGAGGGGTGCCGGTCTGGTCACGTCAGTCGGATCGCCGGCCCAGCTCGTCGAGCTCGCGCAGGCCGGGGGTGCGCTGGATGACGGCGGTGAAGCTGACCTTCTCGCTGGCGGCGGTGAGCCCGGCGAGCACGGCCAGGACAGCGGCCCGCCCGACCGGGCCGGTACGCGCGGCGAGCGCCACGCCGAGCAGCGCGCCGAGCGCGTTGGCGCCGCTGTCGCCGACCATCACCTGCTCGTCGAGGTCTTCGCCGAGCAGCCCGGACGCCGCGCCGACCGCCCCGGCGGCGATGCCACCGTGCGGGCCGCGGGTGAGCGGGGCGCCGAGCAGCAGGCCGGACTTCAGCGCCCGGCCGGGGCGCAGGTCGAGCAGGTTGAGCAGGTTGGCGGTGCCGGCCACCACGCCGGCGCCGAGCAGCACGTCGGCCGCCCGGCCGAGGGTGCCCTGCCGCTGCCGGCGGCGGTGCGCGGCGACCCGGGGGTCGGCGGCGAGCAGCGCGGCCGCGCCCAGGCCGGCGGCGCCGACGCCGAGCACCTTGACCGTGCCGGCGGTGACCCGGCCCTCGCGCAGCGCGGCGAGGTGCCCGGTGAAGCCCTTGGCGGCCTTCTGCTCGGGGCGGGCGCCCACCACGTCGTCGTAGAGCCCGACCGCGCCGGCGCCGAGCCCGGCGACCAGGGCCGCCGCCCCGGAGGGGACGCTGCCCGAGCCGAGCGCCCCGGCGCCGGCCGCGCCGACGGCGAGGGCCGGCCCGGCGGCCAGGGTGACCGTACGGCCGCGGAAGTTGGTCCGTTCCAGCGCCGGGCCGACCGGGGCGGTGCGGATCTCCCGCAGCGCGTAACGGGCGGCGGCGGCGCCGGCGGCGGCGGCCAGCAGCCGCCCGAGCCCGCTCACGCGAGGCTCCCGGACGGCACGGGCGGACGGGATCCGGTCACCGGGGTACGTCGTTCGCTCACTGGGGCAGTCTAGGCAGCAGATCGGCGGCGTTGTCGCCCACGCCGTACTGGCCGGCCTTCTTCTCGGTGAGCTGCTGCACCAGGGCGAGCGCGGTGACCAACTGCCCCTGCACGGTGTTGGCGTTGTCGACGGTGGAGATGGTCTGCGCGAGGACCGGGTCGCCGCGCACGATGGCCACCAGGTTGCCGCCGGCGGAGCCGTTGCCGCCGACCACGATCGCGCCGGTCCGGTCGAACTGCTCGGCGATCTTCACCACCGACTCGTCCTTCTTCGCGGAGTCCTTGTCCACGTACGGCTGCCCGCTGACCACGACGACCGCCTCGGCCGTGCCGCTGACCGGCTCCTCGGCGGTCAGGTAGCCACCGTTGGAGTACGCGGTCAGCACCGCCTTGCGGTCGGCCTCGGTCACCGCCGGGGTGCCCTGGGGACGGTCGAGCAGGACGCTGGCCAGCAGCGCGCTGGAGGTCTCCACGCCGTTGCCGTTGCCGGGCAGCGCGGAGGCGGGGGCGCTGGGGCGGGCGGCGGTGACCGCCAGCTCCATCAGGTTGGTGTTGTTGTCCGGGTTGATGAACTTGTCCTGGACGTCGACCCGGCCGGTGACGTCGGCGCCGGCCAGCTCCAGCATCTTCAGCACGCCCTCGGTGTGCTCGCGCCCGCTCGGGGTGCTGAGCAGCAGCACCCGCTTGCCGGCGAGCTTGCCCGGCAGGACCACCTGCGCGATCTGCGCGGCGAACTCCTCCTCGAGCTCCAGCTCCTTCTGCATGCTGTTGACCGACTGGCGCATCTGCTGGTTGTCCTTGCGCAGCGCGTTGACGTTCTCCTTGAGCGAGTCGGCCACCGGGCCGTTGAGGGCGGCCGTGCCGACCACCAGGCCGATGGCCAACGCCAGGAAGACCGCGGTCAGGGACACCACGTGGTACCGGAAGTTGATCACGCTTGCAGCCTCTTGATCGGTCGGGAGCTAGAAGAGCTGGCCGAGCTGGAACACGAAATTGTCCCACCACTCGGAGACCACGCCCAAATACGCCTTCCCGACGGTGGAGACCGCCACCGCGGACGCCATCGCGGCGACCGCCGAGAGGACCAGCAGCAGCAGTGACGAGCCGGAGATGCTCTGCCGGTACAGCCGGCTCACCCCCTTGGCGTCGACCAGCTTGCCGCCGACCTTGAGCCGGGTGAGGAAGGTGGACGCCATGCCGCCGCGCCCCTTGTCCAGGAACTCCACGAGCGTGGCGTGGGTGCCGACGGCGACCAGCAGCGAGGCGCCCTTCTCGTCGGCCAGCAGCATGGCCAGGTCCTCGCTGGTGGCGGCGGCCGGGAAGGTGATCGCCGGCACCCCCAGCCCGGTGACCCGGGCCAGGCCCGGGGCCCGCCCGTCCGGGTACGCGTGCACGATGACCTCGGCCCCGCAGCGCAGCACGTCGTCGGTGACCGAGTCCATGTCACCGATGATCATGTCGGGGGTGTAGCCCGCCTCGACCAGGGCGTCCGCGCCGCCGTCCACGCCGATCAGCACCGGCTTGAACTCCCGGATGTACGGGCGCAGCACGTCCAGGTCGTCCTTGTAGTCGTAGCCGCGGACCACGATCAGGCAGTGCCGGCCCTGGACCTGGGTCTGGATGTCCGGTACGCCCACCCCGTCCAGCAGCAGGTCGCGCTCCTGCCGGAGGTAGTCCATGGTGTTGGCGGCGAACGCCTCCAGCTGGACCGACAGCCCTTCCCGGGCGTCGGCCATCGCCTTGGCCACCGTCTCGGCGTCCTGGAGTTCACCGTGCGCCACCGGCTCGTCGCCGACGTAGACGGTGTTGCCCTCGATCCGGACGGTGTCGCCCTCGCGGACCCGCTCGAAGATCCCCTCGCCGAGGTCGTCCAGGAGCGGGATCCCGGCGGCCACCAGCACTTCGGGGCCGAGGTTGGGGTAGCGGCCGGAGACCGACGGCTTGGCGTTGAGCACCGCGGCGACGCCGACGGCGACCAGCGAGTCGGCCGCCACCCGGTCCAGGTCGACGTGGTCGATGATCGCGATGTCGCCGGGGCGGAGCCGGCCGACCAGCCGCTTGGTACGACGGTCGAGGCGGGCGGTGCCGAGGACTGAGCCCGGGTCCGCGTTCCGGGTCCGGCGCAACGTGGGTAGACGCATCGTGACCATCCTGGCATGTGAGGCAGGCTTTTCTGTCGCGACATGCCTGAGCAGGGCCGCCTACCCAGGGAAGCACACCGGAGCGCAGGCCGGTGTGCCTCCGCTCACAATCGTGGCGGTCAGGGCCGCCTTTCCTTGGCCGCCACGGCCAGAAGCTCCTCCGCGTGAGCGATACCCAGGTCCGAGTCGGGCAAACCGGCGAGCATCCGGGCCAGCTCCCGGGCCCGCTCGGTGTCCTCCACCACCCGCACCCCGCTGGTGGTCACCGCTCCCCCCGTGTCCTTCGCCACCACCAGGTGCCGGTCGGCGAACGCGGCGACCTGCGGCAGGTGGGTGACGACCAACACCTGGTGGCTGCGCGCCAGCCGGGCCAGCCGGCGGCCGATCTCCACCGCCGCCTGCCCGCCGACCCCGGCGTCGACCTCGTCGAAGACCAGGGTGGGCGGGCCGCCCGAACCGGCGAAGACCACCTCGATGGCGAGCATCACCCGGGACAGCTCACCGCCGGAGGCGCCGCGCTGCAACGGCAGCGAGGGCGCGCCCGGGTGGGCCAGCAGCCGCAGCTCCACCTCGTCGACCCCGTCCGGGCCGACGCCCACCGGCGCGCCGTCCACCGTCAGCGTGGGCTCGCTCCGGCCCGCCGGGCGCGGCAGGACGGCCACCTCGATGCGGGCGTGCGGCATGGCCAGGCCGGCCAGCTCCACGGTGACCTGCTCGGCGAAGCGGGTGGCCGCCTCGCGCCGCGAGGCCGAGACCCGGCCGGCCAGGTCGGCCACCTCGCCGGCCAGGCGCTGGGCCTCCTTGTCCAGCTCGTCGAGCAGCTCGTCGGAGGTGTCCAGGTCGGACAGCCGGGTGCGGGCCCGTTCGGCCCAGGCCACCACGCCGTCGACGTCGTCGGCGTACTTGCGGGTCAACGCGCGCAGCGCGGCCCGCCGCTCGTAGACGGTCTGCAACCGGGCGGGGTCGGCGTCCAGCGCCGCCAGGTACGCCGACAGCTCGGCGGAGACGTCCGCGACCAGGGTCGCCGCCTCCTCCAGGCGGGCCGCCAGCTCGCCGAGGGCCGCATCGGTGCCGGCCTGCGCCTCCAGGGTGCGCCGGGCGGTGCCGAGCAGGGTGGTCGCGTCGGGGGTGTCGTCGGCCGTCTCCACCCCGCCGGCCACGCACTGCTGGGCCAGCTGGGCCGCGGTGCGCAGCCCTTCGGCGTGCTCCAGCCGCTGCGCCTCGGCCTTCAGCTCGTCGTCCTCGCCCGGCTGCGGGTCGACCCGGGTGATCTCGTCCAGTCCCAGCCGCAGCAGGTCGGCCTCCTGGTTGCGCTCGCGGGCGTTGCGCCGCCGGTCGGCCAGGTCGTCGACGACGTGCCGCCACCGCGCGTACGCCTCGCGCAGCGCGTCGAGCAGCTTCTCGTGCGCCGGGCCGGCGAACCGGTCCAGCGCGGCCCGCTGCTCGGCCGGACGCAGCAGGCGCAGCTGGTCGGACTGGCCGTGCACCGCCACCACCTGCTCGCCGACCTCGCCGAGCATCGACACCGGCATGCTGCGCCCGCCCAGGTGGGCCCGGGACCGACCCTCCACGGTGACCGTACGGCTCATCAACAGCGAGCCGTCCTCGTCGGGCTCCCCGCCGGCGTCGACGATCCGGGCGTGCACCGCGTCGGCGACCCGGCCGTCGAGGCGCAGCCGCCCCTCGACCAGCGCCCGGCCCGGTTGGGCGCGGACCCGCCCGGCGTCGGCCCGGCCACCGAAGAGCAGGCCGAGGCCGGTCACCACCATCGTCTTGCCGGCACCGGTCTCGCCGGTGATGACGTTCATCCCGCCGGTCAACGGCAGCGTGGTGTCCTCGATGACGCCCAGTCCGGTGATGCGCAGCTCTTCCAGCACAGCAACCGACAGTAGACGCGGCCCCCGACACTTGACCAGCCGGCGCGGCCCGGCTGTGGACAGCCGGCCCGGCTCACCCCGCCGGCCGCCCGGTCACCTGCGGCTGCCCCGCCAGCCCTGCACGGGCAGGTCGAACTTGGCGACCAGGCGGTCGGTGAACGGCCGGTCCCGCAGCCGCACCACCCGCACCGGCAACGCGCCGCGACGCACCGTCACCCTGGCCCCCGGCGGGAGGTCGAACACCCGCCGGCCGTCGCAGCAGAGCACCGCCAGGGTGGTGAACGGGTCCACGGTGATGGCGATGCTCGACGTGGGCGCCGTCACCAGCGGACGGCTGAACAGCGCGTGCGCGCTGATCGGCACCAGCAGCAGCGCCTCCACCTCCGGCCAGACCACCGGCCCGCCGCCGGAGAAGGCGTACGCGGTGGAGCCGGTCGGGGTCGCGCAGACCACGCCGTCGCAGCCGTACCGGGACAGCGGCCGGCCGTCCACGTCGACGAGCAGCTCCAGCATCTGGGCCCGCTCGCCCTTCTCGACGCTGATCTCGTTGAGCGCCCAGGACTCGATGGTCGGCCCGCCGTCGAACTCGGCGGTCACGTCGAGGGTGAGCCGTTCGTCCACGGTGTAGTTGCGCCCGACCACGTCGCGCACGGCCAGGTCCAGGTCGTCGATCTCCGCCTCGGCGAGGAAACCGACCTTGCCGAGGTTGATGCCGAGCAGCGGGACCTTCGCCGGGCGGGCCAGCTCGGCCGCGCGCAGGAAGGTGCCGTCGCCGCCGAGGGCGAAGACGATCTCGGCGCCCTCGGCCGCCTCCGGGCCGGTGACCGGCACCACACCCGGCAGGTCGAGGTCTTCGGCCTCCTCGGCGACCACCCGCACCTCGAAGCCGGCGGCGATCAGGTCGGCGGCGACCGCCCGGGCGTGCTCGGTGCTGCGCCGGCGACCGGTGTGCGTCACCAGCAACGCGGTACGGCTCACCGGTCGGCCTCCACGCGTGCGCCGCTCGGACGCACCCCGTCGCTGACGCTCACGCCGACCAGCCTCCCGTACCCGATCACCGGGCTCCGCTCGTCGCTCACCCTGACACCTCCCCGGATTCCGCCTCCGGCAGCGCGCCGGAGGCCGCCAGGCCCTCGGGCCCGGCCGCCACGACGGCACGCACCCGCTCGGGGTCGGCCGCGGGCGCGCCCCGGCGTAACCATACGAAGAACTCGACGTTGCCGCTCGGCCCCGGCAACGGGCTGGCGGCCACGTCCGCCAGACCCAGCCCGAGATCGGCGGCGGCCGCCGCGACGTCGAGCACCGCCTCCGCGCGCAGCGCCGGATCCCGGACCACGCCACCGGCGCCGACGCGTTCCTTGCCCACCTCGAACTGCGGCTTGACCATCAGCGCCAGGTCGCCGTCGGCCCGGGTGCAGCCGGCCAGCGCCGGTAGCACCAGGCGCAACGAGATGAAGGAGAGATCCGCCACCGTGAGGTCGACCTCGCCGCCGATGAGTTCGGCGGTCAGCGTACGGACGTTGGTGCGCTCGAAGACCCGCACCCGCTCGTCGGTACGCAGCGGCCAGGCCAGCTGGCCGTAGCCGACGTCCACCGCGACCACCTCGGCCGCGTCGGCGCGCAGCAGCACGTCGGTGAAGCCGCCGGTGGAGGCGCCCGCGTCCAGGCAGCGCCGGCCGGCGACGGTCAGTCCGCCCGGGGCGAACGCGGCGAGCGCGCCGGCGAGCTTGTGCCCGCCGCGCGAGACGTACTCGGTCGACGGGTCCTCGCCGGTGACCCGCAGCGGGTCGGCGGGGTCGACCATCGCGGCCGGCTTGCGGGCCGGCACCCCCCGCAGCTGGACCCGGCCGGCCTCGACCAGCGCGGCGGCCTGTTCCCGGGAGCGGGCCAGCCCGCGACGGACGAGTTCGGCGTCGAGGCGGGTACGACGTGCCATGGGGTGGTTCTCCGGTCGTTCAGGTCTGGTCGATGGTGGCGAGGGTCTCCCGCAGCGTCTGGTACGCCGCCTCGTACTGGGCGATCTGGTCGGCCGGGGGCAGCCCCTCGGCGTTGATCATCGCCTGCACGGCGGCGTCCACCGCCGGATGGCGCGCCTCACCGACCTCGTCGTCCGACCCGGCCGGCGGCGGCCCGGGACGCGGCCCCGGACGGACGCCCGGCGGCGGGCCGGGACGGACCCCGCCCGGCGGCGGGCCGGGACGGAACGGGCCGGTCACGACCGGCTCCCGGCGCCGGCGGTCACTGCTCGCCGCCCGTGGCGGGCCGACGGGGCGCGGCCTTCTTCGCCGGCCGGGCGGCGGGGGCGGCCGGCTCGCCCGGCGTGGTCGAGACCGCGGCCGGCGGCTTGCGGGCGATGGCCTTCTTCGCCACGGCCTTCTTCGCGACCGCCTTCTTGGCCACCGCCTTCTTCGCCACCGCCTTCGTCGGCGCGGCTCCGGACGGCCCGGCCTGCGGCGCGCCGCTCGGGCCACCCCGGGTGGCGGACGCCGGCGCGCCGACCGGCGGCACGGTGGTGTCCGGCGCGGCGGCGGCGAGGTGCGCCCCCGGCGCGCCCTTGGCCTCGCGCAGCTCGCGTTCCAGCTCGTGCACCCGGCGGGTCAGCTCGGCGACCTCGTCGGCGGTGGCGAGCCCGACCGCGCCCAACGCCCGGTCCACCTCGAAGCGGACCAGCTTGGTCAGCGCCTCCCGATTGGCCGCGCCGGTGGCGAGGAGCTCCTCGGCGAGTGCCTGGAGCTGGACGGCCGTCGCGCCGCCCGTGCCGACCACCCGGCGCACGGCGTCCTGGGCCTTCTTCCGGGGCGCCTCCGTCAGGCCCATGGCCAACTCGAGGTAGGCGCGCCACGCGTCCTGCATGCCTGAGTCCTTCCGCGGGGCGAGGTGTGCGGGTCTCACGCTACCGGGCGCTCCCGACGACCCATTGCGGTACGGTGCCGGGAAACGGCGTGGCGTGCGGTGAGGAGACGATGTGGCCAGCGTGGACGAGTGCCGGCAGGCGTTGCGGGATCTGGCGACCCGGCTGGACCGGCACGCCGAGATGCCGGGGAAGATCGACCTGGATCGCACCCTGGCCTGCCGGATCACCGACCTCGACACCGCGTTCCACGGGCGCCTCGTCGGCGGCCGGTTGGTCGACCTGAGCGACGGCGACGACCCGAAGGCCAAGATCGCTCTGGTCACCGGCAGCGACGACCTGGTCGCCCTGGTGCACGGTCAGCTCGACATCACCAAGGCGGTCGCCGCCCGCCGGGTGTCCATCAAGGCCAACCCGTTCGACCTGATGAAGCTGCGCAAGCTGCTCTGAGCGCTCAGGCGGGCAGGCCGAGCGCCTCCAGCGCCCGCTCCGCCTCCGGGGTGACGGGCCGCACCCGCGACACCGCCTCGCCGGACCAGGCGGCCGCGCAGAGCGCCGCCAGGGCGTCCAACGGCCGGCCCGCGCCGCCCAGCTCCACCGCGCCGTCGACCAGGGCGGCGGACCACCCCGCGACCTCCGGCTTCCCGGGTACGGCGACCACGGCCGCCGGGTCGAAGAGCCCCGCCAGGTCCTCGGCGACGTACGTCGGGCGCCGCGCCTCGGGGGCGGCCAGCAGTTCGGGTACGTCGCTGACGCCGGTCAGCACCAGCAGACTGTCCAGCCCGGCACGCCGGGCGCCCTCGATGTCGGTGTCCAGCCGGTCGCCGACCACCAGCGTCCGCCCCTGCCCCGCCCGGCGGGCGGCGGTGGCGAACAGGGCCGGCTCGGGCTTGCCGACGACCACGTCCGGCGCGCGGTCCAGCGCGTGCCGCAGGGCGGCCACCAGGGAGCCGTTGCCCGGCAGCGGGCCCCGCCCGCTGGGCAGGGTCCGGTCGGTGTTGGTGGCGATCCAGGTCGCCCCGGCCCGGATGGCGACCGACGCCTCGGCCAGGTCCACCCAGCCCACCTGCGGGCCGTACCCCTGCACGACCGCGACCGGCGACTCGTCGGCCCGGGCGACCGGGGTGAGCCCGACGGCGCGGATCTCGGCGCGCAACGCCTCCGCGCCGACCACGAGCACCGGGGCGCCAGCGGGGAACCGGTCCCGCAGCAGTTCGGCGGCGGCCGCGGCGGAGGTCAGCACCTCGGCCGGCTCGGCCGGCACACCCATCCCGGTGAGCAGGTCGGCGACCTCGCTGGAGCGGCGCGAGGCGTTGTTCGTCGCGTACGCCACCGCCCGGCCGTCGGCGTGCAGCCGGCCGACCGCCTCGACCGCGCCGGGGATCGGCCGGTCGATCAGGTAGATCACCCCGTCCAGGTCGAAGACGACCAGCGAGTACCCGTCGACCAGCCGGTCCCCGGCGAATCCGGTCATCGCTGACCCGGCTCCGACCCGTCGGTGCCCACCGGCCGGTCGCCGGCGGCACGGTCGGCGGCCGCGGTGGCCCGCCCGTCGGTGCGCGCGTCGCCGGTGCGGGCGTCGTCGGTCAGCCCGTCGCCGTCGAGGTCGTCGTCCTCGTCCTCGTCGTCCTCGTCGTCGAGGTCGTCGTCCTCGTCGCCGTCGAGGTCGTCGTCCTCGTCGCCGTCGAGGTCGTCGTCGTCCTCATCATCGAGGTCGTCGTCATCGTCCTCGTCGTCGTCGAGGTCGTCCTCGTCGTCGTCGAGGTCGTCCTCGTCGGCGAGGTCATCGTCCTCGTCGGCGCGGTCGTCGTCGGCGGTCAGGTCGGCGTCCGGCCGGGCCGGCACGGCGCCCGGCGTGCCGGGACCGGAGGCGATCTCCTCGGCCGGCTCCTCGTCGGAGTCGTCCCCCTCGATCAGCACGCCGTCGAGCTCCAGCAGTCGCTCCGCGGCGTCGGTCTCGCCGTCGGTGTCGACGTCGGCGGCGCGGGAGAACCACTCTCGGGCCTCCTCGCGCCGGCCCACCGCCAGCAGCGCGTCCGCGTACGCGTAACGCAGCCGGCCGGTCCACGGCTCGGCCGGGTCGGCGGTCAGCTCCGGGACCTGGAGCATCGCCACGGCCGCGTCCTTCTGCCCGAGATCGCCACGTGCACCGGCGGCCACGATCAGCAGCTCGACGGCGACGGCCTGGTCGAGCTTCTCCCGGTCGGCGCCCCGGAACAGGTCGATCGCCCGCTCCGGACGCCCCAGGGCCCGCTCGCAGTCGGCCAGCACCGCCAGGTGACTCTGCAACCCGGTCATCCGGTGGTACGTGCGCAGCTCGGCGATCGCCGTCTGCCACTCCCCCGCGTGGTACGCGGCCAGCCCGACCGCCTCCCGCACCGCGGAGATCCGTGAGGCCAGCCGCCGGGCCGCCATCGCGTGGGCGAGCGCCTCGGCTGGGTCCTCGTCGATCAGCTGGCCGGTGGCGACGAGGTGCCGGGCGACGGTCTCGGCGACCGGCTTGTTCAGCGAGAGCAGCTCGGCGCGGACCGCCGTGTCCAGGTCGCTCGCGGAGATCTCGTCCGGCAGCGCCGGTGCGGCGCCCCGGGCCCCCTCGGCCTCGTCCCGGCGCTCCCGGTCGGGGCCGAAGCCACCCTCCGGACGCCGATCCTCGAAGCCGCGCCGGTCGTCACGACGCGGCCGGTCACCGTAGCCGCCGCGCTCGCCGCCCCGCTCCGGGCGCGGTCGGTCGCCGCCCCGGAAACCGCCCTCACGACGGTCGCCCTCCCGGCGGAAGCCGCCCTCGCGCGGCGCGTCACCGTCTCTGCGGAAGCCGCCCTCACGGCGGTCGCCGCCCCGGAAGCCGCCCTCACGACGCTCGCCGCCCCGGAAGCCACCTTCGCGCGGGCCGGAACGGAAGCCGCCCTCACGACGGTCACCGCCACCGAAGCCACCCTCACGCGGGCCGGAACGGAAGCCGCCCTCACGGGAGTCCCCGCCACGGAAACCGCCCTCACGACGCTCTCCACCGCGGAAGCCACCTTCACGACGGTCACCGCCACGGAAGCCACCCTCGCGCGGCGCCTCGCCGTCGCGACGGAAGCCGCCCTCACGACGGTCACCACCCCGGAAGCCGCCTTCGCGGCGGTCGCCGCCCCGGGGACCGCTGTCACCGTCGCGGCGGAAACCACGGTCGCTCCCGCCGTGCTCCCGACGGTCGCCACCACGGAAACCGCCCTCGCGGCGGTCGCCACCACGGAAGCCACCCTCGCGCGGCGCGTCACCGTCCCGGCGGAAACCGCCGGGGCGGGAGTCACCGTCGCGGGGGCCGGAGCGGAAGCCGCCCTCGCGACGGTCGCCGCCGCGGAAGCCACCCTCACGGGAGTCGCCACCACGGAAGCCACCCTCACGACGCTCACCACCGCGGAAGCCACCCTCACGACGCTCACCACCACGGAAGCCACCCTCACGGGAGTCGCCACCACGGAAGCCACCCTCGCGACGCTCACCGCCACGGAAGCCACCCTCGCGCGGCGCCTCGCCGTCGCGACGGAAGCCGCCCTCACGACGGTCACCACCCCGGAAGCCGCCTTCGCGGCGGTCGCCGCCCCGGGGACCGCTGTCACCGTCGCGGCGGAAACCACGGTCGCTCCCGCCGTGCTCCCGACGGTCGCCACCACGGAAACCGCCCTCGCGGCGGTCGCCACCACGGAAGCCACCCTCACGGGAGTCGCCACCACGGAAGCCACCCTCACGACGCTCACCGCCACGGAAGCCACCCTCGCGACGGTCGCCGCCGCGAAAGCCGCCATCGTTGTCCCGCCGGAAGCCACCCTCGCGGGGGCCGGATCGGAAGCCACCCTCGCGACGCTCACCACCACGGAAACCACCCTCGCGCGGCGCGTCACCGTCCCGGCGGAAACCGCCGGCCCGGGAGTCACCGTCGCGGGAGCCGGAACGGAAGCCACCCTCACGGCGGTCACCGCCGCGGAAACCACCGCCGTCGCGGCCACGCTCGGCGCCGTTGCCACCGCGCTGGCCGCCCCGGTCGTCACGGTCTCCCCGGTACGGGGGACGGTCGTCCCGACGCGGGCCGACACCCCGCCCCTGCGGGCGGTCCGAACGGTCCTCGTAACGGCGCGGACGATCTCCGCCCTGCGGTTCTGAACTCACAGGTACATCCTTCCTCATTGCGCCACCAACGGCGCTACGCAGTCGAGGGCCGACCCGGATGGGGCGGCCCTCGACTGGAAGATTGTCCGGCGGTGTCCTACTCTCCCACACCCTCCCGAGTGCAGTACCATCGGCGCTGGAGGGCTTAGCTTCCGGGTTCGGAATGTTACCGGGCGTTTCCCCTCCGCCATGACCGCCGTAACTCTATGAACATGTCAAAACAACCCGTGGGTGTTTGCGTGTTCAGAGTTGCACAGTGGACGCGTAGCAGCTTCGTAGTCAAGTCCTCGGCCTATTAGTACCGGTCAACTGAACCCGTTACCGGGCTTACATTTCCGGCCTATCAACCCAGTCGTCTAGCTGGGGGCCTTACCCACTCAAAGAGTGGTGGGATACCTCATCTTGAAGCGAGCTTCCCGCTTAGATGCTTTCAGCGGTTATCCCTTCCGAACGTAGCTAACCAGCCGTGCCCCTGGCGGGACAACTGGCACACCAGAGGTTCGTCCGTCCCGGTCCTCTCGTACTAGGGACAGCCCTTCTCAAGTATCCTACGCGCACGGCGGATAGGGACCGAACTGTCTCACGACGTTCTAAACCCAGCTCGCGTACCGCTTTAATGGGCGAACAGCCCAACCCTTGGGACCTGCTACAGCCCCAGGATGCGACGAGCCGACATCGAGGTGCCAAACCATCCCGTCGATATGGACTCTTGGGGAAGATCAGCCTGTTATCCCCGGGGTACCTTTTATCCGTTGAGCGACACCGCTTCCACTCGCAAGTGCCGGATCACTAGTCCCGACTTTCGTCCCTGCTCGACCTGTCAGTCTCACAGTCAAGCTCCCTTGTGTACTTGCACTCAACACCTGATTGCCAACCAGGCTGAGGGAACCTTTGGGCGCCTCCGTTACCCTTTAGGAGGCAACCGCCCCAGTTAAACTACCCACCAGACACTGTCCCTGAACCGGATAACGGTCCGAAGTTAGATACCCAAATCAACCAGAGTGGTATTTCAAGATTGCCTCCACCCATACTGGCGTATGGACTTCACCGGCTCCCACCTATCCTACACAAGCTAATTCGGATACCAATGTCAAGCTATAGTAAAGGTCCCGGGGTCTTTCCGTCCTGCCGCGCGTAACGAGCATCTTTACTCGTACTGCAATTTCGCCGGGCCTGTGGTTGAGACAGTGGGGAAGTCGTTACGCCATTCGTGCAGGTCGGAACTTACCCGACAAGGAATTTCGCTACCTTAGGATGGTTATAGTTACCACCGCCGTTTACTGGCGCTTAAGTTCTCCGCTTCGCCCCGAAGAGCTAACAGGTCCCCTTAACGTTCCAGCACCGGGCAGGCGTCAGTCCATATACATCGAATTACTTCTTCGCATGGACCTGTGTTTTTAGTAAACAGTCGCTTCCCCCTGCTCTCTGCGGCCATACAACGCTCCACCCGCGCGGGGCTTCACGTCTCCGGCCCCCCTTCTCCCTAAGTTACGGGGGCAATTTGCCGAGTTCCTTAACCACAGTTCGCCCGATCGCCTCGGTATTCTCTACCTGACCACCTGTGTCGGTTTGGGGTACGGGCCGCTCAGAACTCGCTAGAGGCTTTTCTCGGCAGCATAGGATCACTGACTTCACCTGAATCGGCTCGGCATCACGTCTCAGCCTCCATGCACCACGGATTTGCCTATGGTGCGGCCTACACGCTTACCCCGGCACAACCACCGGCCGGGATCAGCTACCTTCCTGCGTCACCCCATCGCTTGACTACTACCCGCCAGGTTCCCACGCTCCCCAACCTCGACCCGAAGGTCTCGGCTGGTTCGGGTGGTTAGCACAACGAGGTTCATCAGGGTCGCTCTTTCGCGGGTACGGGAATATCAACCCGTTGTCCATCGACTACGCCTCTCGGCCTCGCCTTAGGTCCCGACTCACCCAGGGCGGATTAGCCTGGCCCTGGAACCCTTGGTCATCCGGCGGAAGGGTTTCTCACCCTTCTTTCGCTACTCATGCCTGCATTCTCACTCGTGCCGCGTCCACAACTAGGTCACCCCGTTGCTTCACCCCCGGCACGACGCTCCCCTACCCATCCACACACCTGCACAAGGAATCAAGTCCAAGCGAGGTTGAAATGTGAATGCCACAGCTTCGGCGGTGTGCTTGAGCCCCGCTACATTGTCGGCGCGGAACCACTTGACCAGTGAGCTATTACGCACTCTTTAAAGGGTGGCTGCTTCTAAGCCAACCTCCTGGTTGTCTATGCGACCCCACATCCTTTTCCACTTAGCACACGCTTAGGGGCCTTAGCTGGTGATCTGGGCTGTTTCCCTCTCGACTACGAAGCTTATCCCCCGCAGTCTCACTGCCGCGCTCTCACTTACCGGCATTCGGAGTTTGGCTGATTTCGGTAAGCTTGTGGGCCCCCTAGACCATCCAGTGCTCTACCTCCGGCAAGAAACACGCGACGCTGCACCTAAATGCATTTCGGGGAGAACCAGCTATCACGGAGTTTGATTGGCCTTTCACCCCTAACCACAGGTCATCCCCCAACTTTTCAACGTTGGTGGGTTCGGCCCTCCACGCGGTCTTACCCGCGCTTCAGCCTGCCCATGGCTAGATCACTCCGCTTCGGGTCTAGGACATGCGACTCGATCGCCCTATTCAGACTCGCTTTCGCTACGGCTCCCCCACACGGGTTAACCTCGCCACATGCCACTAACTCGCAGGCTCATTCTTCAAAAGGCACGCCGTCACCCCGCAAGGCTCCGACGGATTGTAGGCGAACGGTTTCAGGTACTATTTCACTCCCCTCCCGGGGTACTTTTCACCATTCCCTCACGGTACTCGTCCGCTATCGGTCACCAGGAAGTATTTAGGCTTACCAGGTGGTCCTGGCAGATTCACGGCAGATTTCAGGGGTCCGCCGCTACTCGGGAACACCCACAGAAGGTCAGCAACTTTCACCTACCGGACTCTCACCGCCTACGGTCAGCCATTCCAGACTGTTCGGCTAGCCACTGACTTTATAACTCCTCGAACAAGTGTCAGCTTGTTCAGCGGGGTCCCACAACCCCGACCACGCAACCCCTGACAGGTATCACACGCAGCCGGTTTAGCCTCAATCCGCTTTCGCTCGCCACTACTCACGGAATCACTAAATTTGTTTTCTCTTCCTACGGGTACTGAGATGTTTCACTTCCCCGCGTTCCCCCCACACACCCTATGTGTTCAGGTGCGGGTGACACCACATGACTGGTGCCGGGTTTCCCCATTCGGACACCCTGGGATCACAGCTTGGTTGACAGCTCCCCCAGGCCTATCGCGGCCTCCCACGTCCTTCATCGGCTCCTGGTGCCAAGGCATCCACCGTTCGCCCTTGACAACTTGACCACAAAGATGCTCGCGTCCACTGTGCAATTCTCAACAAACAACCAACCCACAACCCACAGCGCGACACCAAACCCGACCACCGCCGGCGGTATGCCACACCAGGTCATGCCTGGCAACCGTCCCCCACCACAGTGGGGTCATGGTTCTGAAAGACAACCCTCGGGTTGTTCCTTCAGGACCCAACAGGGTGCTTAGCGCCTCTTCCCAGCCGCATCAGGAGCCAACCGTTCCCACCACCGAAGTGGCTGTACTAGGCGCCCCCGACCGTTGCCGAGGAAAAACTGGCCAGTGTCTCCGCCATTGAGCACCCCACCATCACGTTCGGATGGCGTGGGCTCCATACCGTCTTTCGACGGATGGTGCTCCTTAGAAAGGAGGTGATCCAGCCGCACCTTCCGGTACGGCTACCTTGTTACGACTTCGTCCCAATCGCCAGCCCCACCTTCGACGGCTCCCTCCCACAAGGGGTTGGGCCACCGGCTTCGGGTGTTGCCGACTTTCGTGACGTGACGGGCGGTGTGTACAAGGCCCGGGAACGTATTCACCGCAGCGTTGCTGATCTGCGATTACTAGCGACTCCGACTTCACGGGGTCGAGTTGCAGACCCCGATCCGAACTGAGACCGGCTTTTTGGGATTCGCTCCACCTCACGGTATCGCAGCCCATTGTACCGGCCATTGTAGCATGCGTGAAGCCCTGGACATAAGGGGCATGATGACTTGACGTCATCCCCACCTTCCTCCGAGTTGACCCCGGCAGTCTTCGATGAGTCCCCGCCATAACGCGCTGGCAACATCGAACGAGGGTTGCGCTCGTTGCGGGACTTAACCCAACATCTCACGACACGAGCTGACGACAGCCATGCACCACCTGTGACCGCCCCCGAAGGACCTCACATCTCTGCGAGTTTTGCGGCCATGTCAAACCCAGGTAAGGTTCTTCGCGTTGCATCGAATTAATCCGCATGCTCCGCCGCTTGTGCGGGCCCCCGTCAATTCCTTTGAGTTTTAGCCTTGCGGCCGTACTCCCCAGGCGGGGCGCTTAATGCGTTAGCTGCGGCACAGGGAACCGGAGAGGCCCCCCACACCTAGCGCCCAACGTTTACAGCGTGGACTACCAGGGTATCTAATCCTGTTCGCTCCCCACGCTTTCGCTCCTCAGCGTCAGTATCGGCCCAGAGACCCGCCTTCGCCACCGGTGTTCCTCCTGATATCTGCGCATTTCACCGCTACACCAGGAATTCCAGTCTCCCCTACCGAACTCTAGCCTGCCCGTATCGACCGCAGGCTTGGGGTTGAGCCCCAAGTTTTCACGGTCGACGCGACAAGCCGCCTACGAGCTCTTTACGCCCAATAAATCCGGACAACGCTCGCGCCCTACGTCTTACCGCGGCTGCTGGCACGTAGTTGGCCGGCGCTTCTTCTGCAGGTACCGTCACTTACGCTTCGTCCCTGCTGAAAGAGGTTTACAACCCGAAGGCCGTCATCCCTCACGCGGCGTCGCTGCATCAGGCTTCCGCCCATTGTGCAATATTCCCCACTGCTGCCTCCCGTAGGAGTCTGGGCCGTGTCTCAGTCCCAGTGTGGCCGGTCGCCCTCTCAGGCCGGCTACCCGTCGTCGCCTTGGTAGGCCATCACCCCACCAACAAGCTGATAGGCCGCGAGCCCATCCCAGGCCGAAAAACTTTCCACCACCAACCATGCGATCGGAGGTCATATTCGGTATTAGCCCCGGTTTCCCGGGGTTATCCCAAAGCCTAGGGCAGGTTGCTCACGTGTTACTCACCCGTTCGCCGCTCGAGTACCCCGAAGGGCCTTTCCGCTCGACTTGCATGTGTTAAGCACGCCGCCAGCGTTCGTCCTGAGCCAGGATCAAACTCTCCAACAAAAACTTGTCGAACAGCAAACCCTGACAACAAAAGTGTTGCCAAAGGAATCCCCACCAACAACCCCCCGAAGAAGGTCGCCAGCACGGGGTATAAATCAAATTGGCACTGGCTTATCAAGCACCCTGTTGAGTTCTCAAAGAACAACCACACACCGCCCAGAACCCCACAACCGTGGAGCCCCGACCCGGGGCATTCCGTCCACCATGCCCGCCGCTCTCGCGCCGGGCACTTTTACTACGTTACCCGGTGATATCCGCCGTGTCAAACCGCTCTGTCGCGATCCACACCACTTCCACCACAATTCCGGGCACCACAAAACAACCGGCTCTCACCGCTCGTCTCCTGGCTGTCGGTAGGCCGGCCGCTGCGGTTTCCCGCACGCTCGCCCGGTGCCCTACCGGCGATGAACCATACCCGGTCGGCTCCGCCTCACCAAATCCGCCCTGGGGCGAATCCGGGGCGCCGCCCGGATCGAACTCCGGAAGACAGAACTTCCGAGGTCCTCGGTCCGTTCCCGCGCCCGGCCGCCCAGGTCTTTCGCCCTGTTTCGTCCGTTCCGCGCTGGCAGAGAAAAAGGTACGCCCCCGGCGAGTTGATCGTCAAATCAGCCGGGGGCGTCCCGCGTCACACTCTCGTCGTACGGCTATTTCCGCAGCTCAACCCCGGCGAAGGACCGCTTGCCGCGGCGCAGGACGAGGTATCGGCCGTGCAGCAGGTCCTCCGGGGCGACCACCGCGTCGACCTCGGTGACCCGGATGTTGTTGACGTACGCGCCGCCCTCGGCGATCACCCGGCGCGCCTCCTTCATGCTCGGCACCAGGCCCGACTCCTTGAGCAGCCCGGCCACGTCCGGCAGCTCGTCGAGGTGGACCAGGCCGGCCTCGGTCAGCGCCGCCCGCAGGGTCTCCGGCGTCAACTCCTCCAGCGAGCCGCGACCGAACAGCGCCTGGCTCGCGGCGACCGCCTGGGCCATCTCCCGCTCGCCGTGCACCAGGGTGGTCAGCTCCTCGGCGAGCGCCCGCTGGGCGGCGCGGGCCGCCGGCCGCTCGGCCGCCTCCTTCTCCAGCGCCTCGATCTCCTCGCGGGACCGGAAGCTGAAGTACCGCAGGTAGCGGGTGACGTCCCGGTCGTCGGCGTTGACCCAGAACTGGTAGAAGGCGTACGGGCTGGTCATCTCGGGGTCGAGCCAGACGGCCCCGCCCTCGGTCTTGCCGAACTTCGTGCCGTCGGACCGGGTCACCAGCGGGGTGGTGAACGCCTCCACCGGCCCCGCGCCGCGACGGCGCACGTAGTCGACCCCGGCGGTGATGTTGCCCCACTGGTCGGAGCCGCCGTACTGGAGCTGGCAGCCGTGCCGACGGTGCAACTCGAAGAAGTCGTTGGCCTGGAGCAGCTGGTAGCTGAACTCGGTGAAGCTGATGCCGGTCTCCAGCCGGGCCTTGACCACCTCGCGGGCCAGCATCTTGTTCACCGGGAAGTGCTTGCCGACGTCGCGGAGGAACTCGACCACCGACATCTGGCCGGTCCAGTCCAGGTTGTTGACCAGTTGCGCCGCGTTCTCACCGGTGTACGACACGAAGGGCGCGAGCTGGTCGCGGATGCGCTGCACCCAGCTCGCGACGACCTCCGGCGGGTTGAGCGTCCGCTCGGCGCTCTCCTTCGGGTCACCGATCTGCCCGGTCGCGCCGCCGACCAGCAGCAGCGGCCGGTGCCCGGCGAGCTGGAGCCGGCGGGCGGTGGTGACCTGCATCAGGTGGCCGACGTGCAGGCTGGGCGCGGTCGGATCGAAGCCCACATAGAAGGTGGCGCTCCCGCCGTCGAGCAGGTCGCGCAGCTCGTCGAGGCCGGTCGAGTCCTGGATCAGGCCCCGCCACCGCAGGTCTTCGGTCAGGGAGTCCCGCCCGTGCGGGAGGTTGCTGTCGGTCACGGTCACCGATTCTCCCCCATGCCGGGCACCGGGCCGTACCGGGTTTGCCGACCTGAGCGCCGACTAGGCTGCGCCTGGCCGAGGCGAGGAGGTACGGGTCGTGGAGATGCCGGACATGACGGGTGGCCTGGTCGGGCTGCTCGGGCTGAAGTTCGACGAGATCGGCGCCGACCGGGTGGTGATCCGCTGGCAGGTGCGCCCCGAGCTGCACCAGCCGTTCGGCATCCAGCACGGCGGGGTGTACTGCGCGGTGGTGGAGACCGCCGCCAGCGTCGGTGGGTCGATCTGGCTCGGCGGGCGCGGCACGGTGGTCGGCGTGTCGAACCAGACGGACTTCCTCCGGGCGGTGCGCGACGGCGAGCTGACCGCCGTCGGCACGCCCGTGCACCGGGGACGCAGCCAGCAGCTCTGGCAGGTGGAGATCACCGACGCCGACGGGCGGCTGGTCTCCCGCGGTCAGGTGCGGCTGCAGAACCTCGCCCACCCCTGAGCCGGACCACGGCGGCCGGCGCGTAGGTCGGTCCGCCCGATCCGGCACCGGCACGGACGCGCCGCCGGGCAGGCGGCATACCGACGGCAGGCGGCGTGCCGACGGCAGGCGGACGGGGACGCGCAGGCGATGTACCGGCGGTAGGCCGCACGGGCGGGGACGCGCAGGCGGCAGGCCGGGTGGTGAACCGGCGCCGCCTGTCCTGTTCGCCGGAAAAGCTGCCGCTTACGCCGATATCGTCGCGTCGATGAGACCGGCCACCCCGTACCCGACGTGAGGAAGCTCCTCGCCGCCACGCTCGGCGTGCTCTCGGCCATCGGGGGCTTCGTCGACATCGGCGACCTGGTGGCGGCGAGCCAGGCCGGGGCCCGGTTCGGCATGGGGCACGCCTGGGTGCTGGTGCTCGGGGTGGTGGGCATCTGCGCGTACGCCGACATGGCCGGCCGGATCGCGGCGGTGAGCGGCCGGGCGGTGTTCGACCTGGTCCGGGAGCGGCTCGGGCCCCGGGTGGCGCTGCTCAACCTGGTCGCCTCCTACCTGGTCACGGTGCTCACCCTGGCGGCCGAGCTGGGTGGGCTGGCGCTGGCGCTGCAACTGGCGTCGCGGGTCAGCTACCTGCTCTGGGCCCCGGTGGCGGCGTTCGCGGTGTGGCTGGTGCTGTGGCGGATGCGGTTCCAGCTGATGGAACGGGTCTTCGGCTTGACCGGCCTGACCCTGGCGGTCTTCGCGGTCGCGCTGTTCTGGCTGCCGACCGACTGGCCGGAGCTGGCCCGTGGGGCGCTGCACCCGCAGGAGTACGGGCAGGGGTGGGGGGCGTACTGGTTCGTGGCGGTGGCGCTGTTCGCCTCCACCGTCAGCCCGTACGAGGTGTTCTTCTTCTCCTCGGGCGGGGTCGAGGAGAACTGGACCGCCGCGGACCTCGCCGACGCCCGCACGAGCGTCCTGGTCGGGTTCCCCGTCGGCGGCTTCCTCGCGCTGTCGCTGGTGGCCACCGCGACGGTGGTCTTCCACCCGTACGGCGCCTCGCTGTCGAGCCTCGACGAGGTGGCCCTGCCGGTGGTCCTCGCCTTCGGCTCGGTGGGCCTGGCGATCGTCGCGTTGGCGTTCTTCGCGGTGACCTTCGGCGCCGCGCTGGAGACCGGGCTCTCCGCCGCGTACGCCGCCGCGCAGTACTTCGGCTGGCAGTGGGGCAAGCGGGTCAGCCCCCGGGAGGCGGCCCGGTTCCACAGCGTGCTGCTGCTCAGCGTCCTGCTCGGGGTGCTGGTGCTGGGCACCACCGTCGACCCGGTACGGCTCACCGAGCACATGCTGATCGTCAGCGCGGTGGCGTTGCCGTTGACGTACCTGCCGATCCTGATCGTGGCGAACGACCGGACGTACCTGGGCGACCGGGTCAACGGGCGGATGTCGAACCTGCTCGGGGCGGTCTTCCTGGTGGTGATCGTGGCGGCGTCGGTGGCGGCGATCCCGCTGGCGGTGTCGACGGGGATGGGGCGATGAGGGTCCAGCTCGGCCGGCAGCTGCTCGACCGGCAGATCGTCGACTCCGCCGGACGGCTGGTCGGCAAGGTCGACGACGTCGAGTTCGCCGTCGACGACGGCGGCTACCCGTACGTGGCGTTCCTGCTCAGCGGGCAGGGGGCGCTCGGGCAGCGGATCGGCGGGCGGATCGGTCGGCTGCTGGTGGCGGTGGCGGACCGGTTCACCGAGGACCCGCCGACGCCGCCGGTGCGCATCCCGATCACCCTGGTCACCCGGATGGACAGCGCGGTGCGGCTGCGTTGCCGGGGCGAGGAGCTGCCGCGTCCGCCGGTGGAGGCGTGGCTGCGCCGGCACCTGATCGACCGGATCCCGGGGGCCGACCGTGCGAGCGGGTGAGCTGCTCGGCCGCACCGCGTACGACCTGCACGGGCGGCGGCTCGGCCGGGTGGTCGACGTGGTGGTGCGCGGCGGCTTCCCGGCCGGGCGGCTGCGGTTGACCGACGTGATCGTCACCCGGCACTGGTGGGGCCGCCTGGTGGGGCGGCTGATCGGGGCGGAACGTCATCCCTCCGGCCCGTGGGCGATCCGGGTGGTGGCCCGGGCGTTGAGCCGCAGCACCCGTCAGCTCCCCGCCGACCAGGTGCAGCTCCTGCCGCCGGTGCCGGACTTCCCGTTCGGCCGGCCGGGCGGGGACGCCCCACCGGGCGGGTGACGCCGCGCCGGGCAGGTGACGCGCCGGCGGGCGCGGTGGGGGCGCCGGCCGGACCGGCCGAGGCACGGCGGACCGGGCCGGCGCGGGGCGGGTCCGGCCGAGGCACGGCGGGCTGGGCCGGCGCAGGGCGGGTCGGGCCGACGCACGGCGGCTCGGGCCGACGCACGGCGGGTGACGCGGACGGGTCAGCCGCGTGCCCGGTCGAGGACCGGCTCGCCCTCGGCGGCCTCCTCGACGGCGGCGTGGCGGCGCAGCCGTACCTGGCTGATGGCCCGCTGGTCGATGGCGGCCACCTCGATCTCCCAGCCGTCCACGGTGACGCTCTCCCCGGCCACGGTGGGGATGTGCCCGAGGCAGCTCAGCAGCATCCCGGCGACCGTGGTGTAGTCGCCGGACGGTCGGCCGGGCACCTCGACGCCGATGTCGACCAGGTCGTGCACGGGAAAGGTGCCGGGCAGCAGCAGCACGCCGTCGGCCTCGGTGCGCACGGCGCGCACGTCCCGGTCGGTCTCGTCGTAGATCTCGCCGACGATCTCCTCCAGGATGTCCTCCAGGGTGACGATCCCGTCGACGGCGCCGCGCTCGTCCACCACCAGGGCGATGTGCTGGCGTTCGGCCTTGAACTGCCGCAGCGCGTCGACCACCGGCAGCGAGTCGGGCAGCAGCATGGGCGGGCGGGCGATCTCGTCGACCGGGCGGTCGTCGGGCACGCCGACCAGGTCGCGCAGGTGGATGACCCCGGCCGCGTCGTCCAGGCCGCCGTGGCGCACCACCGGGGCCCGGGAGTGGCCGGTGGCGGCCAGCACCAGCCGGGCGGCCTCCGCGGTGGTGCCGCTGTCGAGCGTGAAGACCTGCAACCGGGGTACGAGCACCGCCTTGAGCTGCCGGTCGGCGATCTCCACCGCGCCGGCGATGATCATCCGCTGTTCCTTGGTGAAGCCGTGGTTGCCGGCGACGATGTCGCGCAGTTCGTCGGGGCCGATCTCCTCGGGCTCGTGCTTCGGGTTGAGCCCGACCAGTCGTACGACGAGGTCGCTGGTGGCGCCGAGGGCCCAGACGGCGGGGCGGGTAACGGTGGCCAGCAGGTCCAGCGGGCGGGCCACCAGCAGCGCCCAGCGCTCGGCGGACTGCATGGCGATCCGCTTCGGGGCCAGCTCGCCGAAGACCAGGGTGACGAAGGTCAGCGCGAGGGTGACCACCACGATGGCGACCGTCTCGGCGGCGCCGCCGACGAAGCCGAGCAGCGGCACCAGGGGCTTGGCCAGGGAGACCGCCGCGGCGGCCGAGGCCAGGAAGCCGGCCAGGGTGATGCCGATCTGGATGGTGGCGAGGAACCGGTTCGGATCCTTGGCGAGCCGGGCCAGCACCCGCCCGGCCCGGCTGGTGCGCTCCAGGCGCTGCAACTGGCTGTCGCGCAACGACACCAGCGCCATCTCGCTGCCCGCGAAGATCGCGTTCAGGACGACCAGGACTCCGACCAGGGCCAGTTGGCTCCAGTAGCTCTGCACGCCCGGTTCTCTCCCTCACCGCGACGGACGCCGGCGTCACGCCCCGGCGCCGCCGGACGGAGGACCCGCCCGGCGTAGGCCCCTCTGTGCCCCGTCGGGGCCCGGGTGAATCATGCCGGGGCGTACGCCGAGCTCAGGCCGTCGCGGGGGCGGGCAGGTCGAGCACGTACGTGCCGTCCTCGGGGCGGAAGCCGAGCCGGTGGTAGTAGGGGGCGACCATGCCGGGCGGGCTGACCACCCGGCGGAAGCCCCGGTCGGTGAAGAGGCTGCTGCGCCGGTAGACGAACTCCCCGGGGGTGAGGTCCCGGAACCTCGGGGTGACGTAGTCCAGGTCGATCTGGGCGATCCCGCCCGGTTCGGCGTGCGACAGCACCACGCCCACCACCTCGTCGGCCTTGAGCACCAGGAACGCCGAGCGCTCGGCGGCGTGCGACTCCCACCGGAAGTCCGGGTTGAACCGGCTGATGTCGGCCGCGTGCACCCGCAGGGTGTGGGCCAGGAACCGGTCGTCGACGCCCACCTCCACCGCCTGGTAGGTCTGCTCGTCGTGCCGGGTGGCCAGCAGCTTGCGCAGATACCACACGTTGATCACGGTGAGCACCACGTTGAGGCCGACCATGGGCCAGACGGCCACGGCGGCGTTGTAGCCGATCAGGATCAGGCAGCCGAGCAGGTTGAGCGCGCGCAGCCGCAGGATGCGCGTCTGCAGCAGGGACCAGACCAGCAGCGCGGAGCCGGCCCAGCCGACGAGTTCCAGCCAGTTCACCCCCGGGAGACTAGTGGTCGCCCTGCTCAGCCGCCTCGGCGGGCAGCTCCAGCACCCACTCCTCGACCTCGACGCCACGGCCGTGGGCGAAGCCCGCGTCCTCGCCGACGACGACGAAGCCGCACTTGCGCAGCACCGCCAGGGAGGCCCGGTTGTCCTTGGCGGCGCGCGCGTGCACCGGCCGCTGCGGCAGTTCGCGCAGCAGCGCGGCGAGCGCGGCGGTGGCGTACCCCCGGCCCCAGCGCCGCGGGTCGATCCAGTAGCTGACCTCGGTGCGCTCGTCCACCGGGAAGGCGGCCACGTGGCCGACCACGTCCTCGCCGACCACGACGGTGCGGTTGACGATGCGCGGGTCGGCGCGGATGCGGGCCCAGTGCGCGTCGAAGGCGGCCCGGTCGGTCGGGTCGGCCGGGCCGAAGGCCGCCATCCAGACGGCCTGCGGATCCTGCTCGTGGGCGAAGAAGTGGGGCACGTCGGCGTCGCGCACCGGGCGCAGTCGCAGGTCAGCGGTCACCGCCGGAGGATACGCACCGGGTGTGACGATCCCGGGACCTCCGGCCCTGAGCCCGTACCGTCCGGCCCTGCCGGTGCGGGCCCGCGCATTGCTACCAACGAGGAAGAGGATCCGTGCGGTAGCGGAGTGGGAGGCCGGGACCATGGCCAAGTTCGTCTACGACTTCATCGAGGGTGACCGCAGCAGAGCCGATCTGCTGGGTGGCAAGGGCGCGAACCTGGCCGAGATGACCCGGCTGGGGCTGCCCGTCCCGCCCGGCTTCACCGTCAGCACCGACGCCTGCCGGGTGTACCTGCGCACCGGGGAACCCCCGGAGGGGCTCTTCGCCGAGATCAACGCCCATCTGCGGGAGGTCGAGGCCCGGCTGGACCGGTGGCTCGGCGACCGGCACGACCCGCTGCTGCTGGCGGTCCGCTCCGGCGGCCGGTACTCGATGCCGGGGATGATGGAGACGATCCTCGACATCGGGCTCAACGACACGACCGTGCACGGGTTGGCCGCGCGCGCCGGCGACGCGCGGTTCGCCTGGGACTCGTACCGCCGGCTGATCCAGATGTACGGCCGGACCGTGTACGGGGTGCCGGCCGAGGAGTTCGAGCGGGAGCTGGAGGCGCTGCGCGCCTCGGCCGGGCCGGCCGGCCCGAGCGCCGAGCAGCTGCGCGACCTGGTGGAGACGTACAAGAAGGTCTTCGCCGCGCACGTCGGGCACGACTTCCCGCAGGCCCCGCACGAGCAGCTGTACCTGGCGGTCCGTTCGGTGTTCGAGTCGTGGAACTCGGAGCGGGCCCGGATCTACCGGCGGCAGGAGCGCATCCCGGACGACCTGGGCACCGCGGTGAACGTGATGGCGATGGTCTTCGGCAACCTGGGCCCGGACTCGGGCACCGGGGTGGCGTTCACCCGCGACCCGGCCACCGGCGCGCCCGGCGTGTACGGCGACTACCTGCCCGACGCGCAGGGCGAGGACGTGGTCGCCGGGATCCGCAACACGATCCCCCTGCCGGAGCTGGAGCGGATCGACCCGGCGAGCTTCCGCCGGCTGATGACGATCATGGCGACGCTGGAGCGGCACTACCGCGACCTGTGCGACATCGAGTTCACCATCGAGCGTGGCCGGCTGTGGATGTTGCAGACCCGGGTCGGCAAGCGCACCGCCGCCGCCGCGTTCGTGATCGCCGCACAGCTGGTGCAGGAGGGGCTGATCAGCCTGGACGAGGCGCTGCTGCGGGTCAACGGCGCGCAGCTCGGCCAGCTGATGTTTCCGGCCTTCGACCTGTCGGGCGCGCCGGCCCCGCTCGCGGTCGGGGTGGGGGCCTCCCCGGGGGCCGCGGTGGGCCGGGTGGTGTTCGACTCCGCCGCCGCGGCGGCGGCCACCGAACCGGTGATCCTGGTCCGTCGGGAGACCAACCCGGACGACCTGCCCGGCATGATCGCCGCGGCCGGGGTGCTGACCTCGCGCGGCGGCAAGACCTCGCACGCCGCCGTGGTGGCCCGGGGCATGGGCCGCACCTGCGTCTGCGGGGCGGACGCCCTGCGGATCGCCCCGGAGCGCGGCGAGTTCGCCGTCGGCGACCGGGTGGTCCGGGCCGGGGACGTCATCTCCATCGACGGCACGACCGGCCGGATCTACGCCGGTGAGGTCCCGGTGCAGCCCTCCCCCGTCGCCCGTTACCTGGCCGGCGAGCTGGCGCCGCAGGCCGACCCGCTGGTCGCGGCGGTGCACCGGCTGCTCGGCCACGCCGATGCGGTGCGCCGGCTGGGTGTGCGGGCGAACGCCGACACCGGGCCGGACGCCCGCCGGGCCCGCCGGTTCGGCGCCACCGGGATCGGGCTGTGCCGGACCGAGCACATGTTCCTGGGTGAGCGCCGGGAGCTGGTGGAGCGGCTGATCCTGGCCGACGGACCGGACGAGGTGGCCGCCGCGCTGGACGCGCTGCTGCCGTTGCAGCGGGCCGACTTCGTGGACATCCTCGCGGCGATGGACGGTCTGCCGGTGACCATCCGGCTGATCGACCCGCCGCTGCACGAGTTCCTGCCTCCGCTGCACGAGCTGACCGCCCGGGTGGCCCGCGCCGAGGCGCTCGGCGAGGACCCGGGCCGCGACGGCCGGCTGCTGGTCGCGGTCCGCCGGATGCACGAGTCGAACCCGATGCTCGGCCTGCGCGGGGTGCGCCTCGGGCTGGTGATCCCGGGACTGTTCGCCATGCAGGTCCGCGCGGTCGCCGAGGCGGCGGCCCAACGGGTCCGCGAGGGTGGCGACCCGCGGCCGGAGATCATGGTGCCGCTGGTCGGCGACGTCAAGGAGTTGGCCGCCGTCCGGGTGGAGGCCGAGCAGGTCCTCGCCGGGGTGCCGGGGGCGCCGGAGATCCCGATCGGCACGATGATCGAGGTGCCCCGGGCGGCGCTGACCGCCGGGGAGATCGCCGCCGAGGCGCACTTCTTCTCCTTCGGCACCAACGACCTGACCCAGACCGCCTGGGCGTTCTCCCGCGACGACGTGGAGGGCTCGTTCTTCGGCGCGTACCTGGAGCGGGGGATCTTCACCACCTCCCCGTTCGAGAGCATCGACGTCAAGGGCGTGGGGCGGCTGGTCCGGCTGGCCGTGGCGGAGGGCCGGGCCGCCCGGCCGGAGCTGACCGTCGGGGTCTGCGGCGAGCACGGCGGCGACCCCGAGTCGGTGGCGTTCTTCGCCGACGCCGGGCTGGACTACGTCTCCTGCTCGCCGTACCGGGTGCCGATCGCCCGGCTGGCGGCCGGGCGGGCCGCCGTCGACCCCACCACCGGCACGTCCGACTCCCGATAGGAGGGCAGCGCGATGACCGCGATCTTCAACCCCACCGGCCCCGCCCCGCTGGCCCCGCCGCCCCGGCGGTCCCCGGAGCCGGCGGCGACGCCCGCGCCGGTCGTACCGGTGGGGCCCGTCGGACCGGTGCTGGAACTACCCGGCACGCCGGCGGCGGCGCTGGTGCCGGTGACCCGTGACGGGCGCGCCGTCGGCGCGTTCGTGCTGGCCGACGGCCGGGTCCGCTACCGGTCGGTGCCCGACCCGGACCAGGTGCTCGCCGCCGCGGCCGGCGCGGTCGCCGTGGCGCTGCTGGCCGGCGCGGTGGCGGTGGTGGGGCGCCGCCGGCCACCGGCGATCGGCGCGGTGACGATGGGCCCCGGCGGCTGGGTCAGCCTGCGCGGGACCCGCGCCCCGGCGCTGCGCCCGGCGGCGCCCCGGCCCTGGTGGGCCCGCGTGCTGCGGGCCCACCGGCTGGTCGTCGAGCACTGACCCCGGTCCGCCGGGGCCGGCCCACGGCCCCGGCGGCGCCGCCGCCACCCCACCGACACGCCCTTCCGGTACGCCACGACGCCCACCGCCACGGCCCCGCACTCCGCCCACCCGCAGCCACCCCACCGACCTCACCCACCCAGCGGAAGCGGCAGCGGCAGCGGCAGCGGCAGCGGCAGCGGCAGCGGCACTTTCACGGAATGAGGGCTCATTTCCGGTGGGATAGGCCCTCTTTCTCTGAAAGTGCGCGGGCCGTCGCGGCGGTCCGCCTGGTGACGGCGCGGGCCGACGACGCGGAGGGGTGACAGCCCCACGGGTGACGGCGCGACGGGTTGACAGCCCGGCGGGGGGACGGCGCGACGGGGGGACGGCGTGGAGGGGTGCGGGCGGAGCGGGAAGGGGCGGCGGTGGGGGTGGGGTCTTTGGTCCCGGGGGGTGGTGGTCCTGCGCCCCTGCCCGCTGCGGCACCTGCGGCGCAGGCTGGTCCTGGAAGCGACAAGCAGACCTGGGAGGCTCCCGATGCGCGCGACCGTCGTCACCTCGTTCGACCAGCCGCTGGAGATCTTCGACGTGCCGGTGCCCGAGCCCGGCCCCGGCGAGATCCTGGTCCGGATCGAGGCGAGCGGGCTCTGCCACACCGACATCCACGCCGCGCGCGGCGACTGGCCGGTCAAGCCGAACCCGCCGTTCGTGCCGGGTCACGAGGGCGTCGGCATCGTGGAGCGGGTCGGCGAGGGCGTCACCGAGCACGCCGTCGGCCACCGGGTCGCCCTGCCCTGGCTCGGCTGGGCCTGCGGCACCTGCGCGCACTGCGTCTCCGGCTGGGAGACGCTCTGCGAGGCGCAGCGCAACACCGGCTACTCCGTCGACGGCGCGCACGCCGAGTACGCGGTCGCCTCGGCCCGCTACGCCGTCCGTGTGCCGGACGGGGTCGACCCGTTCGAGGCGGCCCCGCTGACCTGCGCGGGCGTCACCACGTACAAGGCGGTGAAGGTGGCCGCGGTGCGCCCCGGCGACCGGGTGGCGGTCTTCGGCATCGGCGGGCTGGGCCACCTCGCCCAGCAGTACGCGCAGCTGTTCGGCGGCGAGACCGTCGCCGTGGACGTGACGGACGAGAAGCTGCGCCTGGCCCGCGACCTCGGCGCCACGCACACCGTGAACGCGGCCGAGGTCGACCCGGTCGAGGCGGTCACCGCGCTCGGCGGGGCGGACGTGGCGATCGTCCTGGCGGCCAGCCCCACCGTGATCGCGCAGGCCCACCGCAGCCTGCGCCGGGGCGGACGGCTGGTGCTGGTGTCGCTGCCGAAGGAGAACGGCTTCACCCTGCCGATCTTCGAGACCGTGCTCAAGGGCATCACCGTGATCGGTTCGATCGTCGGCACCCGCGCCGACCTGGCCGAGGTGTTCCGGCTGCACGCCGCCGGCCGCACCCGGGTCGCGTACGAGGTGCGCAAGCTCGACGAGATCAACGAGGCGGTGCAGGACGTGCTGGCCGGCCGGGTCACCGCCCGCCTGGTGCTGCGGCCGTGACCGCCGTCCGGCCCCCGACGACCGTCCGGCGGCCCGCAGACCCGCCGGCACACCCCCTGGAGGGACCAGTCATGACCGGCAACGCACACCTCGACCCGTGGCGCGGCTTCACCGGCACGACGTGGCGCGACACCGTCGACGTCGCCGACTTCGTGCGCGCCAACCACGAGCCGTACACCGGGGACGCCGCGTTCCTGACCGGGCCGACCGCGCGGACCCTGGCGGTCTGGGACGCGCTGAAGGCGCTCTTCGTCGAGGAGCGCCGACGCGGGATCCTCGACGTCGACGCCGCCACCCCGTCGACCATCACCGCGCACGGACCCGGCTGGATCGACCGGGACAGGGAGTTGATCGTCGGGTTGCAGACCGACGCGCCGCTGCGCCGGGCGATCATGCCGGCCGGTGGGCTGCGGATGGTGGAGACCGCGCTGAAGGCGTACGGCTTCGCGCCCGACCCGGAGGTCCACCGGATCTTCACCAGCTACCGCAAGACGCACAACGACGCGGTCTTCGACGCGTACCCGGCCGACGTGCTCGCCGCCCGGCGCTCGCACGTCATCACCGGCCTGCCCGACGCCTACGGCCGGGGCCGGATCATCGGCGACTACCGGCGGGTGGCGCTCTACGGCGTGGACCGCCTCGTCGCCGAACGCGCCGCGCTCAAGGCGGCGCTGGACGACCGACCCTCCACCGACGAGGTGATCCGCGACCGCGAGGAGCTGGCCGAGCAGATCCGCGCGCTGGGTGAGCTGAAGCGGATGGCGGCGAGCTACGGCCACGACATCTCCGCCCCGGCGACGACCGGCCGCGAGGCGATCCAGTGGCTGTACTTCGCGTACCTGGCCGCGACGAAGGAGCAGAACGGCGCGGCGATGTCGCTGGGCCGCACGGCGAACTTCGTCGACGTCTACCTGCGCCGGGACCTGGCCGAGGGGCGGCTGACCGAGAGCGACGCCCAGGAGTTGGTCGACGACTTCGTGATCAAGCTGCGGATCGTCCGGTTCCTGCGTACCCCCGAGTACGACCAGCTCTTCTCCGGCGACCCCACCTGGGTCACCGAGTCGCTCGGCGGGATGGGTGTCGACGGCCGGCCGCTGGTCAGCCGGACCAGCTTCCGCTACCTGCAGACCCTCTACAACCTCGGCCCGGCGCCGGAGCCGAACCTGACCGTGCTCTGGTCGCCGCGGCTGCCCGTCGGGTTCAAGCGGTTCTGCGCCCAGGTCTCGCTGGACACCAGCGCCATCCAGTACGAGAACGACGAGCTGATCCGCCCCGCGTACGACGACGACACCGCGATCGCCTGCTGCGTCTCGGCGATGCGGGTGGGCCGGGACATGCAGTTCTTCGGGGCCCGGGCCAACCTGGCCAAGGCGCTGCTGTACGCGATCAACGGCGGTCGGGACGAGATCACCGGCGAGCAGGTGGCCCCGGCGGCCCCGCCGGTCGGCGGCGAGACCCTCGACTACGCCGAGGTGCTGGCCGCGTACGACAGGACGCTGGACTGGCTGGCCGAGACGTACGTGGACGCGCTCAACGTCATCCACCACCAGCACGACCGGTACGCCTACGAGCGGCTGGAGATGGCGCTGCACGACCACCCGGTGCGCCGGTTCATGGCCACCGGCATCGCCGGGCTCTCCGTCGCCGTGGACAGCCTCGCCGCGATCCGGTACGGCACGGTCAAGGTGCTGCGCGACGAGACCGGACTGGCGATCGACTACGCGGTCGAGGGCGAGGCGCCGACCTTCGGCAACAACGACGACCGGGCCGACGACATCGCGGTGTGGCTGGTGGAGACGTTCGCCGAGAAGCTGCGCCGGCAGCGCACCTACCGCGACGCCGAGCTGACCATGTCGGTGCTGACCATCACCTCCAACGTGGTCTACGGCAAGCACACCGGCAACACCCCGGACGGCCGGCGCGCCGGTGAGCCGTTCGCGCCGGGGGCGAACCCGATGAACGGGCGGGACACCCACGGCCTGGTCGCGGCCGCGCTGTCGGTGGCGAAGCTGCCGTACGACGCCGCCCGCGACGGCATCTCGCTGACCGGCACGGTCACCCCGGACGGGTTGGGCCGGACCCGGTCCGAGCGGATCGACAACCTGGCCGGCGTGCTCGACGCGTACACCGACTCCGGCGGCTTCCACCTCAACGTCAACGTGCTGGACCGGGCCACCCTGGTCGACGCGATGGCGCACCCGGAGCGCTACCCGCAGCTGACCGTGCGGGTCTCCGGGTACGCGGTGAACTTCGTCCAGCTCACCCCGGAACAGCAGCGGGACGTGGTGTCCCGGACGTTCCACGGGTCGCTGTGACCGTCCGGCCGCCCTCGCCGCCCGGGCTCGCCGAGCCCGGGCGCGCGGGCCCGCCCGGGATGCCCGCCCCGACCGGCGACGCCCCGGCGGGGCCGGGCCCCGTCCCCGGCGTCGCGGTCGGGCCGGGACGCACCGGGGGCGAGCTGACCGGGGCGGTGCACTCCTGGGACGTCTCGGTCGGGGTGGACGGGCCGGGCACCCGGTTCGTGGCGTTCCTCGCCGGCTGCCCGCTGCGCTGCCGCTACTGCCACAGCCCGGACACCTGGTACCGGCGCAGCGGCCGGCACCGCACGGTCGACGAGCTGATGGCCGAGATCACCCGGTACCAGCGGTTCATCCAGGTCGCCGGGGGCGGGGTGACGCTCAGCGGCGGCGAGCCGCTGCTGCAGCCCCGGTTCACCGGCGAGGTGCTGCGCCGCTGCCACGAGATGGGCCTGCACACCGCGCTGGACACCTCCGGTTTCCTCGGCGTCCGCGCCGACGACGCCCTACTCGACGCCACCGACCTGGTGCTGCTGGACGTGAAGTCGTGGGACCCGGCGACGTACCGGCGGGTGACCCGCACCGGGTCGGTCGCGCCGACGTTGCGGTTCGGCCGGCGGCTGGCCGAGCGGGGCACCCCGATCTGGATCCGCTTCGTGCTGGTGCCGGGGCTGACCGACGCGGAGGAGAACGTGGCCGGGGTGGCCGACTTCGCCGCCGGACTGGCCACCGTGCAGCGGGTGGAGGTGCTGCCGTTCCACCGCCTCGGCGCGCACAAGTACGCCGACCTGGGGCTGACCTTCCCGCTCGCCGACACCGCGCCACCCACCCCCGAGCTGCTGGACCGGGTCCGGGGCCAGTTCGCCGAGCGGGGCCTCACCGTCTACTGAGCGCAGGCGTCACCCGGGCGGTGGACCGGCGTCGCGCCGCGCCCCGCCCGGGCCGGTGCGGGCGCAGGATCGGAGGATGCGCCCGTACCGCCGTCACGACCCGGCCCACTCCGGACCCCGTGCCGTCGCCGCGACCGCGACCGGCGCGCTGGCCGCGGGCGCCCGTGCCGTCGGCGCCGCCGCGACCGGCGCGCTGGCGGTGTCCGCGCTGGCCGGCGGGGCGGCGGCGCTGGGCGTGCTGGCGGTCGGCCGGCTCGCCGTGCGCCGCGCGGTGATCCGGGAGCTGCGCATCGGCCGGCTGGAGGTCGACGAGCTGGTCGTGCGCCGGTACGTCGCGGGGAGCGGAGAGGACCGGCGGCGGGCCGGTCAGCTCGCCGACGACGTCGGGTAGCCGTACAGGTCCAGCAGCCGCACCCGGGACGCCTGGAGCCGGTCCACCACCACGGCCATGAACCGGGTGGTCAACTCCCGGCCGAGACGGTCGTCGGAGGCCATCAGCCGGCGCACCCCCTCGGCGGTGAACTCCACCGTCGGGGTACGCCGCACGGCGACCGCCCCGAACTGCCAGCGGTACGGCGGGAAGAGCCAGGACCAGCCCAGCACGCCGCCCGGCCCGATCGACTCGATGCCCACGTCGCCGCGTCCGGGCACCGGGAAGTCCAGCGCCACCTCGCCGCCCCGGACGAGCCAGAACCGTTCCGCCGGCTGCCCGGCCCGGAACAGGCGATGGCCGGGGTGCCAGACCACCGGCCGGGCGTACCCGGTCAGCCGGGGCAACCACTCCTGCGGCAGGCCGGCCAGGAAGGGGTGTTCACGCAGCATCTCCAGTGGCGTCATGCGAGGTCCCTCCGGTAACGGGTGGGGCCCGGCGGACGGCCGGGCCCCTGGGGTCGGGCTCACCGCTTCCCGCCGTGCTCCACGGTCACCGGGATCTCCTGGGCGGTCGGCTCGCTCTCGCCGACCGTCGCGGTGATCTGGAGGATGCCGTCGGCGTAGCGGGCGGCGATGGTCTCCGGCTTGACGCCCGCCGGCAGCGGGATCAGGCGGGAGAAGGATCCGTAGTGGAACTCGGAGCGGACCTTGTCCGCGTGGCCCTCCCGGCGTACCACGTCCAGCCGCAACGTGTCGCCGGTACGGGTGACGCGGACGTCCTTGGCCGGGTCGATCCCCGGCAGCTCGGCGCGGATGACGTACCGGTCCCCGTCGAGGTAGTCCTCGACGCGGATCGTCGGCGCCAGCAGCGGGAACCAGGAGAGATTCGTCCAGTCGAACGGCGCGAGCGCGCCGCCCCGGAACTTCGTGACGGTGGACATCGTCGACCTCCTTGTCGCTGGTCCTGCCTCCATCGGACTCCTGCGCGAGGTGACGGCGTCAGGGCCGTTGGTCCCGGGCCCGGCGGGCGCAACGCCTCTGCCCGCGGCGCCGCCCCGGCGGGAGGGTGGAACGGGACGGCGTGCCCGCGACGCGCCGCGCGAGGCGGGGAGGGCACCGGTGACGACGACCGGCGGACGAGGCGGGACGCTGGAGGGCACCGTGCAGCGCACGGCCGCCCCGGCCGGGCTGCGCGCCGACGAGGCCGCCGCCCGGTTGCGCGCCGACGGGCCGAACTCGGTGCTCCCGCCGCCGCGCCGGCACCTCGCGGTCCGGGTCCTGCGCCAGCTCACCGACCCCCTGGTCGCACTGCTGCTCGCCGCCGCCGTGGTCACCACCCTGCTCGGCGACCTGCCGGACACCGTGGTGATCGTCCTGGTCGTCGTGGTGAACACGGTGATCGGGGTGGTGCAGGAGGTCCGCGCCGACCACGCCATCGCCGCCCTGGACCGGCTCGCCGCGCCGACCGCCCGGGTGGTGCGCGACGGCGTCGACATGGTGGTGCCCGCCGCCGACGTGGTCCGTGGCGACCTGGTCCGCGTCGAGGCCGGCGACGTCGTGCCGGCCGACCTGTCGCTGGTCGAGGCGAGCCGGCTGCACCTGGACGAGTCGGCGCTGACCGGCGAGGCGGTGCCGGTCGGGCGGGAGGTCGGGCAGGAGGTCCTGGCCGGGACGGTGGTCACCACCGGCAGGGGTGCGGGCACCGTGGTCCGCACCGCCGGCGCGAGCGCCCTGGGCCGGATCAGCGCGCTGGTCGCCGGCACCCGCCCCACCGCCACGCCGTTGCAGCGCCGACTGTCCGCGCTCGGGCGGGTGCTCGGGCTGGTGGTGGTGGCGCTGTCCGGGCTGGTCTTCGCCGTCGGGGTGCTCGGCGGGCGGCCGGTGGTGGACATGGCGATCACGGCGGTCAGCCTGGTGGTGGCGGCGGTGCCCGAGTCGCTGCCGGCGGTGGTGACCCTCGCGTTGGCCCTGGGCGCCCGCCGGATGGCCGGCGCGCACGCCATCCCGCGCCGGCTGCACGCGGTGGAGACGCTCGGTTCGGTGACCGTGATCGCCTCCGACAAGACCGGCACCCTCACCGAGGGGCGGATGGCGGTGCAGGCGGCCGTCACCGCCGACGGCGTGACGTACGGGGTGACCGGCGCCGGCTACGCCCCGCACGGCACGGTGCACCGGGACGGCACGGCGGTGGCCGTACCGGAGGAGCTGCGCCGGTTGGCGCGCGCCGGGCTGCTCTGCAACGACGCCGCGCTGTCGCCACCGGACGACGATCGACCCGACTGGGGCGCGGTGGGCGACCCGCTGGAGGCGGCGCTGGTCGCCTTCGCGGCGCGCGCCGGCCTCGACCCGCAACGCACCCGCGCCGCCTGGCCCCGCGTCGCCGAGCACCCGTTCGACCAGGCCACCCGACGGATGGTCACGGTGCACCGGTCCTGCGACCGGCGGTACCTGGTGGTCTGCAAGGGCGCGCCGGAGAGCGTGCTGGCCGCGCCCCTGCTCGACGCCGGCGACGAGGAGATCGCCGAGCTGACCGCCGCCGCGCACCGGCTCGCCGGCGAGGGGCTCCGGGTCCTCGCGGTGGCCGCCGCCCTGGTGGACACGCCGCCCGACCCGGCCACGCCGACCGGGCTGCGACCGGTGGGCCTGGTCGCCGTCGGCGACCCGCTGCGTGCCGGCGCCCCGGAGATCGCCGAGAGCTTCGGCGCCGCCGGGGTGCGGCTGCTGCTGATCACCGGCGACCACCCGGCCACCGCCGCCGCGATCGGCGGTCAGCTGGGGCTGTGGCGCGACGGTGACCCGCTGGCCCGGGGCGACGACGAGGATCCGGCCGCCGCCCACCCGGAGACCCGGGTCTTCGCCCGTACCCAACCGGAGCAGAAGCTCGACATCATCGCCGGGCTCCAGTCGCGGGGGCACGTGGTGGCGATGACCGGTGACGGGGTCAACGACGCCCCGGCGCTGCGCCGCGCCGACATCGGGGTGGCGATGGGCGGCGGCACCGAGGTCGCCCGGCAGGCCGCCGACCTGGTGCTGGTCGACGACGACCTGTCCAGCGTGGCCACCGCGATCGGTGAGGGACGCCGGATCTACGACAACATCCGCCGGTTCCTGCGCTACGGGCTCTCCGGCGGCGTCGCGGAGATCCTGGTGATGCTGATCGGCCCGCTGTTCGGGCTGGCCGTGCCGCTGCTGCCGGCGCAGATCCTCTGGGTCAACCTGCTCACCCACGGGGTGCCGGGGGTGGCGCTCGGCGCGGAGCCGGCCGAGCCGGGCATTCTGCGCCGCCCGCCCCGCTCCCCGCAGGAGTCGGTGCTCGGCGCCGGGCTGGGCCGCGACGTGCTGGTCACCGGCGCGCTGATCGCGGCCGTGGTGCTCGGCGCCGGGGTGGTCGCCGCCGCCCGTGAGCTGCCCTGGCAGTCGGTGGTGTTCGTGGTCCTCGGGCTGGCGCAGCTCGGCGTGGCGCTGGCGGTGCGGGCGCCACGTCCGGTGGGCGCGCGGCGGGCCAACCCGGGTCTGCTGGTCGCGGTCGCCGTGTCGGCGGTGTTGCAGGTCGCCGGGGTGCTCGTCGGACCACTGCGGGACCTGCTGGGCACCGACCCGCTGGGCGCGGACGTGCTACTGGCCTGCGCGGCGGTCAGCGCGCTGCCCGGTCTCGCGCTGCGGCTCGCCCGCCGTCGGCCCCGGCCCGACGGGGACGCGCCCACCGTCGTGCCGGGCCCGCGTCGCGCCACCGGCTGACCACCGCCCCCGCTCCCCGGGCCGCAGACGACGGCCCGGGGAGACGGCGGTCCGGGGACGGCGGTCCGGGGACGGCGCTCATGGACGGCGCTCCGGAACGACGCTCCGGAGACGACGGTCGACGCTCCGGGACGGCGCTCCGGGCGGGACGAAGGACCCGGGTCCGGGTGTCCGAGGCCTCTGACCGTCGCCACCGCTCGGGAGGATGCTGAGGGCGGAGGAAGGAGGACGTGATGACCATCAGATCCGGTGCTCCCGTCGTGGTGGGTGTGGACGGTTCCGCCGCCGCCCTGGACGCCGTACGGTTCGCCGCCCGGGAGGCCGCGCTGCGGCACCGTCCACTGCGGGTGGTGCACGCGTTCATCTGGCCGCTCATGGGCCAGCCGCTCGGGCCGGTGCCCGGCGCCCCGTCCGACGCGGGCCTGCGCGCGCAGGCCGAGCGGTACGTCACGGACGCGGTCGCCGAGGCCGGCAAGACCGCGCCCGAGGTCGCCGTGACCGGTGAGCTGGTCGACGGCGCGCCCACGCCGGTGCTGCTGCGCGAGTCCCGCGACGCGGCGCTGATCGTGCTCGGCAACCGGGGCCTGGGCGGCTTCGCCGGGCTGCTGATCGGCTCGTCGGCCGTGCAGGTCTCCGCCCGGGCCGACTGCCCGGTGCTGGTGGTCAAGGGCGAGCCGCGCGCCGACGGGCCGGTGCTGGTCGGCGTGGACGGCTCGGCGCTGTCCACCGAGGCGCTCGGCTTCGCGTTCGAGGAGGCGTCGCTGCGCGGCACCTCGGTGGTGGCGGTGCACGCCTGGCTGGCTCCGACGCCGCTCGGCCCCGGCGACATGCTCCCCCTGGTGTACGACGTGGACGCGGTCGCCGCCGAGGAGAAGCGGGTGCTGGCCGAGGCCGTGGCCGGTTGGACGGAGAAGTTCCCGGACGTGCCGGTGCGTCAGCTCGTCGCGCACGGGTCGGCGGCTCGGGTGCTGGTGGAGCAGTCCGCCACCGCGCAGCTGACCGTGGTCGGCGCGCACGGCCGGGGCGCCTTCACCGGGCTGCTGCTCGGCTCGGTGAGCCACGCGGTCCTGCACCACTCGCACAGTCCGCTGGCGATCCTGCGCCACCACAAGCAGGACGACAGGTCCTGATCCGGCGCCGTCCGCGCCGGCCGCTGTCCCGGCCGGCGCGGACGTGCGTCCCCCGGCCCGCACCCCGCCCGCCGACGCGTCGTCGACCGCCGGCCCCTCCCCCGGGCGAGGTGCGGGCCGCACCCGACGGCGCGTCCGAGCCGAATGCCGGCGACACGGGACGGGTACGTCGACAATGATCGGACCGACCCCGGGGAGTGCCGATGAACCGACCTGTCGTGGTGGGCGTCGACGGATCGCCGTCCAGCCTGGTCGCCGCCGAACACGCGGCCCGTGCCGCCGTGCTGCGGCGGCTGCCGCTGCACCTGGTGCACGGGTACCTGCACCCGCTCGGCTACGGCGTGCCGCTCAACCCGTACGACCTGGGGCTGCCGGCGCCCACCGAGGAGTCGCGGCAGATGCTGGAGAAGGTGGCGGCCGAGCTGGTCGACCGCTGGCCCGGACTGACCGTGCAGGTGCGCCAGGTCGCCGGGGGGCCGGGCGCGTCGTTGGTCGAGGCGTCCCGCCACGCCGCGCTCGTGGTGGTCGGCAGTCGCGGGCTGGGTGGCTTCGCCGGACTGCTGCTCGGCTCGGTGGGCAGCCAGGTGGCGGCGCACGCGCACTGCCCGGTGCTGGTGGTGCGGCCCGAGGAGCAGCCGATCCCGGTCGACGGTCCGGTGCTGGCCGGGGTGGACGGCTCGGACGGGGCACGGCGGGCCGCCGGGTACGCCGCCGAGGAGGCGACGCTGCGCGACGTGCCGCTGGTGCTGGTGCACGTCGGTCCGCCGGACGGGGACCGTCCGGTGCCGGAGGAGGTGGCGGAGTCGCAGGCCGCGTACCAGGCGGAGGCGGTGCGGTTGCTCGCCGAGGCGTCCGCGGCGGTCCGCGCCGACCACCCGGAGCTGGTGGTGCGGGAGCACCCGGTACGGGCGGCCGGCGCGGTGCAGGGGCTGGTGGAGGCGAGCGGGTCGGCGTCGATGGTGGCGGTGGGCACCCGGGGCCGGGGCGGGTTCACCGGCCTGCTGCTCGGCTCGGTCAGCCAGGCCCTGGTGCAGCACGCGCACTGCCCGGTGCTCGTCGCCCACCCGTACGACTGAGGCTCAGTCCTCGCGGCGGCCGAGCAGCTGCGCGAAGTCGGTGGTGAGGGCGAACGGGTCGGCGGGGCCACCCAACGGCGGCCGACGGTCGACCTGCTCGGCCAGTTCCGCGCCGGCGCGCACCACCCGGGCGCGCAGCGCGCCGTCGGCGGACCCGCCGGACCAGTCCTCCGGCGCGGCGTAGACCGCGGTCGGCACCACCACCGCCCGCAGGTAGCTGAAGAGCGGGCGGACCGCGTGTTCCAGGGCGAGCGAGTGCCGCGCCGTGCCGCCGGTGGCGCCGATCAGCACCGGGGTGTCGACCAGCGCCCCGGACTCCAGCACGTCGAAGAAGGACTTGAACAGCCCGTTGTACGACCCGCTGAAGATCGGCGTCACGGCGATCACGCCGTCCGCGCCGGCCACCGTGTCGACGGCCTGGCGCAGCGCGGTCGACGGGAAGCCGGTGAGCAGGTTGTCGACCACGTCGTGCGCGTGGTCGCGCAGCTCGACGACGTGCAGCTCCACCTCGTGGCCGCGCCGGACCAGCTCGTCGCGGGCGGCCGCGGCGAGCTGGTCGGCGAGCAGCCGGGTGGACGAGGGCCGGCTGAGCCCGGCCGAGACCACGGCCAGGGTGCGCCGGCTCATCGGGTGGCCTCCGCTCCCGCCGGTGCGGCGTCGCGGGCCGCGACCAGCGCGGCGTGGGTGGGCGCCTCGGGGACGTGCGCGGGGCGCAGCGAGTCGAACTCCTTGCGCAGCACCGGGACCACCTCCGCACCGAGGATGTCGAGCTGCTCCAGCACGGTCTTCAGCGGCAGGCCGGCGTGGTCGATCAGGAAGAGCTGGCGCTGGTAGTCGCCGACGTACTCCCGGAAGCCGAGGGTGCGGTCGATGACCTGCTGCGGGCTGCCCACGGTCAGCGGCGTCTCCCGGCTGAAGTCCTCCAGCGACGGCCCGTGCCCGTAGACCGGGGCGTTGTCGAAGTACGGCCGGAACTCCCGGACGGCGTCCTGGGAGTTCTTCCGGACGAAGACCTGCCCGCCGAGCCCGACGATGGCCTGCTCCGGGGAGCCGTGGCCGTAGTGGGCGAAGCGCTGCCGGTAGAGCCCGACCATCCGCTGGGTGTGCTCCTTGGGCCAGAAGATGTGGTTGGCGAAGAACCCGTCGCCGTAGTACGCGGCCTGCTCGGCGATCTCCGGGCTGCGGATGGAGCCGTGCCAGACGAACGGCGGGACGCCGTCGAGCGGGCGCGGGGTCGAGGTGAACGACTGCAACGGGGTGCGGAAGCGCCCCTTCCAGTCGACGACGTCCTCGCGCCACAGCCGGTGGAGCAGGTCGTAGTTCTCGATGGCGAGCGGGATGCCGTTGCGGATGTCCTGCCCGAACCACGGGTAGACCGGGCCGGTGTTGCCGCGTCCCATCATCAGGTCCACCCGGCCGTCGGCCAGGTGCTGGAGCATGGCGTAGTCCTCGGCGATCTTCACCGGGTCGTTGGTGGTGATCAGGGTGGTCGAGGTGGAGAGCAGCAGCCGCTCGGTGCGGGCCGCGATGTAGCCCAGCATGGTGGTGGGCGACGACGGCACGAACGGCGGGTTGTGGTGCTCGCCGGTGGCGAAGACGTCCAGGCCGACCTCCTCGGCCTTGAGCGCGATGGCGACCATCGCCTTGATCCGCTCACGCTCGGTCGGCTCCCGACCGTTGGTCGGGTCGACCGTGACGTCGCCGACGGTGAAGACTCCGAACTGCATGACCAGCTCCTCGCGTCTCGACCGGGGCCGAGGTGGCGTCCCGGACGTCGCGCACAACATACTTGACGAGTCAACTATTCCGCGGGCGGCGCGGGACGTGCCGGCGGTAGCTGCTGACGGTGGGGTCGCCGGTGACCCAGAAGCGCCAGGGCACGTCGTGCGCGGCGGCGACCCCGACGCGCGGGCCGGCGGAGATCTCCGACGGCGCGACCGGACGCTCCGGCGGCGTCAACAGCAGCGGGCCGGTGCCGTCGATCACCGAGGTGCCGTTCGCCTCGGCGGAGATCCCCAGCGCGACCACCAGCCGAGCCGGCCCGCGGGCGAGGTCACGGTCGGCCACCTCGCCACGACGCTTGCGGGCGATGTCCCGCCCGTCGACGACCTCACCCGCGCGCAGCAGGACCGCCGCGGCCTCTCCCTCGCGACCACAGACGATGTTCACGCACCAGTGCACCCCGAACACGAAGTAGGTGTAGGCGCGTCCGGCCGGCCCGAACATGACCCTGGTCCTGGGGGTGGGACCCCGATGGGCGTGCGAGGCCGGATCCTCGCCGGTCCCGGCGTACGCCTCGACCTCGGTCAGCCTGATCCGGACGCCGCCGGCCGAGATCTCCCAGCCCAGCATCGTCCGTGCCGTCTCGGGGACCTGAGCGGCGGGCGCGCCGAGCCATGAGTAGTCCACCGGTCCAGGAAACGTCGCGCGGCGGAGATCAGCAACCGTACGCGGTGTGACCGACCACGCTCCGCGTCGCGGAGCGGTCCGGCCGTGGCCTCTGGTGGCCGGGTCAGCGGGGCGGCAGCAGACAGAACTCGTTGCCGTCGGGATCGGCCAGCGCCACGCAGCCGGGCCCGGCCCGGCCGGTGTCGATGCGCGTCGCCCCCAGGGAGAGCAGTCGGTCGACCTCCGCCCGCTGGTCACCGTCGGCGGCCGGGGCGAGGTCGAAGCGCACCCGGTCCCGGCCGGTCCTCGGCATCAGCGGCGGGCCACCCCAGGTGATCTTCGGGCCGCCGTGCGGCGAACGGATCGCCGTCTCCTGGTCCTGGTCCCAGACCAGCGGCCACCCCAGCGCCGCGCTCCAGAAGTAGCCGACCTCCTGCGAACCGTCGCAGGCCAGCGCCCCGATGAACCCGCAGTCGGCCAGGAAGTTGTTGCCCGGCTCGATGACGCAGAACTCGTTGCCCTCGGGGTCGGCGAGCACCACGTGGGCGTCGTCGGGGCCCTGGCCCACGTCGACGTGCCGGGCGCCCCACTCCAGCGCCCTGGCCACCGTCCGCCGCTGGTCCTCGAGGGAGTCGCTGGTCAGGTCGAAGTGCGCCCGGTTCTGGCCGGTCTTCGGCTCCCCGGTCGCCACGAAGCGGAGCCGGAACCCGGTGTCGTCGGCGGGTAGGAGCGTGTCGTCGTCGGCCGGCTCCCAGCCCAGCAGCCCGGACCAGAACCGCGCGAGCCGTGGCGGTTCACTCGCGGCGAACGAGATCGCGAAGAGGTGAGACGTCATCCCCGTGTTCTACGGCTGTGCGATGTGCTCCGCACCCGAGTTTCGGCGGCGGCCGGGGCGAGCTAGCGGGCTGGCGGGCTGGCGGGCTGGCGGGCGGGCTGGCGGGCGGGCTGGCGGGCTGGCGGGCTGGCGGGCTGGCGGGCTGGCGGGCTGGCGGGCGCAGTTTCGCCGAGACCAGCGCGAGAGAGCCGGAGCCATCCGTCGCGCTCGACCCGGGCGGTGTGCAGCCGGCAGCGGGTAGGGGTTCGAGACGCTACAGACTTGAGCACATGGATGAATCACGGCGGGCGATTCATCCATGTGCTCAGGTCTGTAGCGACCGCAGAACCCTCCCGCTCCTCCCGGCGGCAGGGCCCGGCCCTCGCCCGGACGCCCGCCCGCCCCGGACGCAAGCCTTCGTCGTACCCGCCGACCGGGACCGGACGGACGAGCCACCGCGAGCGACGTGAGCCGACGGACTCCGGCGGCAGACGCTCACCTGCCACGGCGCACGGCCCGCACGCCGAACACCGCCGCGCCGACGACGAGCACGACGCCCAGGAGTTGCAGCCCCGGGGAGTCGTCGGCCTCCCCGTACACGACTCCGGCGACACCGATCGCGACGCCGAGGAGGGCGACGAGGGCGAGGACGTACTTCATGGGGTCTCCCTTCGGGGACCGGTCGCACCGTCGGCGACCGGTCGAGGTTCCTGGTTCATTCGTCGACCCACTCGAGGAGGTCACCGGGCTGGCAGTCGAGCACCCGGCACATGGCCTCCAGGGTGCTGAACCGGACCGCCTTGGCCCGACCGTTCTTGAGCACCGCCACGTTCGCCGGGGTGAGCCCGACACGCTCGGCGAACTCGCCGACGCTCATCTTGCGCTTGGCCAGCTCGACGTCGATACGGACGACGATGGGCATCAGATCACCGCCTCCATGTCGGTGCGCAGCGTCGTGGCCTGGCGCAACAGCGCCCGCATGACCACCATCAGCAGCCCCAGCACGGCGACGCCGACCACCATCAGGAACAGCAGCAACGGCAGCCCGGGGTCGTCCGCGCGGAACCCGACGTAGAGGAACACCCCCAGGAGCACCACCCAGGCGGCGACGATGGCCCACACGATCGCGTCCACCCAGGCCAGGGAGCTCTCGGTGAAGATGCGGTCGTTCTTGACCAGGGTGAGCAGCTTCCAGGTGGACACGATCACCACCTGGACGCACAGCACCCAGAAGACCGCGACGGCGGTCAACGGCCACCTCAGGTAGGCGAGATCCGGGGACTCCTCGGCCATGTGCGCGAACTGCCCGGGCAGCGAGAAGGTCTGCAACATGAGCAGGACCCCGAACAGCAGTACGAGAAAGACTCTGAGCGGCGCTACCACTCGATGCTCGGCCAACATGTATCGAGTCTCGCTCGCTACCTATCGAAAGTCAATCGGTTCGCCAATCCTGGGGGTCACCCGGGCGGTCGGCGGGTCCGGCCAGGAGCACCCGACGGGGCCGGTCCGGGCGACGGGCGGGCCCCACCCGGGTCGCCGCTGCTCACGGGGGTCGACGCCGACCGGCGTGTGACTCGCCACCCGCCCTCGTCATTTAGGTTTGCCTACCCTTAGAGTTGCCACCGTGACGCCCCTGTCCGACCTGCTCCCGGCCGTACGCGCGGTGCCGTTCGTCCGCGATCTGGCCCGCCACGGTGACCGCCCCGCCGTCGTGACCGACGCCGGGGTCCTGTCGTACGCCGACCTGGCCGCCCGGGTCGCGCGGACCGCGCGACGGCTCGGTCCTCGCCGACGGCTGGTCCTGGTGACCGGGGCGAACACGGTCGACGCGCTGGTGGCGTACCTCGGCGCCCTGCACGGCGGACACCCGGTGCTGCTGGTTCCCGGCGACGGCCCGGCAGCCGGGACGCTGACCGAGGCGTACGACCCGGACGTGGTGATCGGCCCGGCCGACGGCGGGTGGACGCTGCGGGAGCGGCGGGACGGCACCGCCCACGACCTGCACCCCGACCTGGCGCTGCTGCTGAGCACCTCCGGGTCGACCGGCTCGCCGAAGCTGGTCCGGCTCTCCCACGACAACCTCCAGGCCAACGCCGAGGCGATCGCCGACTACCTGGGCATCCGCGACACCGACCGGGCGATGACCAGCCTGCCGCTGCACTACTGCTACGGCCTGTCGGTGGTGCACAGCCACCTGGCCCGGGGCGCCGCGCTGGTGCTCACCGACCGCTCGGTCGCCGACGCCTGCTTCTGGGACCTGTTCCGGCAGGCGCGGGCGACCACCTTCGCCGGCGTGCCGTACACCTTCGACCTGCTCGACCGGGTCGGCTTCGCCGCGATGGACCTGCCGCACCTGCGCTACGTCACCGTGGCCGGCGGCCGGCTCGCGCCGGAGAAGGTGGTCCGCCACGCCGAGCTGGGCCGGCGCAGCGGCTGGGACCTGTTCGTCATGTACGGCCAGACCGAGGCGACCGCCCGGATGGCGTACCTGCCGCCGGACCTCGCGGTGAGCCGGCCGGAGGCGATCGGCGTGCCGGTGCCGGGCGGGCAGTTCCGCCTCGCCCCGACGGCCGACCAGCCCGACGGCACCGGCGAGCTGGTGTACGCCGGCCCGAACGTCATGCTCGGCTACGCCGAGCGCCCGGCCGACCTGGCCGCGGGGCGTACCGTCGACGAGCTGCACACCGGCGACCTGGCCCGGCGCGGCCCGGACGGCCTGTACGAGATCGTCGGCCGGCGCAGCCGGTTCGCCAAGATCCTCGGCCTGCGGGTGGACCCGCAGCAGGTGGAGGCGCTGCTCGCCGCGCACGACGTCGACGCGGCCTGCCTCGGCGCGGACGACGAACTGCTGGTCGCGGTGGCCGGGGACGCCGACCCGCAGCGGGTCCGCCGGCTGGTCGCCGACGAGGTCGGGCTGCCGCCGCGCGCGGTCCGGGTGCTGCCGGTGGACGCGCTGCCCCGGCTGGGCACCGGCAAGGTGGACTATCCGGCGCTGCGCGCCCTCGCCGCGACTCCCCCGCCGGTGACCCCGCCGGCCGCGCCGCCCGGCGACGACCTGTGCCGGCTCTACGCCGAGGTGCTCGACCGCACCGACGTGACCCCGGAGCACAGCTTCGTCGACCTCGGCGGCGACTCGCTGTCGTACGTCGAGATGTCGGTGCGGCTGGAGCAGGTGCTCGGTCAGCTCCCGCCGAACTGGCACACCGTGCCCATCGGCGCGCTCCCCGCGCCCAGGGCCGGCCGGCCGCGCCGCCGCCGGGCGCTGGAGACGAGCGTCGCGTTGCGCGCGATCGCCATCGTGCTGATCGTCGGCTCGCACATCCCGCTGTTCACCCTCACCGGCGGCGCGCACCTGCTGCTCGGGGTGGCCGGCTTCAACTTCGCCCGGTTCCAGCTCACCGACGCGGGCCGGACCGACCGGCTGCGGCAGGTCCGCGCCGGACTGGCCCGGATCGTACTGCCCACCATGGCCTGGATCGCGGCGATGCTGGTGGTCACCGACCAGTACCGGCTGAGCACGCTGTTCCTGGCGCACAGCCTTCTCGGCCCGGACGACGCGAAGACCGAGTGGCACTTCTGGTTCATCGAGGCGCTGGTCTACATCCTGATCGGGGTGGCCGCCCTGCTGGCCGTGCCCCGCGTCGACCGGCTGGAACGCCGGCACCCGTTCGCCCTGCCGATGACCCTCGTGGGGCTGGGGCTGCTCAGCCGGTACGACGTGTTCGGCCTGGACGCCCGCTACGACCTGCCCACCGCGCTGGTGGCGTTCTGGCTCTTCGCGCTCGGCTGGGCAGCCGCCCGCGCCGACGGCGTCCGGCAGCGGCTGCTGGTGACCGCTGCCGCGGCGGCGACCGTGCCGGGCTTCTTCGGCCAGCCCGGCCGGGAGGCGCTGATCGTGGCCGGGTTCGCGCTGCTGATCTGGCTGCCGACCGTGCCGAGCCTCGGGCCGGTGAACCGGGTGGCGAGCGTCCTGGCGGGCAGCTCGCTGTACATCTACCTGACCCACTGGCAGGTCTACCCGCACCTGCGGGACCTGCCGCTGGTCGCCCTGGTCGCCTCACTGGCGCTGGGCATCGGGTACGCGACGCTGGTCAACCGGGCCGGCCGCTGGTTCGCGGGCCAACGGACTTCAACAAGACGTTGACAACGCCTCGTTCGACCGCGACGACCTCACCGCCGCGCTGACCCTGCTGCCACACCTACGCGCCGAGCTGGACACCCTGGAGGCGGGGCTGCTGACCCTGGCCCGGGACCGTGGGCTCACCTGGCAGGCGATCGCTCTCGGGCTCGGCAGCGCGCAGGCCGCCAAGCAGGCCGGGTCCCGCGATGGTGCACCGGATGACCCGCGACGACAGCAGCCGCCGCATCACCCCCGGTCCACCGAACCTGCTGCCCGCCGGTGTGCCGCCCCCACCCATCGTTGAGCCACCGCCCGCCAGTGAGCCGCCCGCCAGGTCGGCCACTGCCCGCCGGGGGCCGCCGCCCGCCAGCAAGCGCCGCCCGCCAGCGCGCTGCCGCTCGGCAGGTGGGCCGGCACGGCGGCGAGCGGACACGGCGGCGGGCGGGGTTGTCAGACTGAGGCCCGACCGGGACGGAGGACGCGATGACCCGCGACGAGATGGTGGCGTACTGCCTGGGCCTGCCGGCGGCCTGGCTGGACCGCCCTTGGGAGGAGACCGAGGTGGCCAAGGTGGGCAGCCGCATCTTCGCCTTCCTCGGCGCCCCGCACGATCCGCCCCGGGTGTGGGTGAAGTGCGGCCCGGACCGGGTGCTGGCCGACGAGTGGCTGCACCGACACCCCTCCGACGCGGCGGTGGCCCCCTACCTAGGCCGGTACGGCTGGAACGCGCTGCGGCTCGACGGCGGCATCGCCGACGACGAACTGTTCGAGGCGGTCGACGCCTCGTACGAGGCGGTGGTGGCGAGACTGCCGAAGCGCGAGCGCCCCGCCTGACGACCCCGAGAAATCCCTGATCCTCATCGCCGGGACAGCGCGACGCACCCACACCTGCTAAGTTTTTTTGGCATGTGCAGGTTTTCGCTATGAGCGCGTCGGAGCCGACCGGGGACGAGCTGCTCGCGGTGCTGGCCACGCTGGCGAACCCGCACCGGCTGCGGGTGATCGCCGCCCTCAGCCGGGAGCGCACCTACGTCAGCCGGCTCGCCCGTGACCTGGGCATCAGCCGGGCGCTGCTCCAACTGCACCTGCGCAAGCTCGAAGCCGCCGGGCTGGTCTCGGCCCAGCTCGAACTCTCCCCCGACGGCAAGGCCATGAAGTTCTACGAGGTCCGCCCGTTCGCGTACCGGTTGACGCCGGCCGTCATCGCGGACGCGGCCGACACGCTCAGCACCGACACCGAGGACAGCAACCGACAGGAAGGCGCACGGGATGGACGGACATGAACTGGCGGAGGTCGTCGGGGCGATCGGCATCTTCACCCTGATCACGGTCGTCGTGGTCACGGTCGTGGCCCGGATCGCGCCGACCTGGCGGGCCCGCGCGCAGGTGGCCCGCGACCAGGAGTACCGGGCGCTGGCCGAGCAATCGGCGCGTACCCAGGAGGAGCTGTCCCGGCAACTCGCGGTGATCAGCGGTCGCCTCACCGAGGTCGAGGGCCGGATGTCCTCGGTGGAGCGGGTCCTCAAGGACGTCGAGTAGGCAGGTGCCGGGTCGTCGAGCTGCAACTCGACGACCCGGCGGGACGAGCATCACCTCGCCGACGGCGAGCTCTCACGCGCGACACCCATCCAGGGAAAGGACAGCAGTTCATGCTGCGCGAACGCAAATCACCCACCCACCGACCCCCACCCCGCCCACGGCCGCTGACCGAACGCGTGGTCGCCTGGTCGGTGCGCCACCGCACCCTGGCGATCACCGGCTGGCTGGCCCTGGTGGCGGTGGCCGTCCTCGCCGGCGTACTGGTCACCGGGGAGCGAGCCCCCGTCACCGACCCCGGCGAGGCCGGCCGGGCCCGGCACGCGCTGGACGCCCAGCGCGGGTACGAGCCGATCCAGGAGCACGTGCTGGTGCGACGCCTGGCCGCCGACGGGCCACCGGCGACCACCGATCCCCTGCTGCGGGCGGCGGTCGCCGATCTGACCGCGACGCTGCGGGCGCTGCCGGTCGGCGGCGCCGCCGTCCACGACCCGTACGCCGCCGGCCAGGTCGACCGGATCTCCGCCGACGGACGCGCGGTGCTGGTCACCTTCGAGGTCGACGGCGACCTCGACCAACGCCGGACCGGGTGGGAGGCGGCCACCGCCGCCGTCGCCGAGGTCGGCGAGCGGCACCCGCAGGTCCGCCTCGCCCAGGCCGGCGACCGCAGCCTCTCCCGCGCCGTCGACCAGGGCGTCCAGGGCGACTTCGCGCTCGCCCACCACGTGTCGCTGCCGCTGACCCTGCTGATCCTGCTCGTGGTGTTCGGCTCCCTCGTCGCGGCGGCGGTGCCGCTGCTGCTGACCCTGACCGCCGTTCTCGCCACGCTGAGCCTGCTCCAGGTGGTCGACCACTGGCTGCCGATCAACAGCGTGACCGCGCCGATGGTGCTGCTGATCGGCATGGCGGTGGGCGTCGACTACTGCCTGTTCTATCTGCGCCGCCAGCGGGAGGAACGGGCCGCCGGACACGACCTGCCGACCGCCCTGGCGATCACCGCCGGCACCTCCGGGCGGGTCGTGGTGGTCTCCGGCGTCACCGTCGTGCTCTGTCTGAGCGGTCTGCTGCTCACCGGAATCGGGGCGTTCCGGGGTGCCGCCGTCGGCACGGTGCTCGTCGTCGGCGCGGCGATGCTCGCGTCGGTGACCGCCCTGCCGGCGATGCTGGCCGTGCTCGGCGACCGGGTGGACCGGATCCGCGTGCCGTGGCTCGGCCGGCGGCGCACCGGGTCCGCCCCGTCGCGGTTCTGGACCGTCGTCGCCGCCGGCGTGACCCAGCGTCCGCTGCTCTGGGGCGCGGTGGGCACCCTGCTGCTCGTCGTCCTGGCGCTGCCCGCGCTACGGATGCACCCGCAGGACGCCGCCGTGACCGACAGCCTGCCCCGCAGCGTTCCCACCGTGGACGCGGCGGTGCGGATGCAGCAGGACTTCCCGGGCGCCGCCGCGCCGGCCCGGGTGGTGGTGTGGAGCCGCGACGGGTCACCGGTCGCCGGGCGGGCCGACATCGACGCCGCCGTGGCGGCGCTGCGGGACCGGATCGCCGTCGACGGCGACGGGCTGGACGGCCCGGTCACCGTCGCCGCCGTCGACCGGGCGCTGGTGGTCCGGGTGCCGTTGGCCGGCTCGGGCACCGACCCGGCGTCGGAGCGGGCGTTGGCGACGCTGCGCGGCGACGTGCTGCCGGCGACCCTCGGCCGGGTCGACGGCGTGGGGCACGCGGTCATGGGTCGCACCGCGTTCGCCCACGACTTCACCGAACGGATGACCAGCCGGGCGCCCCTGGTCGTCGGGGCGGTGCTGCTGCTGGCCTTCGTCCTGCTCACGGTGACGTTCCGCAGCCTGGCGGTGCCGCTGGTGTCGATCGCGCTGAACCTGCTGTCGATCGGCGCCGCGTACGGGGTGCTCACCTGGGCGTTCCAGGACGGCCACCTCGCCGGACCGCTGGGCTTCACCCCGTACGGCGGGGTGGTCGGCTGGCTGCCGCTGTTCATGTTCGTCCTGCTGTTCGGGCTCAGCATGGACTACCACCTGTTCGTCCTCAGCCGGATCCGGGAACGGTGGGCGGCCGGCACCGCCCCCGGGCGCGCGATCGTCGAGGGCGTCGGGCGCAGCGCGGGCGTGGTCACCAGCGCCGCGACCATCATGGTGGCCGTCTTCGCGGTGTTCGTGACGCTCAGCGCAGTGGAGTACAAGATGCTCGGCCTCGGCATGGCGGTGGCCGTCCTCGTGGACGCCACGCTGGTGCGCGGCGTGCTGCTCCCGGCGGCGCTGGCGCTCTGCGGCGAGCGGGCCTGGGGTTCACGCCGCCCCTGACGGCGACGCGGCGCGCGGGGACGACCCCGCGCGCCGCGACCGGCCGTCACGACCTCAGCGGGGTACGACCCGCTCGGCGGCCCACTCCCGCCAGCCGGCCAGCTTGTCCGCCGCGGCGGCGAGCTGGTCGGCGACCGGGCCGGGGCCGGTGGAACCGGGAGTGACCCGGGCGGCCAGCGCCGAACGGACCGAGAGTACGTCGCGCACGCTCGGATCGAGGTGCGCGCTGACCGCGACCAGGTCGGCGTCGGAGACCTCGTCGAGGGCGCACTCCCGGGCCACGCAGAGCGCCACCAGCTTGCCGGTGATCTCGTGGGCGTCGCGGAACGGCACGCCCCTGCGGACCAGCCAGTCGGCCACCTCGGTGGCGAGCGAGAAGCCCACCGGCGCGGCGGCGACCAGCCGGTCGACCCGCACCGTCATGGTGGAGATCATCCCGGCGAGCGCGGGCAGCAGCAGCTCCAGGGTGTCGACCGCGTCGAAGGCCGGCTCCTTGTCCTCCTGCATGTCCCGGTCGTACGTCATGGGCAGGCCCTTGAGCATGGTGAGCACGCTCATCAGCCCGCCGACGAGTCGGCCGGACTTGCCCCGGGCCAGCTCGGCGATGTCCGCGTTCTTCTTCTGCGGCATGATCGACGAGCCGGTGGCGAAGGCGTCGTCCAGCTCCACCCAGCCGAACTCCTGCGACGTCCAGAGGACCACCTCCTCGCCGAGGCGGGACAGGTGCACCCCGATCATCGCGGTGACGAAGAGGAACTCGGCGACGAAGTCCCGGTCGGCGACCGCGTCCATCGAGTTGGCGAAGGACGTGCGGAAGCCCAGCTCCTTGGCCACGGCCACCGGGTCCAGCGGCAGGCCGGAGCCGGCCAGCGCGCCCGCGCCCAGCGGGCTGACCGCCGTGCGGTGGT